>PMSX01000163.1:4782-51985 GCA_003167495.1 Bryobacterales bacterium | reverse complement strand
CGCAGGATCAAGGTCGCGCGCAAACTGCAAAGCATAGTTCAGGGCTTCCTCGCGGTGATCCAGTGAATATTGGATTCCTTCTCGCATTAAACGAGTGCATTCGGTCTGGACCTCGCGGGAAAGGTCGCGCCGCAAGGCGTTTGCGCCGAGCGGCAACGGCAGGTCATATTTTTGCTTGAACCAGCGACCCAAATCCACAACGCAGTAAAGGCCGCCGTTCCCATAAGTAAGCTGCCCTTCGTGGATAATCAAGCCAGCATCCACCTCGTGATCCTTCACGGCCTGGAGGATGTGATCAAAACGCACAACCACGGGAACAAAATCCGGTTCAAACAGCCGCAGCGTCAGAAACGCCGTTGTCATCGTGCCGGGAATGGCAATCCGCTTCCCTTTCAGGTCTGCTGGCGTCATGGTAGATTTGTTGCTTACCACCATCGGTCCGTAACCGTCTCCGACGCTGGATCCGGAAGCCATAAGAATATATTTATCAGCGACATACGGATATGCGTGATAGGAGATAGCCGTCAATTCATAGCGTCCTTCCTGAGCCTTGCGGTTCAAGGATTCAATGTCTTCCAAAACGTGCTGGACGTTCAGGATTTGCGACCTCACCTTTTTCGTGGCGAGCGCATAGAACATAAATGCGTCGTCAGAATCGGGACTATGGGCGCAGACGATATCAAGCACCGGGGAGGAACTCATAGAAGAATACTGGAAAGGAGCACTCTCAGTTTACCAGGAACATGACTGACCAACCCGAAGGGGCTGAGCCTCTCGAGAAGTGAGCCAAAGAACTTACGCCGCAAATCGCGCCTTCATCACCGGTGGGCCGAAGCACAGCTTACTAGGCGCAGAGAAACTAATCGCTCGCCGAAGCTACCGCGTCTTTTAGTTCTAATAACTCTGGCTCCAAGGCTTCCAAATCTCGCACCAGTTGGCGATACGCACGCGTACTGACTTCGACCTGATTATTGCGGGCCGCCGACTCCAGTTCCTGGGCTCTGGATCGGGCGCGGGTTGCATGGAGGCTCCCTAAAGAGCCTTTGATCGTGTGTGCAATTTTCGAAAGCGAATCCCAGTCCTTGTTAGCTACACAGTCTTCCATGCCGGAAACCTGGCCCTTACGCTCGTCCAGGAAAAGGTCAATGATTTCCACCATCAACTCGTTGTCGTAGCCCACCTGCTCTTCGAATTTTTCGGGTTCAAGGACCGGTAGGTCGTCGATTCCCGAAGCCACTTTCATTTCCATTGGCTTTCCTAATGCCGCCGCCAAGCTTCTTACCGCCCCGGTAAGTGCAATTGGGTCAATAGGCTCATTCACATACCCATCGCAGCCTTCCTCGCCGGCGTCCACCGCCGAAAGCGACCCCAGCGCCAAAACTGGGATTCTTGTCGCGCCACGCTGGCTCTGTTCAACGCGTCGCAGCTTTGCCGTAAAATCGGCCAAACTGGGTGCGGGGAAACTGGATGCCAAGAGCACGGCGTCAAACTGCTCTACGAACAGTGCTTCTCCGGCCTCATCTAGGCCCGTGGTAGGTAGTACGGTATGGTTCGCACTTGCCAAGGTAGTCGAAATCGCGTCAGATTTCTCCGAACCGCCGTCAACAAGCAAAACCCTTAACGAATTCATGTTCCTTCATCTCACCTATACTAAGTTTGCTCGTAGCTCAAATTCCAGGTGAGCATTACAAGCATACTTAAGAATCGTCCAATTTGAAAGTGATCTTTAGATAGATCTCCATACTTTTTCGGCCGTGAGGTATACTTGCGGTTTAGCGGGGGTGCGCCTTCCCTAGCCTTACGACTCGGACGGTTCAAACAAAAAACGGTCTCCGGCCAACGTCTTGCTTGGCGTTCCTCAAACCCCTTTCTGCGCACGTTTTTAACCTCGCATTTCCCGACGATTGCCGTCTCTGTGAGCAACGGCTTACCAATATTTCCCGCGTTCCTGTCTGTCTTGCCTGCCTAGCCCTGCCAAAGCCCTTACAAGCCGAGTTTTTCTGTCGCGCTTGCCGTACACCCTTTGCGGATGACTATCCGCTGGACGAACACGACCTCTGTACGGTCTGCCGGGAGGGGTTGGCGAACTTCGATGCCGCCTACTCTTTCGGCAGCTACGAGGGTTCACTCCAGCAACTCATTCATCTTTTCAAATACGCGAAAGTAGAAAGTCTGGCCGAGCCGCTTAGCCGTTTCATGCTGCAGGCACTTCCTCTGGAGGCGAATTTCGACCTTGTCATTGCCATGCCCATGCACTGGCGCAAACGCTGGGAGCGCGGCTTCAACCAAGCCGAGCTGTTAGCTAAGCCGGTGGCCCGCCGTTACGGTCTGCCTCTCGCCGGCAATTTACGCCGGACACGCTATACGAAATCGCAGGCTGGCCTCACTGAATCCGCGCGCCGCGAAAATCTGCGCGGTTCCTTTCGGATTCAGTGCCCAGAGCAGTTGGCGGGTAAACGCGTGCTTTTAATCGATGATGTTTTCACTACTGGTAGTACGCTGCGGGCAGCAGCGGCCGTTTTGAAGGCGGAGGGCGCGGGCCACGTCGCAGCTCTGACCTTGGCTCGCGTAGATCGCGCCATATCGACTCGTACGGCCCTGAAAAGTGCGGCGGTCGCGTGGGGAACGGGATCGAATCACCCAGTGGCGCCTGGCGAACAACCGCCCGATCTGGCCAGCCGTTTGGAAGTTAGCAAGAGGAGTCTAGAAGAGTAGAAAGCGAAAAGGGAGCGTGAAATGCCTAGTCCAGACCGGCTTCACAGGCCAGTCCTCGTTTTGAATGCCAGTTTCGAGCCAATCAATATCTGCGCCGCGCGCCGCGCCTTAGTTTTGATTTTGAAGGGCGTAGCTTCGGCTGAAGAAATCGCCCCTTCGCAAGTCCACTCCGCCCGGCGAAGCTTAAATGTTCCCTCGGTGATTCGTCTGCTCGAATACCGCCGCATTCCGCATCAGACGCGCGCCCTTTCGCGCAAGAACATTCTCATGCGCGATCGCTATACCTGTCAGTATTGCCACCGGACGCTGCCTTCGGGCGAAATGACGCTCGATCACGTGATTCCCCGTTCGCGCGCCGGTGAAACGACATGGGAAAATCTTGTTGCCTGCTGCCATCCTTGCAATAACAGAAAAGGCAGCCGCACGCCGGAAGAGGCGGGGATGAAGCTTTTGCGGCCGCCGAGGCCTTTTAGTTTGCATACGAGCCGGCATTTGATGCGGTTGCTGGGGCGAAGTGACGATCAGTGGCGGAAGTATTTGTTCTATTCGGATTAGGGACCTAGTCTTGCGAGTCTCGACATGTAGCGCGCGGAGAGTATCTCGGAGCAGTAGCGTCAGCGAGCTTTTCTGTTTTGACAGACAAACTCCTCGGCATGAAATGGTCCCAAACTCCTCGGTCACTGAGTCGGCTGAACGTTCCGAATTTGATAAGGCCTGCGAGCGATGTGGAAGGGTCGAGCGTGAAAGTGCCGCGCCCGCCGCGACCTTTTAGTTTGCACACACGAGCCGGCATTTGATGCGGCTGTTGGGACAAGGGGACGACGAGTGGTTGAAGCATCTGTTTATTCCGGCTAGCCACCGCAACGTCATGACGCCAGCGCTTTGATCACGGCCTTGCGATTCTTGGCGATGACAGCTAGGTAGGCGCGAACGGTCGCGTCTGGTTTTCTGCGTCCTTGTTCCCATTCCTGGAGGGTTCTTGGATTTATGCAAAATGCCCCGGCAAACTCAGCTTGCGACATCCGTGCTTCCAGGCGGATGCGCTTGACGTCGACATCGGCTGGCAAAACGATGCGGCGGACGCGAAGGACCTTGTGACCTTTCGCATGGGCGAGAATCTCCCGGGCGGATTCTTCGAGTTCGAGGCCAAGCGATGTGCGCTTAGCTGTCTTTGCGGCAGGATTTCTTCTATTCATTGTTGCGATTCTCCTTTTAACGATTGCTTTATGAGCGCGGCAAGTTTCGCGAGGACATTCTGATCCGCCGCTGAGAGGTTTTTCTTTTGCAATTTGGCGTAGATCGACGCCATGTAAATTCGTCCTGGCTTCGCTACGAAGAAGTAGAGTAGATGACCGGAAAGCCGCCGCTTTTCCCTTGTCCCGGCCTCGCCCAACGAGCTCTGCGAAATCCGCCAGATCCCGAAATAAGAGGGTGGTCCTCGGGCGCGCACGCAATGAAGAACTCCATGGCCGCGCGCTCGTCTTCACTCATAAGCGCCGACACTTGGGACTCATATCGCGAGAGGCTAACGATTTCGGCGATCACTGAATGTATTGTACGGCATTGACGTATGCTTTACAAATTACGGTTTGGAGGTGTTGGGTTGGGGGTCCAGAGTGAATCGCGCCCCGGTCAATGAGGAAAATGCCCCACTGGTACGAATGGACGCACGCTCGGAATCACGGTGCCCGCGGACGCCGTGGGCATGAAAATCGCGTATGAGTGAGGTGCCCCGAATACAATTTGAATAGGGATGACGCAGATCGATGACACCGCATTTACCGAATACGGCGCACGCGTACAGGAACATCTAGAGCGTTTCTACGGCATCCGAGTGGTGACCAGAGACATTACAGATCCGCTGACCGGCGACTTGGACGGGGCGGAGATCCACATCGACTACGCGGTGACTCCTGAAGAGCGTTTGTTCTTGCTGGCCCACTTGTTCGGTCACACGGTGCAGTGGAACCTCGACCCGCGTGCCTTTGATCTCGGCCGGCCGCAGCCGCCTCCGGTGCCTGAAAACGTTTTGCCGGCCATTGTGGAATACGAGCGGGAGGCCGCGACCTACGCGCTGTGGATGCTCCATCAGATCGGCATCAGAGACGCCGATCAATGGTTCTGCGACTATACGGCTTGCGACATGGCGTATCTGCTACATTTCTACCGCACCGGCGAGAAGCGGGACTTCCGGAGTTTTTGGCGGGATCAAAGTTTACCGATCCAGCCGAGGCTCGTGCCGCCGTTCACCCCGACGAAACTAGCGTTTCGCCTAGATGGAATCGTCATTTGAAACGGCCGTACATTGGTCCGCATGATAGACTGACGGGCTAGCGGGGACTCGCCATTAACAAGAAGTGGTACAACATGTTTGTTTCGGTCGACGCCGCTTCGCCGGAAGCCTCTCAAGAACCTGCGCAAAGTGTGGCTGCCATTGCCTCAGCGGTTCCCTTTGTCGAGCCGCATTTTGATTCGTCGGTTAAACCGGACGCGGACTTTGAGGATGTATACCGCGCCGCGGAAATCTCGCAACCCGCACATGGCTATACCGTCTCGAAGATCGCCGAGATGTTACAGAGCGAACGAATCCGCTCACTTCCGCTGGAAGTAAAGAAAAGCTCTATCCTGCTCGCGCTGGACGCGGCTGGCGTCAAGATCGAAGAAATCGTGGAAGACGCCGTCAAGCGCGACCGCGCTTTAGATGCTTTTGAGCGAGTGCAGCAGCGCGCATTGGATGAGTTGGAAGCGCGCAAAGACAAGGAAAATCAGGCGATTGAGGCTGAACTCGCCCAGTTGGTCGAGGAGCACAACAAGCGTGTCGCGGCCAACAAAGACGAAGTGGCAAAGGAAAAGGAACGCTTCTATTCCTGGCGCTTGCGGAAACAGAAGGAGGAACAAAAGATAGCTGATTGCGTATCTCCTTTTGTGGCCGAGAATCCGATTACGACCGGGAACACGGCGGCTCCCTCCAAGCCTTTAAGCTGATGGCGGAAAAGAAGGAAAAACTCGTATGTTTAATAGGCTTTCGCGGATGGCCCGCTCTTTCTTTGGATTTTTCATCTCGGTGGCGGAAAATCCGGAGCTGATTCTCGAACAAAACATTCGCGATATGAATGACCAGGTCCCTCGCATGAACGAGAGCATCGCGATGGTAAAGGCCAACGTCACTCTGCTCGAGAAGGAAGAGAACAAGTATAAGACCGATTTCAACGACTTGAAGGCGAAGGTACAAGCGGCTATTCAGGGTGGTCGGGACGACTTGGCGGGCAGCTTTGCCATGCAACTCGAACAGGTTCGCGGCGCGCTGGCCCGCACACAGGGGCAACTCATCACCGCCCGCAGCGCCTTCGATAAAGCGCTGGCCGTTAAGAAAGCGTTTATGCTCGAAAAAGAGCGCAAGACCCGGGAAGCGATGAACGCCATTTCCGACTACCGGCGTTCCCAATGGCAGAAGAAAGTCGCCGATGTGATGGATCAGTTTGAAGTAACCGGCATCAGCGCTACTCACGATGAGATGGTCCGCAAGATCGAAGAAACCACCGCCGTCAACGAAGCCCGCATGGAGATGGCGTTGGGCAACGTCGATCAGCAAAAAATGAAAATTGAGGAAGAAGCCGAGAAACTGCGCGCCGCCGAACTGGTAAAGCAATTCAAAGTGGAGATGGGTTTAATTGCGCCGCAGGCTTCGCCGGAGCCAGCTGAGAAGACGATTGGCGCGCGCGAAACGCAAAAGGGCTCGTGAGGGGCGGGAGGAATTCATGGCGGTAAAGATCGAAAAAGGCGGGTGGGCCCTCATTTTCGTCGTCGGGTTGGGTCTCGCCGGCTACAGCTTCGACAAGTACGGCCTTCTCAATGTGCGCAGTTGGTTTGGGTCGAAGGCGGCGGTTCCGGACGCGGTCGTCGATACTTCTAAACCTCTGGCGCTGCCTGCCAGCGCTACCGCCGATTCCAGTTGTGGCACCGTGCGCGTACGCGTGAATATCTGGGTGGGATGCGCGGCGGGACTCGTCGCTAACGGAGGTCTCGATACCGCGCCCGATTCAATTTTTGACAAGAAGGGGCTCAAAGTCAGCTTCAAGATCATAGACGACTGGACCGAAGGCGCAGCCGCTCTAGCCACCAACAACGTCGATGTAATGCTCACCACCGCCGACGTGTGGGCCAAAGATTTCGCCCAGTTTCAGGATAGAGGCGTCGGGGCGCATGCGTTCTACATGGTCGATTGGTCGCGCGGGGCGGATGGTGTGATCGGCAAGCAAGGCATCAACAGTATCGAGGACTTGGCCGGTAAGACCGTCGCGTTTGCTCCCTATACGCCGTCCCATTTCCTGCTGTGGAATGGCTTGAAAAGCTCAGGCTTGGATACGGACCAGCGCCGCGAAATCTTCGCCAAAGCCGTTCACACAAAGGATGGCATTGAGCCTGCTACCTTGTTTGCCCAGCAGAAAGTTGATGCGGCCGTTGCCTGGGATCCCGATATGAGCGACGCAGTGGCTAAAAGGGCGGGGTCGAAAAAGATTTACGACACGCGAATTGCCAATCACCTCATAGCCGATGTTCTGGTTGTGAGCGACCGGTTCGCCTCGCGCTGTCCTGATACCGTCGCCAAGCTAGCCGAGGGTTGGCTGGACGGTGTGGAATTCATCAAAGCGCAGCCAAATCGCGCCTATACGTTGATCGGGACTATCAAGGACTTCAACATTCCGGAAGACTTGGCCAAAACGATGCTCGGCGGAGTCAAACTTGCGGACTACGCCGAGAATCGCGCATTCTTCGGTACGCGCGGGGCCGATTCCGACTACAACAATATTTTCAAGATGGCTGAGGAAATGTACCGCGAAGAACGGGTCACCAAGCGGAACTCTGACCCGGAATTGAGCGTAGACCGGCGTTTTGTGGAATCGCTGAGCGGCAAATTTCCCAGTGCGTCGACTGAAGCGCCGACCGAATACCGGGAACCGCCGAAAAATGCCGTGCCCATCGCCACCCAGCGCCGTTCCATTTACTTCGATACCGATTCGGCTAACATGGGGCTCGATTCACGCGCGGTAGTGGATGAGATCGGCGCGTTTATGAAGGCGTACGAAAACACCGTAGTGGATATCGACGGCAACACCGATGCGACCGGCTCCCGTGCGCACAACGTGCAACTTTCCGCCGAGCGCGCCGAAGCCGTGAAGCGCTACTTGATCCAGAAATACGGCTTCCCGGCAACCCGCATGCGTGCGATAGGCAACGGTCCAGACCGGCCGGTAGCGGATAACTCATCGCCCGAAGGTAGAGAGAAGAATCGGCGTACGGATATCAAGGTCTATCCGAATCCAGCGGGCTGAGCCGGCAAAACGCCAGCGTAGGCTGCCGCATCTATGCCGAATCTGCTCACAATTCGCCACAGTGTATCGCGCAAAACGCGCTGGGCGCTGGCAATTTTGGCTTGGGCAACGGTGATCGCCCTGTGGTTTGCCCTAACTTACTTCAAGCTCTTGCCGCCATTTTCCGTGCCGAGCCCGCTGGGAGTTATGAGCGCGTTCGTCCGGCTCTGGAACGAATATGATCTGCTCGGCAACGTGATGCAGAGCTGGTGGCGGATTGCGCAGGCATTCTTTTGGAGCGCGCTGGTAGCCATTCCGCTGGGCCTGCTGATGGGCAGTTTCCGCTGGCTGCATGATCTGGTCAACCCGGTTGCTTCGCCCATGCGCTCCATGCCCATCACTGCATTCCTGCCGGCTTTCATCGCGCTTTTTGGCATGGAAGAATCCATGAAGATTGCTTTCCTCTGGTTTGGCATGTTCTTTTATTTGCTCGCCGTTGTGGTCGAGGAAGTAAACAAAGTGGATGACAGCCTGCTCGAAACCGCCTGGACTCTTGGAGCGCAACGGCGTCACATTCTGTGGCTGTTATTTCGCGCCTCCTTTCCCGCGATTTTTAGCTCTTTCCAGATTCTGTACGACATCGGCTGGACGTATGTCATTCTGGCGGAAATGGTGAACGCGCGCAAAGGAGTCGGCTACATGGTAGAGGCCGCGCGCAAGGTGCTCGATTTCGAGCGTGTCTATGCGGGCATCATCGCTATCGGCATTGCCGCGTTTTTGTTCCGCTTCCTGCTGAAGTCTTTGGAGCGCTGGCTGTTTCCCTGGCGCCAGGCTGCGCGGCCCACTTCCGAGCCGGCTGCGGCCGTGGCAACGGGTGCTCCAACGAAGGTTCATGCCTAATTCGACTAGGATCAGCGTTCGCGAGGTCTGCCGGCGTTTTTCAGACGCGCACGGAAACACCATCGATGCACTGCGTAATGTCAGCTTCGAAGTGGAGGATGCTTTTTCCGCGGAGGGCCGCGATATCGGCGAATTCCGCGTGTTGCTGGGCCCCTCCGGCTGCGGTAAGTCGACTCTCCTACGCATGCTTGCCGGTCTCGACCGGCCCGATAGCGGTCAAATGTTGGTCAACGGCAAGACCATTGATGGCCCGGGTCGCGACCGCGGTATGGTTTTTCAGAAATACACCTCGTTTCCCTGGCTGACAGTCGCCGACAACATTGGGTATGGCCCGTCGATTCACGGCATCAATGCTGGCGAACGCGCAAAGATTGTCGCGCATCTGGTGGAAGCCGTCGGTCTAGGCGGCTTTGAGAAGTCTTATCCCGACACGCTTTCCGGCGGGATGCAGCAGCGGCTCGCGATTGCGCGTACACTGGCGAATCGCCCGCAAGTCATCCTCATGGACGAGCCGTTCGGTGCGCTCGATGCCCAGACCCGAGCAGACATGCAACAACTCCTGCTGCGCGTTTGGGATGAGACCGCCAGCACGATTCTGTTTGTCACTCACGACGTCGATGAAGCCATCTATCTGGCCGACCGCATTCTCGTCTTCAGCCCCCGACCGGGTACGATTGTAGAAGATCTTCCGGTCCCGTTCGGCCGGCCCCGCGATCCGGCGGTTCGGCAGAGCGCCGAGTTTCACGAAATGCAGCAGCACGTACTGGCATGCTTGCGGCGCGCGCCCGGAAAGGGTCAGGTGAGGGTGAGCATTTAATGACCGAGAATGATTCCGGCAGACTGCAGGAAATTAACTACCTCAAGGAAGCGGCGAAGCTGCAATACAATTGGATCGCCATGGCCGGCCTGGTCGGCTTCGCGGTCCTATCAGGCAGCGCGCTGCCTCTGCTGCTCGGGGCTGGAATCGAACTTATGTATCTAAGTGTCGTGCCCAACAGCAGCCGCTTCCAACGGCTGGTTCGCTCGTGGAAACATGAGGACGAGAAGCGGCAGGCCAACCTCCGGCTCGCCGCGCTCTTTCAAGAAATCCCGCCGGAGATGCGCCAGCGCTATACCGACTTGGACAAAGTTTGCCGGCGCATTCGCGAAAACTACAGCCGCCTCTCGTCAATGTCGCAAATCTTTGCGCGTCAGACGGAGGACAAGCTGCAAGGCCTTCTACAAGCCTATCTTCGGCTTCTTCACTCGGCGTGGCAGCATCGCGAGTATTTGAAGACAACCGACCTGCGTGGCGTCGAGCGCGAACTAGCCGAATTGCAGAAGACACACGAATCGGGAACAACAAGACTTCAGGAAATCAATACCAGACGCATCGACATCTTGAAGAAACGTGTTGAGAAATTCAGCAAAATTCGCGAGAATTGCGAGGTCATCGATGCGCAATGCGCCGCCGTCGAGGACGTGCTCGGTCTCATCCGCGATCAATCGGTCACTATGCGCGATCCGCAACAAATGAGCAATCATCTGGAGGGTTTGGTGCGCGATGTGGAACAGACTGAGGAGACTGTCCATCAGGTAGAGGACATCTTTGGAAATATTCCGGAGCTCAATGCCGCAACGGATGAGATTCCACCCCTCACATCCGGCGGCGGAGAGGCGGACAGCGAAACGGCAGCGCGAAGCCGGATGCGGAATTAGGCCACGGAACTAACTATCAATGATAAGCGGCAACGACGTTCCGGTCCACTTGCCCGATTGGGCGCGGGCGTTTTCAGAGAAATACTATTCGCGAACGCTTGCGTTTTTTGTCTTGTACGGCAACGTGCGCGACCTTGTCGCCCTGAACGCCGGCGAGACGAGCGAGCATGTGCCGCTGCTGAAGTTCTTGCGCGAATCTCTGTTTGGCCGGCGCGATCTGGTGCTCATCTACGATCGAGGCGGGCTCAGTTTCGCGCATCCCGATATGCAGGCCGACTTCCAAAAGGCTCTGGCGGGATACGACAGCTTTCATCAAACCCATTACTCGCAAGGCTTGCCCCGCAACCCCGATGGCGTGCTGAGCATTCTCGACAACTACCTGCGGCTGCGCGTCGCCGACGGCAAGAAAATCGCGCTGATTCTGGATTTCGCGGAGACAATCGCGCCCGCCGGAGAAGTTTCCGGGATGTCTGCCGACGACCGGAACGCCCTGGTTATTTTGAAACGCTGGGCCCAAAACCCTGCGTTTCTGCAAGCGGATATCACCATCTGCCTGATCGCCGAGAATCAGATCGAGCTGAATCAGAGCATTGTGCAAAACCCTGGCGTCGCTTCGATTCAGATCCCCTTGCCAGATGAAAGTGAGCGCCTGCGCTTGATTCGCGCGCAACTGGCGGCCACTCCACTTCCTGCCGGTTCGGATGTAACGGATGTTTTGCTGGCCCAACTGGGAGCGGGACTGAAGCGAGTGCAGCTACAGAGTTTGATTTCACAATCGGTGCAGAACCGCAGTCCGCTCACTACGAAGTTCCTAACACAGCGAAAAAAGGAACTGATCGAGGCCGAGTCCGGAGGGTTGCTTGAGTTCATCCACAGCCGCTTCGATCTTTCCATGGTCGCGGGCCACGAGCAGGCGAAGGCCACTTTGCAGAACGCGGCGGCGGCCATCCGGGCCGGCCACACCGACGTTGTGCCCATGGGTTACGTGATCTGCGGCCCGGTGGGTACCGGGAAAACTTTTCTGACCACTTGTTTCGCCGGCGATCTGGGCATCCCCGTGGTTATGCTCAAAAACTTCCGCAGCATGTGGCAAGGCGTCACCGAAGGCAATCTCGAAAGGGTGCTGAATCTGTTGAAAGCCATGTGCCCGATTGCCGTTATGGTGGATGAGGCGGATGCACAACTCGGCAACCGGTCCATGTCGGGAGACAGTGGAGTAGGCAATCGCGTCTTCGCGCAAATCGCGCAGTTCATGGGTAACACCGAACTGCGCGGCAAGGTGATTTGGTTTCTTCTCACGAGCCGTCCTGATTTACTGCCGGTTGACCTTAAGCGCCAGGGCCGTGCAGAGGAGCACATTGCCCTCTTTTACCCTGAGACGGGCGAAGAGCGGTTGGCTATGCTTCGGGCTATGCAGAAGAAGACCGGCGCTGTGCTCGCGTCCCCCGAGGCCGAAAAGCTTTTCGTCGAATACCAAGGACCGCTTTCCGGAGCCGACATCGAAGCCATCATGATACGAGCTCGCATGCGGTCGGTGCTGGCTAAGGAGGCGGCCATCGGAACGGCCGATTTGCAGGCGGCCTTGCAGGATTTCATTCCCCCGTCGTATCCCAGCGAAATAGAATTGCAAAGCCTTGCCGCGGTGCTGGAGTGTACGAGCCGCGCTCTGCTTCCCGCAAAGTACCGGGAGATGGACCGCTCGGAAGTGGCCCGGCGCGCGCGGGAATTGATGCTTCAACAATCGGCGGACCAATAACGGAATCGTACGGCATGGCCCTACTGGCCTGCTGCTAATGCCGGTGGCCCTGATTCAGATGTCGCTGGCGACAGTGATGAACCGAAATTTCAATTCCACTCGCTGCTTCCCTCGGTTCTCAGCGCAATACGAATTGCTCGAGATCCTGGGTCGTTGATCGCGAGAACCTGAATGGTTGCCCTGCCAATCTCTGTTCGGCCGATTAGGTCTACTCCGCGCCATTGAAATGGTCGTCCCAGCCGTCCTGTCGAGGATGAAACAACGGAACAATCTTGCCGGTTTCGGCATTCCTTCCAGCGATGTTGGGACCCTTGCGCTGGTTGCAGTGCAGGCAAGGAAGGGCCAGATTCTCTATGATGGTCTCCCCGCCGTGCTGCAGGGCGACGATGTGGTCGACGTGGAAGGGACCCGCGTATCCGAATGCCGGCATGTGGCAATATTCACGGCGCCGATTGGCCCGCTCCCAGACGTGGCGGATCAAACTCTGAGTCAAGAGTTGAGAGCATTGCGCATGGATTCGAAGCCGGGTCCGTTTAAGGCTACCCGAGCCTGGGAGTGCATAACCGACAAGACGTTTGCTATGTTGACGTATCCGTCAAGCTCGGCCGTGTCTTCGGGTGTCAACGTGCCCTCGTTCGATTTTTCCATCAATTCCTGCATGCGAGCATGGTCGGCTTCACCGAAATCGATGGACATAAGATATCGGGTCGCGTCCGGTGAAATTGCCGCTCTTGGTGCCTGGATGAGTCGAGCCCATATGGCGGGCTCGAAGTCAAGGCTGGCTTTATCAACACTCATGACTCCAGTCTATGTCAGCGGCGCGCTCTCGAATCCGAGACACAAGCCGGAACGCAGCACAATTGCCGCGATATTGAAACGGCACCGCATTCTTTCACTTGAATCACGTGCTGCTTCTTCTTGGCGCCATGGTGCCTTTTCTTCTGTTCGTAGCGCCATCGGCAGTAATCCACCGCTTTGGCGACGGGCGGTTGGGCCGCCGGAGCAATCAAAATCAGGTCGAGCCCCAATTCCTGCGCCTTGCGCACAGCTTGCAGCGTAGGCATCATCTCAGCTGTGCCGTCTGGAAATATAGCTCGTACTTCTGGGGCGCGGGATCGCCGTCATTTGCGCTACTAACTAACGGGCAGGGTTGCCGCCGACAACAGGCGATACCGGTACAAGCCCAGGCTCTTTCGGCTTCTCTGGCTTATCATGCTTTTCTTTGCTGGGCCCGCCGCCGGTGGCGGCTTTTACCGGGCTGATAATCACATGCGTGGCTTTGCCCTCCATGCGCGGTTGCCCTTCTACGGCGCCCACTCCGGCCAGGTCTTCTACAAACCGCAGCAGTAGTTTGCGGCCCAAATCAGTGTGAGCAATCTCGCGTCCACGGAATTGCACCACCGCTTTCACGCGGTTGCCGTCTTTCAAAAACCGGATGGCATGATTCTTTTTGAAGTCGTAATCGTGATCGTCGGTATTCGGCCGGAATTTCAATTCCTTTACCTGAATCACGTGCTGCTTCTTCTTTGCGTCGTGCTGCTTCTTCTTCTGTTCGTAGCGCCATTGCCCGTAATCCATCGCTTTGGCGACGGGCGGTTCGGCCGTCGGAGCAATCAGAATCAGGTCGAGCCCTAATTCCTGCGCTTTGCGTACAGCTTGCAGTGTAGGCATCACCTCAACTGTGCCGTCCGGAAATACAGCACGTACTTCTCGGGCGCGGATCGCTTCGTTTACATTCTCTCGGATCTTGGGCCGGCGGGGTGGAAGGCTTCTTGGTGGATACATGCCGGGGGGAACTAACGGTCGGCGCTGACCCGCGCCTGGGGGTGAGAAAAGTTTTGATTCAAATGCAGTACCTATAACTAGTTTACACGGAAATCTCCCCTGTCAACACCCCCGTCTTGCAAGGTATTATGCTTCCAGGGGTTAAAATCGTGACCTTATTAACCCAAAACGACCTTTTCGCATGCTTTGGCCCCGTCGGTTTCACGGATCCTCGAACATTTTAGTGCTGCTTCTCGCCGTCGGCACGGGACTCTCTGCCGACAAGCGCCCTTCACCGGTCGATTCGGTCTTCACTCCGCTGATCGATGCTAAATCACCCGGCGCCGCCGTCATGCTGCGCAAGAACGGCCACACAGTTTTCATGCGCGGTTACGGCGTTACTGACCTTCAGACGTTCCACGCGATCGATGCCCATACCAATTTCCGGCTGGCCTCGTTCACCAAGCAATTCACTGCGATGGCGATCATGCTTCTGGTGCACGACGGTAAACTCCGCTATGATCGAAATCTCGCTGAAATCTTTCCTGGCTTCCCCGAGTATGGCCGCGCCATCACGGTTCGGCACCTGCTCACTCACACCTCCGGGCTGGCCGATTATGAAACGTTGATGGAACAGAAAGAGAAGGCCGGAGGCCCTACTTGGTCCGCTGGTAGACAAATTCACGATGAAGAGGTTTTCGCGCTGCTGGCTGAACAAACGCAGGGAGTTTTCGCGCCGGGTACAAGCTGGGCCTACAGCAATTCCGGTTACGTGGTTTTAGGACTCATCGTGGCGAAGGTTTCTGGCATGCCCTATCCCGAATTTCTCCGCCGCCGTATCTTCGTGCCGCTGAAAATGTCGCACACCGTAGCGTATGTGGATGGCCAAAACGTCGTCCCTCATCGCGCCTTTGGCTACAGCAAGAAAGAAGGGCGGTTTGAGGAAACAGATCAAAGCTCAACCTCCGCCACTCTCGGCGACGGTGGCATCTATTCCGACTTGCTCGATCTCGCCCATTGGGACGACGCTCTCACCAGGGGCAAGCTTCTGCCGAAGTCGGAAATGGCGCCGGCTCTTGAACCCGTCAGGCTCAATGACGGGAGTCAGACTTATTGGCCGTCCAACGGTGATGGCGATAACCTCGCGTCCGGGAAACCCGTGTCTTTCGGCTTCGGCTGGTTTCTCAGCCCCATCGACGGTTACCCATGCATGTGGCACACTGGCAGCACAAGCGGCTTTCGCACTATAATCGAACGCTTTCCCGAGAGAAAGCTTACTATCGTTATTCTGTCGAACCGCACAGATCTTAATACTGTCGAACTCGCTCAAAGAGTGCTTAGTTCAGACAATGAAACTAAGTAATTGGTAAAGATGTCTGCTTAGTTCAAACTAGTTTAAAAGCTCGCATTCACTCTCTTTCGCGGCAATAGCTGCGCCATTCCAAACAGTACAAATCTCTTACCTTGCGCGCACAACTCCCATCGAAAAACGGCGCAAGCTGGAACGGAGCGCAACTGACGCGCCTGAAAAGTTGGAAGGAAATATATGAAACGAAACAACAGCGGTCTTACGCCTGGCCAGTTCCCCGTTGAGACCGCTCCGTTCACCGATGAATAGCTATCAAGCGGCTTTCATGAACCTAGATCCTGATGGCCCGCAATCATCTCCTCCAATACTCTCGATGAGCAAAGCCACGCGGCGTTCCTCAATGCCTACCTTGAAGCTATTGGCGCGCAGGCAGTCGATCTGGATGAATTCCGGACTTGCCTAGCAGCAAGGCGGAGGGTGCCCAAAACATCGGGCGACTTACAAACCTGATGAAAATCACTGTGGACACGAGCTAGTACACCAGATACCGCAGCACCACGAACCCCGATTTCGGCGCCACGTTCGCGCAGGCCATTACGTTAGCGAATGTCCCAGCCATTCCGAGAACGAATGCCGACTTTGGACTATCGAACATCCAGGCCATCGCCAACATCGCAGCGTTTCGCTTTGGCACTATTGAGCAGGGTGGCTCGAGCCTGTATGCCACGCTCAGTCAAAAAAGTCTACCATCCGGAAGTCTTGAAAATCACGCTGAGTATTGGCGGAGACGAAATATGCCACTTCTTAGAATGGGTGGATTTTGCCGGCAATTCAGTGCAGCCGTCAGTCGCGCCCTTGGCCGCGGCAAACGGATTGCCGGCCTTTCCAAATTACGATGTAACGGTAAACCCCCTTCTGCAGACGAACCTGATCTTCCCAGTCCCTTGCGAATTCATCAGCCCCAAGTTACCTAAATTCGCGGTCATTCGCCCCACCTCCCAAGGGTAAATTGATGCAATGGGTGCAGTGGAAAGTTTGACCGCCAGCGGCCTTTTCAGCGGTCAGCCAGCGAGTTTCTTCGCCCTGCTCAAGACGCTGGCGGCCGAGGCGGATGCTGCTCAGCGCGAAATCATCTAATGGACGGAGCGCAGCCCATTCACGATTTCAATTGTGGTGGAGCTGGGGCCCATGCTTTTCTGCTTGGATCGTGCCGTTTCCGGTAAGGTTCTACGACTGGCGCGCGCACGAAGTAATAAAGCGGGCGCTTTCTGGTTTCGCGACAAGCAGTCCGTCCGTTCCGGTTTTGAGAGCTGGGCTGCTGGCACACCACGCGAGTGGACGCGCAAGACGTCAAATGCTTGATGTTGACGTGACGTTCCACAACGCCAGCGTCATAGGTTGGCAGCTATGCACGGGAACCTAAATGGCTTCGAGGTATTTGAACGGCCTATGATGGATACTTCTCCAAAAGTAAGCCAGGACGATGACACTAGCGGCAGCCGCATAAGCACACCAAACTGAAGTGAACGCGTACTCCTTCACCGCCATCACAACCAGCAGAATCACAAGGTTTACTGCGCCAAAGATGACCATACCGTTGACCTTTGAAAAAAAGAGTGAGCCACAGGTTGAGATCACATACAACACGCCGAGCAGTGTGTTGCTTGTCGCCGGATTAGAGTACACAATGCTATGGTCCTTGACGTAAACCTGAAATGGAAATGCGGTCAAGGCCCACAAAACATAAAGCGTTGTTCCCGTGCCAATTAGAAGAAAGGGCCGCATTCTCCTTCGGCATTTAGAATCGGGCTCGAAAAGCAGAACACTTAGCGGCAACAAAAACGGAAGTAGTCCCTGCGCATACAAGATGAACGCCGCTCCCATGTCGCGCGCCACGACCGGCGGGAGAATGCCGTCCAACCCAAGCCAAACAAATCCCTCGATGAATTGGTGAACGGCAAAAAGCGTAGGCAAGGACGCGAAGAGTAACTCGCGTCTATGTTTCACCTTTGTGAGGGTGATGACGCCGATTGCGCCCAAGACGCCGCTGCCGATAAAGTTCGCTGCCGCCGAAAAACACACCCCTCATCATCTCAAATCTTCAGAGAATCATCGACGCTAGGGGCTTGATCTCTCGTGTCAGGCTAATCGCCAGATGGTTGTCAGCGGACCTTCACCTCCCAAAACTGGATCGGAATTCGGGAATGGGAGGTGGCGCATGCGATCAGCTGCCTCCTGGGAGGGCGCACTACGGCAGATGTCCCAATGTTGATCTGGCGGGTAGGCACCCACAACGAGGAAATCGGAACTAGCCTCCAGTTTGCAATGCCCAGTGCCGGTGGGAAGAACGACAACATCACCGGCGTGGACTTCAAGTTGGTGTCCATTCTCGCCGCCGATGACCAGCTTGGCGTGTCCGCCTGCAAAGCCGAGGACTTCGTGCGCCGTTGAATGGTAATGATGAAAATCGTAAACGCCGTCGCGCCATTGCGGCGGCCAACCGTTACGTTGGAATTGCGCTTCGAAGACGGCAGCGGGATCGGCACCTTCGACACCGAAGGCTTTTCGGTAGCGCAGAACTGGAAGGTGTTCGTTGTTCGGCATCCAACCATTTTTCGAAAGTTGGATAACCTGAGGCTGTATCAGAGCGGCTGAGGCTTCCATGGGGTGACTCTCCTGCGAAAGGCTCAATCCCGCCGCGCCCAGCATCGTGTTGAATTGTCTTCGTTTCATTAGATGTTGGGGCAAGCCTGCGATATGATTATGGCGAATACGAGGCGAATATGGCGCGCCGTCCAGAACCCGATGTTCCGCTTACCCGCGAGGAACTTGCGGCCTTGCAAGCGCAATTTAGGACGATGAGCGAAGGCGCTCTTCAAAGTTTTTACCATGCCGCACACCGCCGGTGCCAGTTTATCAACCGGGTGCCAACCGCTCGCTCTATTCAGGAACTGGTGGCCGTTTGGAAGTATATGAGAAGTTCGAAGAGGCGATGAAAAAAGCGACCACCTCAGTAGAATGTCCCCACCATTTCTATTTGTCGGATTTCTGCTCGGCGTCTTTGTAGCCTTCATGCGCATCGCGCGTCGCCTGGTCTATTTTCTTGGTAGCCTCCCTAGCCGCTTTTTCTGTCTCTTTTTCAACCTTATAAGCGAGCTTACCGGCCTTACCGGCTACCGTGTCCGGGTTCCCCGGGCCGACTTCCGTCTTCGAAGGCTGCGGAGCTGGCTGGCAACCAGCCACCAACAGAATGCTGCCTGCAACCAAAATAGCTTTTGAGTTTTTCTTGGCCATAGTCATTAGATTTGACAATCCGGCGAGCAAAGATTGATGCTAGAAATTTTTCTGGATGATTCGCCCCTGGTTGAATTTCGCACGATCTCCGCTTAAGGGCGACGCTTCACAAGCGGCATTCAGTTCCATGCGACCAGAAATCCAGTTTGCGTTGTTTTACCGGGACAAACTTTTTTAGTAACTCATCTCCACCTATTAACCTCCAACAGCAAGAAGTATTAGACCCAAGCGGGAGGAAAAACATGAGCACTCTCCAAGTTGAGGGATGGTTCGAGCCGAAGCGCACTTATCTGCTAAGCAGCGCGGTTACGGGGTTTGAGGTTTTTCCAGATCATCTGAACTCGGACCGACTCGGACCGGTTTGCGAACTTCCGATAGGCGCAGAGCTTGAAATTTGCGGGGATGGGTTTAACGAACGCACGGTTAGGACGCGTTGCGGTGACGGCTACTACTTTGTTTTCTGGCGGGATTTGGCTTTGGCTGTTCCGCCCGAACGATTGCCGGGAGTTTGGCAATCAGAATATTGCTGTGATTGATGGACCCAAGCATAGCGACTGTCGCATAAGCGGAGCCGACAAGGTCGCTTGCCGCTCAGGTTTTCGCAAGTAGAATCTTCTTCAAGAACATTAGCTGCCCGAGATGATAAGAGTTGTGAGCTGCCAGCACCAACGCCTCTCGTAACAGCGTTTGGCCAGAACCGCCATCGAGCGTCTTGAACAGGTTTTGATCCGGGTCCGATATCAAATCTTCCATTTCTTGCGCTTCCTTCCGGAAGGTGCCAATGCTCGCTTCCCAAGCTTTCTGATCGGGCGGCGCTTCAGTCTTTGGCCAATAGCCTTCGGGCCACTTTGGCGATTTATGTTCCGGGTTGCGCGAGAATTCCAGAATGTCATGCTGGGCAAAGCGCATGTGTTCCAGTAGCTGCCAAGCGGTATGTGGCGCCGTCTCCGGCTTGATGCCGCCCAGTTCTGCTGAAAGATCGTCCGTGACGGCTTCGAAGTCGATGTGCGATTGGTCTCCGCGCATCGCATGCAGAAGCTGTTCGCGGAGTGCCTTATTTTGATCGGTGCTCATAGCCGAAGTGTACAAGGTTGGAAGCTAGATAAGACACCGCGTTTTATTCCTGGCTCCGACGAGAACTGAAATCCTGCTTCCCTAAGTGCGTGTCGAGGAATCTGGCCATGATTTGGTCAGCCTCCTTCGATTCCGGTAATGCCGGATTATTCCAAAACGCATGGGGCAAAGCCTCGAAGACGACCAATTCAGCATCCACGCCAGCCCGCAGATACGCCCGGTGTAAGATCGTTGTCCCACTCAGAAGCAGATCTCGTCCGCTCGTGATAAAAAGCGTCGGCGGGAATCCGCTGAGGTCCGCATACAACGGTGACAGTACCGGATCCTTCGTATCGGTTGAGCCCGCGTAATATTCGAGTTCCCGAGCGCCCGGCTTCGGAGGGTCGAGATGTCCCGAGAATCCGTTCAGTGCATAGATGGCCGTCGAATCTCCGCCTTGGCTAAAATCACCCATGCCAGAGAAGATTCCCGTCGCCCCTGGCAGCGGCAGGCCCAACTGCTTCAGTTTTGCGGTCACTTCGGCAGTTAGAATCGCGCCAGCCGATGTGCCATATATAGCAATGTGGCTCGGTTTGTAGGTTTTGAGGAGTTCCTTATATACCGCAACCGCGTCTTCCAAGCCAGCCGGAAACGGGTGCTCGGGCGCGAGGCGGTACAGCACTGCGACGACCTTCGTCCCTGTCAGATTGGCAATCGGAATCGATTCCGTGAGGGAACCTGAATCCGAATTGAACCCGCCTCCGTGCAGGTTGATAAGAACGCGGTCACGTTTCCCCGGGGCGATCGTGAGGGGAGTGACTATGCGTACGGGCACACCTGCAATCGTGTCCGCAGCTACATTCGCCGGGTAAATTTTCTTCGATGCCTCTCCAGCGCCGGCCTGCCATCGGTCTGTACCCGTCCGCCGCTGTTCGAGCGTTTGAGGCACAGCCGCATCCGATACTACCCGCGCCAGTACCTTTTGTGCTTCCGGGCTGATTGTGGTTGGCACCGGCACGACTCTGGTTACATACGCCGTCCCGTCCGGCCCAATCCTGCTGCTATCCGTCGGCGGAACATTGCTGGGAATCTGCTGCCCAAGTGCTTGACAGACGGCGAACGAAGCGCCGACTACAGCAAAATGCAACCGTCTTCTGGATCTATCCATGCGAACTCTCCTTGGCCTTATGTTATCGAGAAAATCGGGCCAGCCGATGAGCTATCAGCAAAAGCCGGTCCTTACTTCCGATAGAAAAAAAGAATTCTCGGTAGCTGAATTGGCTTAGAAGTTAGCTAAGGGCAAGGAGAAATAAAACGTAGATCCCTGGCCCACCCCTTCACTCTCTGCCCAAATCTTGCCGCCATGCCGTTCAACGATTCGCTTGCAAGTCGCCAGTCCGATGCCATAGCCAGCAACGTCTGAGCCATGCAAACGTTGGAACGGCTCGAAGATTCGGCTCAGATGCTGCGACGCAATTCCCAGACCGTTGTCGGACACTGCAATTGTGACAGTGTTTCCTGTTTGTTTTTTGGCCGTCACGCCGATGCGCCCCGGGGTCTCAGGAACTCGGTACTTCACAGCATTATGGATCAGATTTTGGAACAACTGCGACAACGACACTCTATTGCCCGACACTATCGGAAGGGGGTCTGCCTGGACCGATGAGCCAACTTCCTTTATCGACTGCTCAAGATTTTTCAGAGTCGAAGCAAGCACCTCGTTTAAATCGACATTTGTCGCATCTTCGTCGCTCGCTTGACCTGCTTGCGCATAAATGAGTAGGTCGTCGATTAAAGAGGTCATCCGGGTAACACCTTGTGTAATAGTGCGGATGATCGCATCAGCGTCCGCACTGATTTGCCCGGCGTATTTCTTCTCGAGGATCCCGGTGAAACACGCAATGGTCCTGAGCGGTTCCCGGAGGTCGTGGCTCGCCGCATAAGAAAATCTCTGCAGTTCTTCGTTGTTGCGCTCCAGCAGTTCATTCGCTGCTTGCAGGGCCTTGTTGGCTGCGGCCAATTCCACCTCGGCCTTACGCATTCGCAAGAGTGCGCGAACGGTCGCGACCAATACATCGGAGTCAACCGGCTCAATCAAATAGGCATCGGCGCCATTATCCAGGCCATCCACACGATCACTCGTGGTTATGGCAGAGGCCGAGATTTGCAGGATTGGGATGGAACTCGATTCCGGATCGGCCCTGACCAGACGGCAAATCTCTAAACCACCGATGTCGGGAAGATTGACATCCAGCATTATTAAATCTGGCCGCAGCGATGCTACCAGCTCTAGCGCCCGCCGGCCTGTAGCCGCTTCCGCCACTTGGTATCCGGCAAGCTTCATCACCCGGCTTTTGGCATAGCGGCCAGCCTCGTGATCGTCAACGTTCAAAATCATGACAATTTTGCACTGCTGAAAAATAGATGCGGTTCAGATAACAATTCGCGAATTATCTTCAGCGCCGGCTCATGATCACCTTCGTATTTTGGCAATATGGTTGCGTGGCGGCCGTCAAGCCTGGAAAGATCGTCGGCAGTCAACTTGCTGGACGTATGTATAACTACAGGTATGTGCAATGTTGCGGGGTCTGACTTTAGGTCATCTAAGACATCAAAGCCGTTACGGTCTGGCATGGTGATATCAAGGAGAATCAAACTTGGCCGGTCAAATCGAGCTCGTTCCAACCCCTCACTGCCCGAACTGGCTTCCGTAATAAGGTGCCGCGTTCCGCGAAACAACTGGCGCGCCAGATAGCGCGCTACTTCTTCATCATCAATCACCAGAATCGAATTTTCATCACGCTCTTGACCGGTTGGCAGTGCATGTAGGGGAGTCA
The DNA here is from genome assembly GCA_003167495.1 of Bryobacterales bacterium. Taxonomy (GTDB): domain Bacteria; phylum Acidobacteriota; class Terriglobia; order Bryobacterales; family Bryobacteraceae; genus Bog-105. The sequence continues at coordinate 29,347 of PMSX01000163.1, read as the reverse complement.
CTGAATTTGCAGAAGAACGGCCGGACCCGGCCTGAGCCGTTGGATCGCTTAAAACTAGAGGCAGGGACAGGCAGAAAATGGACCCCTTACCGAGCGTGCTTTCTACGGTGAGTGTTCCTCCGAGAAGCTCCGACAATTTTCGTGAAAGCGGAAGACCGAGGCCCGTTCCTCTGACTTTCCTCTGCACAGAATTTTCGATCTGTGAAAACTCGTGAAAGATACTCTCTTGATGGTCTTTCGCGATGCCAATGCCGGTATCTGACACGCAAAAAATGATTTTCCCGCGTTGACAGTTTACTGAGATTCGCACCTCGCCCTGCTCGGTAAACTTTAAGGCGTTTGAGATCAAATTCCTGAGGATTTGGCTGATTTTCCCTTCGTCGCTGATAATACGCAGATCCTCAGGCGGGTCCTCGAGCACCAAGTTCACGCGTTCGGTCTGGAGGAGTGGGCGCATCATTCCGCGCAAACTGCCAAGGAGCTTTGCCACTTCCACCGTGCCAATTCGCAAGTCGACTTTTCCGGCTTCGACTTTGGCCATATCGAGCAAGTCGTTCACCATTTCAAGTAATTCGTAAGACGAAGCCCGAACAAACTTGATTTGGCGTTCCTGTTCCTCAGTGAGATCTCCGTCCGCTCGCCGCAGCAATAGATCGGCGAGCGCCAAAATTGAATTCAACGGCGTCCGAAACTCATGACTCATGTAAGAAAGAAAGCGCGTTTTTACTTCACTCGCCTGGCGGAGTGCAGACGCTCTTTCATCAAGCTCCGAGTATAGGGCTACAACGCCGCGGTTCGTCTCTTCCAACTCTTGATTAATTCGCGCTAACTCGACTCTCTTCTTTTCCAATTCGTTTTCTCTTCCGCGGATCAGTTCGAGGGCCACCAGCATCTCTTGATTTTGCTGGCGAACTTCCGCCTTTACATCAAGAACTTTTTCGCGCGCCAGTTGTTCACTCAGTTGTGAGATTTGACGGTCGTCGAGCTTTGGCGCGTTGTGCGGCATTGTTTTTGCGAATGTAACAGACGTGCCTTTGTTGGGAGCTGACTCAAGGGAGAAGCGATCCATTAAGCGCCTTGTGCCGCTAAGCCCCAGACCCATCCCGGTTTTTGAGCGGCAGCTACCGTTTAAAACCGCGTCCAGTTGTTCGATGCCTGGGCCCGTGTCCGAGACTTTCACCATAAAAGACTGAGTGTCTAAGTCTCGGTCGGCGAAGAATTCTACGCGTCCGTCGCGTCCGTACTGCAAAGCATTGCGAGCGATTTCGGAAGTGGCAGTGGCGATGCGAATTTGGTCTTGATGATCGAAGCCTAAGAGACTCGCCAGTTGTCTAGCTCGTTGGCGCGCTGTTACGACCCCGGCTTCCTCCGCTACGCTGACTGTCAAAAGGTGGGTGTGTCGGGGATAATCCTTGTCGGCTGCACGCGTAGACATCGAATCCAGACCATTATCGCTCACGACCAACCACTACGCAGACGTCATCGCGACCGCGGCTGGCATCCCGATACAGCACTGCTGCGATTAAGGAAGGATCGCGGTTTATGAGTCCCGGATACTCGTCCAGCCGCCAACTTGTTGTGATGCCGTCGGAATGCATCACGAGCACGGTTTTCTCTCCCCACGGATAGACGAATTCCTGAAACTTGCGGATATTATGCCCCACGGTCCCGTTGTGCGAAATCATGTGCTGTGTATTGGCAGCATTGACTAATATTGCGCTGACGTTTCCCGCGCCCGAAAAGCGCACTTGTCCGCTTGCCGTATCGATATGGGCAATGGCTACCGCTGCACCGCGGGTTGATCGCAATCCGGCATGAACATTTTCGAGAAGTGTCACGGGCGCAAGTTCCCGCGCACGTGCAAGCGTAGCCACCGCTTCGCGGGATGCCTCAGCGGCTCCCGGGCCATGGCCCAAGCCATCCGCGAGCAGAATGACACCGTAACGGCCGTTTGACCTCACTCCCCAATTATCGCCGCATTCGGTTTCCCCCTGAACCGGCACTTGCACGGCACCTAACAATAGTCCTCTGCCGCGGGGTTGGCTGGCATCCTTACTCGAGCCGGGTAACAGTCTGGCCACCATACAGGTTCCGCGGCCTTCTTGCGAGAATATATCGAATTCGTCAGCCAGTCGCGTGATAGCACCCAAGCCGGTGCCGGGACTACCTGCTGTCGAATAACCATCTTTCAAACAGTTGTCAATGTGTTTCACACCCGGCCCACGATCAATGGCCAACACTTCGATCCCCATTTGGCCCCCGCGATCGAAGATGCGTAGGTGAATTTGCCCCAGCTTGGCATGCTTTGCGAGGTTGGTGCCTGTCTCAGTGAGTATAATGCTGAGCTTGCCCGTTAGAGTTTCATCCCAGTTTAGGCTCTCAGCCAATTTGAGCCCCGCCCGCCGCGCCTCAAATACTTGACTCGCGTCCACGACAGAGATGATCGCTGGCTGCATAGAGAACTAGCCCTTCCACCGAGTAATGATGATTTGCGTGCCCTTGCCAACTTCTGATCGAATTGAAAAATCGTTCGAAAGGCGCTTGGCCCCTCCTAACCCAAGCCCCAAACCGTTGCCCGATGTGTAACCGTCTTTCAAAGCCTTTTCTATATCCGGAATGCCGGGGCCTTGATCTGTGAAAGTAAGCCTGAGCCCTTTGCGGTCCGCCTCATGCACTTGTTCGATGAGAACTCTGCCGCCGCCGCCATGGATAAACGCATTTCTGGCCAACTCACTGGCGGCCGTAATGATTTTAGTTTGGTCGACCAGGTTCAAGCCTAATTCGACTGAGGCCTTGCGGACAGCTTGGCGAACTAAAACGACATCTTCTTGGGAGGCAATAGGGAGGTTATTAGTCGGGTCCGCTGGTGACACCTAGACTCTCCTTCTTTTCATCCGATGAGGCGTGCAGAAGAGCCATACCTTTGTCAATATTCAGCGCGGTGCGGATGCCGGGCAGTGACAGGCCAAGCTCGACGAGAGTGATAGCTACTGAGGGCTGCATGCCGACCACGACAGTCTCAGCGTCGAGGATTCGCGACATTCCGGCGATATTCCCCAACATTCGTCCTATGAATGAATCGACGATGTCGAGCGCCGAGATGTCGATGAGCACTCCTTTGGCGTTTGTCTCTACGATACGCTGTGTCAAGTCATCTTGCAGAGAAAGGGCCAAACGGTCGTGCATATCAACCTGAATACTGACGAGCAGAAACTCGCCCAGTTTTAGGATTGGAATCCGTTCCATGCTGATTCCTTAAGCCTGCGAGCCGCGCTTGGCAAGTCCGGCCAGCCCGTAGCCAAGCTTTTTAAGCGCCACCTGGAATGCGTCGGCCAGATTGGCTTTCGTGATGACATCGGCAAGGTCAACCCCGAGATGAATAATGGTTTGAGCGATTTGTGGACGGATTCCGCTGATGATGCAGTCAGCACCCATAAGCCGTGCGGCAGCCACAGTTTTCAATAAGTGCTGCGCCACAAGCGTATCGACAGTGGGCACGCCGGTAATATCAATAATGGCAATTGCCGCACTGTTGCTCACAATCGATTCGAGCAAGTTTTGCATCACTATCTGCGTGCGAGCGCTGTCTAGTGTTCCAATCAACGGCAAAGCCAGGATGCCCTCCCATAGACGCACAACCGGCGTAGAGATTTCAAGCAGCGCCTCCTGCTGCCGCCGGATAACATCTTCCCGCCCTTTTAGAAAAGCTTCTACGGTTTGCAATCCCAGCGTGTCGATCAGAACGCTGGCACGCCATGTCTCGTCGGCCAACCCCTGCGGGTCGTTTGCAAACTCGGTCCGCATGCGCCGGAACAACGGCTGCTTGAACGAAAATACGAAGGTCGCGGTCTCTGTGGGAGTGAAGCCGTCTTCCGCGCGCCGGCGCGAAAGCGCATTGAGAAACGAGATGACACCATTCCACTCTGGAGCAGAAAAATCCGTCACATTGCCGGTCGCCAAAGCGCGCCGCAATTCATTTAGAAATGTTCGTGCGTTGTCTACCTTTTGTTGTTCTGCTTTCCCACCTTTCGTGTCCGACGGCGACGCACCCAATAAGGTAAGCCACTCGGCCAGCAACTCGTCTTCGTGATTTCGAATAAGTGCCGCTAGGCGTGATTCTGAATTGGCCGTAAACCCTCCTAGTTCAAACCAAGCTGTTCAAACCGAGTTCAAGCTGAGTGCCCAGACTGCCTGTCTCAAATGTGGCAGACGAATCCGCAACGCGAAACGCTATTCTGGAGATGTTCTCAGATGTTTTGAACGGTACTCTATAGACTCTCGCCAACCGCGTTCGTGACATCAAAAGATGCGCCCGTAGTATTACGCATCCAGCGTTCAGCACATACCGGCTGGCCCCGCCTGCACCTGTTGTTCAGTGAGTCTGCGATATTCGTTCTAGGAGAAATGTCTCAACCTATTTTGTGGGAGGACACAATTCGGGCAGGAGCAAGCTGGTCTTTGCGCTTACGCCGCGGTCAAGATCTACGAATCGAGGACAGCGAAGGCGGCGCCAATGTGGCTGCGCTGTTCTACAACTACGAATGTCCGACCGAACGCTACAACATGCCGGATACTCTGAAGGCGCAGCACACTGCGCATTTGACAAAGGGTTTCGTTTTGTATTCCGACATGGGGCGAATCCTTTGCTCGATCACCGACGATACGCGCGGCTGGCATGATCCGTTGGGTGGACACAACGATGCGAGCGCGGTGAGCAATAAATACGGTGCTTCCACTTATCAGGAGATGCGAAACGCTTGGCACCGAAACACGCGGGATAATTTCATTGTTGAACTGGGGAAGTATGGGCTCGGCCTGCGCGATCTTACGCCGAACGTCAATTTCTTCAGCAAGGTTGTCGTGCAAAACGACGGTTCGATGGAGTATGTCTCGAGCAATCGGTCTGCTGGCGACTTCGTTACATTGCGCGCCGAGATGAACGTCCTGGTGATTCTGGATACCGGCCAGCATCCGCTTGATCCCAATCCGCAATATGCGCCAAAGCCGGTGAAGTTTTCCGTAAGGGAGGCACTGCCGGTTGCGGCCGACGATTTGTGCCGGCTCTCGCGTCCCGAAAATGCTCGCGGATTCATCAACACGGAAAGGTATTTTCTGTGATCGAGAGCGCACGCAAGCCAGAACATGCAGTTTTGAACGAAACTGTTCTCGCCGGCGATTTTTGGATTCACGAAATCAAGGCGAAGCAAATTTTTCGAATCGTGGATCTCGAGGGCAATCAGGCGGTAGATACGCTGTTCTATAGCGCGAGCGACACTTCTGAACGCTATAGCGCTATTGACACGATCATGGGTCAGCGCAACATCTATCTAACAACGGGAACGACGCTACGCTCAAACCGGGGCAACGCGCTGCTCACGATTGTGGCAGACACCTGCGGCCGGCACGATACGCTGGGCGGCGCTTGTGCTGCCGAAAGCAATCAGGTCCGTTACGCCATCGAGAAGCGGCATATGCACGCCTGCCGCAATAGCTTTCTGCTGGCCATTTCGGACCCGAAGTGGAACTTGACCAAGCGCGACATCACCGCCAATATCAACTTCTTCATGAACGTACCGGTCACGCCGGAAGGGAAGCTGACGTTCGAGGACGGGATTTCGAATCCAGCCAAATACGTCGAGATGCGGGCGGAAATAGATGTGATTGCGCTGATCAGCAATTGTCCGCAGCTAAACAATCCCTGCAATGGCTACAATCCAACGCCGATCCAGGTGCTGATCTGGGACGCAGGTAATTAAATTGTTTTCGAAGGTTTTAATAGCGAACCGGGGCGTGATCGCTTGCCGGATCATCCGAACGCTAGACAAACTTGGTGTTCGTTCGGTGGCGGTCTATTCAGAAGCTGACAGACATTCGCTGCATGTTTCGCAAGCGGGGGAAGCGATATTGCTTGGGCCTGCGCCGGCGGCGGCCAGTTATCTGGATGTTGCCAAGGTGCTGGAGGCGGCTCGCAAGACCGGAGCGGACGCCATACATCCAGGTTATGGATTTCTGAGCGAGAATGCCGAGTTCGCGGAAGCTTGCGAGCGTGCCGGCTTCGCATTCCTTGGACCAACGCCTGCACAAATGCGGGCCTTCGGGTTGAAGCATACGGCCCGTGAAATCGCGAAGGCAAATGGCGTGCCCTTGCTACCGGGCACTTCGATTCTCGCGACGGCGGAGGAAGCTCGTTCCGAAGCAATTCGTATTGGTTTGCCCGTAATGCTGAAGAGCACCGCGGGCGGGGGTGGGATCGGGATGCGGTTGTGCCGGGCAGAATCGGAGGTTGCGGAAGCGTTTGCCTCAGTGGCCCGAACCAGCCGAGCCAGTTTCAAAGATGACGGCATCTATGTTGAAAAATTCGTTGAATCTGCCCGGCACCTGGAAGTCCAAATTTTTGGCGATGGCAGAGGCGAAGTCATTGCTTTGGGTGAGCGCGACTGTTCTGTGCAACGCAGAAATCAGAAAGTGATCGAGGAGACCCCGGCGCCCGGCTTCCCAGAGGAGCTTCGCGCGCACCTTTTCAAGTATTCGGTTCTGCTGGGCAAAGAAGTGCAGTATCGTTCAGCCGGAACGGTGGAGTTTGTGTATGATGCGGCGTCAAAAGAGTTTTATTTCCTCGAGGTCAATACTCGCCTGCAAGTGGAGCATGGCATTACGGAGGAAGTGACGGGGATCGATCTTGTCGAGTGGATGGTCCGCGTCGCTGCGGAGGAAATGCCGGATCTCGGCCGTTTGAAACCCGAACCGCACGGTTGCTCGATCCAGGTTCGCATCTATGCAGAAGATCCGGGCAAGGATTTCCAACCCAGCGCGGGACTGCTGACTGCAGTCGAATTTCCGAAGGACGCGAGAGTCGAAACCTGGGTCGAGCGCGGAACCGACGTCACGCCATTCTACGATCCTTTGCTGGCCAAAATCATTGTTCGCGGGCCCAGCAGAGACGCCGCTCTTATGAAACTACGGAGCGCGCTGAGCGATACGCGGATCGGTGGTATTGAAACCAATCTGGAATACTTGCGCCAAGTGGTGGCGAGTGGTGAGTTCAGCAAAGGCGGCGTTGTCACTCGCTTTCTTAACACTTTTCCTTATCGGCGCCGAACGATTGAAGTGCTTGATGGCGGCACTATGACTACCGTTCAAGATTATCCCGGCAGACTGGGTTACTGGAATGTCGGCGTGCCACCTTCGGGTCCTATGGACTCGCTTTCGTTCAGGCTAGGCAACCTGTTTCTTGCCAATAGCGAAGGTGCGCCCGGTCTCGAATGTACGGTTTCGGGTCCCACGCTAACCTTTCACTTCGAGACGGAGATCGCTCTTACCGGAGCCAATTTTAGTGCGCGCCTCAATGGGCAAGCGGTTCCGCAATGGGAGGCGATTCAGGTGAAGGAAGGTTCGCTGTTGGAGCTAGCCGAGTGCGGCAGCGCGGGAGTTCGGGCCTACATTCTCGTTCGCGGCGGACTCGACGTACCGCTCTATCTGGGAAGTGCGGCCACCTTTACTTTGGGCCAATTTGGCGGCCACGCGGGCAGGACACTCCGCGCGGGCGATATTCTGCATGTACGCGAGACAACTGATGCCGCCCCCACTCCCGTAAAGTCTGTTCCGGAAATCACAAACGACTGGCGGATTGGCGTTACCTACGGTCCACACGGCGCGCCGGATTTCTTCACGCCGAATGACATGCGCGAATTCTTCGGGACTTCGTGGCGGGTCCACTATAACTCCAGCCGCACCGGCGTCCGTCTGAAGGGCCCGAAGCCTACGTGGGCGCGGCACGACGGCGGCGAAGCGGGGCTGCATCCCTCCAATATTCATGACAACGCTTATGCTATCGGCGCGGTCGATTTTACCGGCGATATGCCCGTGATTCTCGGACCCGATGGGCCAAGCCTAGGTGGTTTTGTTTGCCCGGTTGTGATTGTCGATCGGGAATTGTGGAAGATCGGTCAACTGCGCCCGGATGATTCAGTGCGCTTCGTGCCTCTTGCTTTGCAGGAAACTCAGAATCCTGATCCTCTGCCTGATCGCGTCGCGCCGCAGGAACCGGCGATCGTACATCGCATGCCGTCGGGTGTTTGCCGGGCTTCCGGCGACCGCTATTTACTGATCGAATATGGCGAGCCTGTGCTCGATCTCAATCTGCGTTTCCGTGTGCAGGAATTGCTGACCTGGTTCGAGCAACGGAGGCAGGAAGGCATTATCGACCTGACACCGGGCATTCGCTCCCTGCAAATTCATTACGACACTGGAAAACTTTCGCGAAAACAATTGTTGAACCTGGTCGATCAGGCCGAATCTTCGCTGCCGGCTTTGGATGACCTGACGATCCCGACGCGAATCGTCCACCTTCCTCTTTCCTGGGACGACCCCGCTACCCGCTTAGCGATTGAAAAGTATATGAAATCGGTACGGCCGGATGCGCCTTGGTGCCCCAGCAATATCGAATTCATTCGGCGCATCAACGGTCTCGACTCGATTGAAGATGTGAAGAAAATCGTGTTCGACGCCAGTTATTTGGTGCTTGGTTTGGGCGATGTTTATCTTGGAGCGCCGGTGGCCACGCCGCTCGACCCGCGGCAGCGGCTGGTGACGACGAAGTACAACCCCGCGCGCACGTGGACGGCTGAGAATTCCGTAGGCATCGGCGGTGCCTATTTATGCGTGTACGGCATGGAAGGCCCCGGCGGCTATCAGTTTGTGGGGCGCACGGTGCAGATGTGGAATACCTGGCGTACCACGAAAGAATTTCAGCCAGGTACTCCGTGGCTGCTGCGTTTTTTCGACCAGATCCGTTTTTACCAGGTCGAAGCGGAGGAGCTTCTTGGAATGCGCGACGACTTTCTACACGGGAAATATCACCCGCGGATCACGCAAGAAGAGTTTCGGCTGCGCGAGTATCATGCCTTTCTGGAGAGTATTCGCGAGGAAACGGTGGTTGCCAAAACACGTCAGCAAAATGCATTTGAAGCCGAGCGTGAGCGCTGGAAGCAGGTAGGCCTTGACTGTGAGATTGAGGCTGTGGAAGAAGTGCCCGTTGTGCGGAAGGCTGTCCCGGAAGGCTGCCGCGCCATCAATTCGCCGGCGCACGGGAGCGTCTGGAATGTTGCGGTTAAGGCTGGCGATCGCGTGGTGCAGGGACAGCGGCTGGTAATCGTGGAGTCTATGAAGATGGAAATCGCCGTGGCCGCGCCGCATGAGAGCACTGTGGTGGAAATACTCTGCCCACAAGGCGTTCAAGTAGCGGCGGGGCAGAGCTTGCTGTTTCTTCGCCAGGAGGCTTCATGAACTCGATGGATCTGGCGAGTCTCAGAGAAGGTTACAACGAACGCCGGGTTACGCCAACCGATGTTGTTCGCGAAGTCTGGAAACGCATTCGCGAGCGCGGTGAGCGGCCCGTTTGGATTCATTTGATCCCAGAGCTGGAAACCATTGCGCGTGCGGAAGCGCTAGGCCCCTTTCGCGAAGATTTGCCGCTTTACGGTATTCCTTTCGCGATTAAAGACAATATCGATCTCGCCGGTGTTCCCACCACGGCAGCGTGCCCCGAATTCGCTTATACGCCGCATGCTTCCGCCACCGTGGTTGCGCAACTGATGGCCGCGGGAGCGTTGCCGATCGGTAAGACCAATCTCGATCAATTTGCCACCGGTTTAGTCGGCACTCGTTCGCCTTACGGCGCTTGCTCGAGCGTCTTCGACGAACGCTACATCTCAGGCGGCTCCAGTTCCGGATCGGCCGTAGCTGTGGCCGCAGGGTTGGTTTCGTTTTCGCTGGGGACGGACACTGCCGGCTCCGGCCGCGTCCCCGCCGCTTTCAACGGCATAGTGGGACTCAAACCCACGCGTGGCGCTGTTAGCACGAAAGGAGTCGTCCCGGCCTGCCGCACGCTCGATTGTGTTTCCATCTTTGCCGCGAAGTGTAACGAGGCCGCGCAAATATTGGCGGTCGCCGGCGGGTTCGATTTTGCAGATCCGTGGTCGCGCCCAGCCGGGCAGCGGAAATCCTGGCCCGCCAAAAACTTCCGTTTTGGTGTTCCGTCAGACCATTGGCTGCGCTTTTTCGGGGACGATTTAGCTGCCAGCGCATTCCGTGAAGCAGTGCGATCCATCGAATCAATGGGAGGTATCCGCACGCCGATTGATTACAGTCCATTTCACGAGGCGGCCGAACTGCTATATTCCGGCCCCTGGGTGGCGGAACGCCTTTCAGCAATCAAAACTTTTTGGGCTGAGCACTCCGACGCCCTGCACCCTGTCACTGCCCGAATCATAGAGGGCTCGAAAACCATCACGGCCACCGATACGTTTGAAGCGATTTACCGTTTGGCTGAACTCCGTCGTGCGACGGAGCCGGTTTGGCGTCAGATAGATTTCATGCTTTTGCCCACGGCGGGCAGACACTATACGCATGCCGAAGTGGAAGCGGATCCCATCGCCACCAATACGAATCTCGGCTACTATACGAATTTCGTGAACCTGCTGGATCTTGCGGCGGTGGCGGTACCGGCTGGAACGCGAGGCGGCACAATGCCTTGCGGAGTTACGTTGATCGGCCCCGCGTGGTCTGAGGAAGCACTGCTGAACACGGCTGACCGTCTGCATCGCCATTCGGTTGAAACGCAAGGTTGCCCCGCCGGCTATGTTGCTTTGGCGGTTTGTGGCGCGCATTTGACTGGTCAACCGCTGAACTATCAACTCTTGGAAGCGGGAGCCTTTCTGCTTGAGGCGTGCCGCACAGCGCCGGAGTATCGCTTATATGCCTTGAAAGGAACGGTGCCGGCAAAACCGGGGCTGTTTTACTCGCCATCGGGCGGGGGCGCTGCGATTGAAGTGGAAATATGGGCCGTTCCCGAGAATACGTTCGGTCCTTTCGTGGCTGCGGTGCCGCCGCCTTTGGGAATTGGAACTTGCACGGTCGCCAGTGGCCGCAAGGTCAAGTCATTCATCTGCGAGCCTTGGGCGCTGCATGATGCTGAAGAGATAACGGAGCTCGCAAGCTGGCGGGTATTTAGCAATAGGTGAGGGAGGATCGATGCGTATTTTTATAAAACTGGTGCCGGTGTCAACGCTCGTGGTCTCTTTCCTGGCAACGCCGAGCAGCAAACCCACCAAGCCGACGATGGGAGTAAAGACCCCGGGTGTGCAGATTCCTTTTGCAAATCTAAAACCCGAATCGGAATTTCCGGCCCCGGCCAAACCCGATTGGCTGTTTTTTTCCGCCTCGGCCTTCGCGCAAGGAAAAGACAGCGTCGAGAGGATCGATCCGAAGACAAATAAGAAAGACGAACCGATCGGCGGCTTGAGCAAACCGTGCGGCGGCATGGCTTCCGCTTTCGACAGTTTGTGGGTTCCTGTTTGCGGTACGTCTTCACTCGCCCGCGTAGATGCGAAAACGTTCAAAGTGACCGCCACTATAGCTACCGGCGTGGCCAGTGTCGAAAGCGTCATCGTCGCAACGGCTGACAGTATCTGGCTGCTGACCGACGATAAAACTACACTCTCGCGAATCGATCCTGATCAGAACATGGTGGTTGCTGAACTGCGAGTTCCGGCTGGCTGCCGGGGGTTGGCGTTCGGCGAGACGGCTTTGTGGTTGGCTTGCCCAGCGGAGAACAAAGTGCTGCGTATCAACCCGGCGACAAATCTGGTTGAGCAGGTTATTAAAGTTTCCGAACAGCCTGAGTTTCTGGCGGCGGGCGATGGTTCCATTTGGGCGCTCTGCCGCAAAGAAGGGAAGATCGATCGCATCGACCCGAAGACCAACAAAGTTTCCAAGACCATCGAACTTGGAGTGCCGGGAGCGGGCGGACAAATGGCATTCGGCAGCGGCTACCTTTGGGTGACGCAGACGGGATTCCCGCTCGCGCGCATCGATGTAAAAACTGAAACCGTGGTACAGCAATTCACCGGCGAGGGCGGAGGAGCGATCGCTGTCTCGCCGGGGGCCATCTGGTTGTCAAACATGAAGACCGGTACGCTCTGGCGCATTGATCCTAAACGCGTGCTGGCCACTCTTCCGGAATAGGAGATCCAAATTCGATGATGCAAAACTTTTTAGCTGCGTGCCTTTTTCTCGCTGTTGCGGTGCAAGCTCAACAGCCAGGCAAGAAACACGAGCCGCCTCCGGGAGTGAATACGCCTGGCGTAAAACGCGAACTGTCGAGCATCACGCCCATTGCTGTCTTCGATGCCGGAAGCGGTGCGCCTGATTGGCAAGTGCTGACGGAAGACGCTGTTTGGGTTACGAATGGGCCGCGCAATCTCATACACCGGCTCGATGTGAATACCAACAAAATCGCGGCGAACATCACCGTGGGGAAACGCCCCTGCTCTGGGTTAGCAGCGGGCTTCGGCAGCATCTGGGTGCCGAATTGCGGAGACAAGACAATTTCGCGAATAGACATTGCCACCAACACTGTGGTGGCGACGGTTCCCATCGGTCCAGGAGAAAGCGAAGGTGGAATCGCGACAAGCGAAGACGCAGTCTGGCTGGTGACCGATCCAAAAGGAACACTTTCCCGTATCGATCCGAAGACGAACACAGTGATTGCATCCATTGACGTACCAGCAGGCTCGGCCGCCGTGGTGTATGGCGATGGCGCCATCTGGGTGACCACGCCGGGCAAGAACATGCTTACCCGCGTGGATGCAGCTACCAACAAAGTCACCGATTCAATTCCCGTTGGAACTGGCGCGCGCTTTGAAACATTCGGTGGCGGATGTGTTTGGACCCTCAATCAGGGCGATGGTACGATCTCACGAATCGATGCCGGAAGCCGCAAGGTAACTGCCACTGTGGAAGCGGGCATTCCCGGTCAAGGCGGAGAGATCGCCTATGGGTTCGGACATGTTTGGGCCACTTTGTTTCAGATTCCGATTTCTGAGATCGATCCAGCGACAAACAAGGTGATCCGGCAATGGGTGGGTGCGGGCGGAGACTCCATCCGGGCAGGGCACGGCTCGATCTGGTTATCTAATTTGCGCGCGCACAACATTTGGCGCATTGATCCGAAACAATTCTGATAACTTAAATTGAGTAGCTGGGCCCAAGTTTGGCCTCGACACCGCCGTCTGCGGCCCGCCGCTTTAACGCTTGGTTTGCGTTTAGTTTCACACCAACTGTCCAAGACACAGAGGGAATCATGCCGCGTTCACCAGCTTTCATACTAAGCGCAATCATCCTGGCAGCGTCCGTTCACCCCCTTGCATCTCAGACGGTTAACGCCGGCACGCCGGAATTCTTCGAAAGCAAAATCCGGCCGATCCTGGCCAATAATTGTTTTGGGTGCCACACGAACTCGCACATGGGAGATTTACGTCTCGACAGTCTGGAAGCAATGAAGAAGGGCGGCAAACGTGGGCCGGCTTTGGTTCCGGGAGATCCGGACAAAAGTTTGCTGATAAAGGCCGTTCGGCAGACTGATCCTGATTTGAAGATGCCGTACGGCGGCAAGTTGAAGCCTGCGGAAGTCGCTGCCCTGGAAGCATGGGTCATGGCCGGCGCAGCCTGGCCGGCGAGTACCGCTGCCGCAGTGACTGCAAGCAAAGACGGCAAGTATGTGATTTCGCCCGAACGCCGGAATTTTTGGTCGTTCCTGCCGCTAAAGAGCCCGCCCGAACCCGTAGTGAAAGACAAGGCATGGCCGAAGACCGACATTGACAAGTTCGTGCTGGCGCGGCTGGAGCAGGAGGGTCTCAAGCCGGTTCATCCAGCGACTAAACACGATCTTCTACGGCGCGCGTATCTCGACCTCACTGGTTTGCCGCCAACGCCCCAAGATCAGGCGGCTTTCGCGAAAGATAATTCTCCCGATGCCTTCGCCAAAGTGGTTGATCGTCTACTGGCCTCGCCGCATTATGGAGAGCGCTGGGGCCGCATCTGGCTGGACGTGGCGCGCTATGGCGAAGACGACTATCGAAGCCTGAATCCCAACCCTCGCGGCTACCGGCCTTATCCGAACGCATGGGCTTACCGGGATTGGGTGATCCGCGCCTTTAACGATGACCTCCCTTACGATCAATTTGTCAAGGCTCAGATTGCGGGCGACCTGCTGGACTCGAAAGTCCGTTACAAAATGCTCCCCGCCACAGGATTCCTGGGCCTCGGCCCGTGGTATTACGACAACGGTTCCAACGAAGTCACTCGCGCCGACGAACGTCACGATCGGGTAGATGCAGTCACGCGCGGTTTCTTGGGTATGACGGTCCAGTGCGCTCGCTGCCACGATCATAAATACGATCCGATTCCACAAACCGACTATTACTCCCTCGCGGGAGTCTTCTACAACACGACGTACGAAGAGTATCCGCAAGCGCCAAAGAAGATCGTTGATGAGTATAGGAAGACCGAAGAGGAGATGGATGAGAAAGAGAAGGTTCTTTACGAACTGAAGAAAACGCTGACAGGTGAGCTGGCGCGTTCTCTTTCGCTGCAGACATCCAACTACCTGATGGGCGTTTGGGAGATCACTGGAAAACAAAAGAAAGACATTGCGGAGGTGGTAGACAGGCGCCGGCTTGACTATGAGTTGCTGGAACGTTGGATCAAGTACATGGCCAAGCCGACGGACAAGTACCACAACAAGGATGAATGGCAGGCGCTGATAAAGAAGGGCGGCGGCACCGAGCAGGAAGCGAAGAAGCTCGCCGACAAGTTTCAACAGCAAATCGTTGACGTCACAGTGGCAAAAGATGCGATTGATGAAGAGAACCGGGTAATTACCGACAAAGACGTAGACGGAACCAAACCCAAAAAGCAGACCGACAAACCTAGCAATTTCGTTTCGAACAAGGACTTCAATCCTGGAGCGCTGCTGCGTTTGAAGAGTTTGCCTGACGACCAGACGAACTTCTGGACGGAGATTTTTGTCCGTGACATCAAAGACACCGAAGATGCCAACGACATGATGGACCCAGACCCGCGAAAGATGACTCCGGGCGTATTGATGTTCCGCGGCTGGGGTCTGGAAAGCAGGCTGGGACCATCGTCGCAAGCGCGTTTGAAGTTGCTTCAGGAAGACCTGGAAGCCCTCCAAAAGAAAATAGACGGGCGCTATCCGTTTATCCACGGCGTAAAGGATTCCGATAAGCCGGTCAACATTCATCTTGCTGTCCGCGGCAATCCGGAAACTCTCGGTCCCGAGGTGCCCCGCCACTTTCTGAGCATTTTGTCGGAGGGTGATCCGCCGCAGCTGGATCAGGGCAGCGGCCGTCTACAACTGGCCGACCTGATTGTCAAACAGCCGATTGCCATGCGTGTAATTGTCAATCGCATCTGGAAAGCGGATTTCGGGACGGGGATTGTGGACACGCCCAGCAATTTTGGCTTTGGCGGAGAACGGCCGACTGATCCGGAGCTGCTTGAATACCTTGCGAATTGGTTTGTGAAAAGCGGTATGTCGATTAAGAAGCTGCAGCGCGAGATCATGCTGAGCTCCGTTTACCAACTTTCCACTGCAAACGATGTTGAGGCTTCCGAGAAGGATTCAGGCAACCGTCTCTATTGGCGGGCCACCCGTAAGCGCATGGACGCCGAGCAGGTTCGTGACTCCATCCTCCAAGTTGCCGGAGAACTGGATGATCAGATTGGCGGACCGCCGAAAGACCTCACGCCTGAGTATCACCGGCGTACCGTGTATGGCCGCGTAAGCCGCTACAAGTTAGACGCCTATTTGCAGCTATTTGACTTCCCTCCGCCTAATATCAGCGCCGAAAAGCGCTTCACAACAACCGTCCCACTTCAGCGTCTTTTCCTCATGAATAGCGATTTCGTGCAGCTTGAGGCGGAAGCACTGTATAAGCGCGTCGCCACCGAGCCGAATAACGCGGCGCGTATTCGCAAACTTTACAACCTTGTCTACGGCAGAGATCCGAAGGAAGCGGAAATCCAAATCGCACTTGAGTATCTGAGAACCGAGCCGATCAAGGAATACGAAGAGAGCAAGAAACAGGCGATCGACAAAGAAAACGAAAAAAAGCATGCAGAGAGTGCTTTGCCGAGCACAGGCGACGCCAAATCCACCACGCCGAAACCGGGCAACACAGCTGCCGTACCCGATACACAGGCGGACGCGCCGAGCGCCGAAAATAGTCCGCCCGCGGATCCAAACGCCGAGATGGGCATGGGCATGATGGAAGGCGTTCCCGGAGCCCGCAAGGGGAATGCAGGCCCTGCTGAGATGAAGTATGAGCCGACAGTGTGGGGCCGCTACGCAAAGCTATTACTCAGTTCCACAGAATTTATCTTTATCAATTAAAAGGTCGCACAGTATATGTCTAGTCACAAAGCTTCGACACCCGTTACCCGCAGAGAAGCGTTGCGCAAGGTCGGCAATGGTTTCGGCATGATGGCGTTTGCCGGAATGCTCAGCGAATCAATGCTCAAAGCGGGTCTTGACGACAAGGGGCTTGGTGTGGCCCGGTTCGATTATCCGCAGCGCGTCAAACGCGTCATCTTTCTCTTCATGAACGGTGGACTTTCGACGATCGATGCGTTCGATCCAAAGCCGATGCTTGCGAAGTACGATGGGCAGCCGATGCCCGGTGGTTCCATAAGCACGGAGAGACGCACGGGCGAATTGATGGCGTCGCCTTTCGAGTTCAAGAAATATGGGCAAAGCGGCATGGACGTTAGCGAGCTCTGGCCCCATTTGGGTGGAATCGCTGATGACATTTGCTGGGTGCGTTCCGTTTATACCGAAATTCCGAACCATGAGCCGTCTTGTCTCATGTTGAATACCGGTGCGAACCAGGCTGGCCGTCCATCTATGGGCGCGTGGCTCACTTATGGACTCGGCAGCGATAACAAGAACCTTCCTGGCTTTGTGGTGCTGTGTCCGGATATCCCCACCACGGTTGGGCCGCCGCTCTGGAGCAACGGGTTTCTACCTGCCGTCAATCAGGGAACCTACATTGCCAACAAACGTATCGGCGATGGACCGGGAGGAACGCCGCTGCCCATGGAAACCGCGTCTGAAAAGGATAAAGACGGCAAAGAAAAACCGCAAAAAGTAGTAATCGAAAAAAATTTCGATCCGAAGAAGATTCTAAACTTCGTGAATAATCCCAAGTTTTCCCAATCCGAGCAGCGGCGCGAACTGGACCTTCTCGACAAGTTAGAGAAAATCCGCGCGCAGGATGCCGGCAGCGATCCGCAGGTCGAAGCCGTGATCGGCTCCATGGAAACAGCGTTTCGGATGCAGACCGAGGCTCCCGAAGTATTCGATATTCGAAAAGAGTCCCAAGCGACACTGGATATGTATGGTCCAGGCGACGTAGCGCGCGGAGCTTTGATGGCCGTTCGGCTTGCCGAAAAAGGAGTGCGCATGGTGCAACTCTACTATTCAAAGGGCGACCCATGGGATGCGCACGCCGATATCCTGGCACACAAGGTCAATGCCAAACATTCGGATCAGGCCTTTGCCGCGGTCATCAAGGATCTTAAGGCGCGAGGTCTTTGGAAAGATACGCTGGTTGTTTGCGGTTCCGAGTTCGGTCGCACGCCGGTCCGCGAAGTAGGCGGTATGGCCAACCAGGCAAAACGTGGCCGTGATCACAATCCGTTCGGCTTCACGATGTGGCTTGCCGGCGGTGCGGTCAAGGGTGGTACTATCTACGGCGCGACCGACGACTTTGGCTTCAAGGCGATTGACAAGCCGGTTCACGTGCATGATATCCACGCAACGATTCTGTACTTGATGGGGATCGATCATCTCAAGCTCACCTACCGCTATAGCGGACGCGATTTCCGTCTTACCGATGTTGCGGGTAAAGTCCTGCATGAGCTTGTCGCCTAGGCGGACCGGAGTTCCTGGCATCATGAAGACATTCAGAGTGGCCGTATGCATTATTGTTTTGTTGCTTGGCGGATTGCTATTCGCGCAGCAGACACCACCGGCAAAACCTTGCCCGCCGGAAGGATTTAGCGGTGGATTCAGCTACGGCTGTCCGCAGAAACAGTTTGCTAACCCATCTGATATCTCGGGCATGATGGCCGCGCTGCCCGATAAGCCGTTCGCAGCACCGCAAAGTCTTCGCCATGTACTGGTGTTGTGCAAGGCCGCTGGCTGGGTACATACGTCTATCCCGCTGGCGGCCAAGATGATCGAGTATCTCGGAGACAAGACGGGCGCATGGATGACGGACATCACCTATGATTCCGCCATGATCACGCCCGAGAATCTCAAGCATTATGATGCGCTCTTCCTCGACAGCACCACCGGCGAGTTTCTGGATGATCCCGGGGACAAAGCGGTGTCCGACTCGCGCAGGCAGGCACTTCTCAACTTTGTCAAGGGCGGAAAGGGTCTAGCCGGTATTCACGCCGCGACCGACTCCTACCACACGAGTGGACGCCCGGCCTCGCCTGGCGCGGCACCCGCCGCGGTAACGGGCACCTGGCCCGAATTCAACGAAATGATCGGCGGTTTTTTCAAGTTTCATTGGACCTACCCGACCTTGATTCCCGTCAAGATTGACGATCCTAACAGTCCACTGACACCCATGTTTCCTGCCCGTGGCTATGAGATTGTCGACGAGACCTACACATTCGCCCAGGACTCGTTCAGCCGCAAACGTGTTCATGTGTTGACCAGCATCAACTACAAAAAGATGAGCGCGGAAGATAAAGCCAAAGAACCCGCCGCGACCAAGCGCACCGACGGCGACTACGCATTGAGTTACATCCAGCGCGTTGGCAGTGGCCGGGTATTTTACGAAGCGCATGGCCACGATGAGAAGGTTTACTTTTCGCGGCCTTTCGTGGCCCACATCCTCGCGGGAATACAGTACGCGATCGGCGATTTGGCGGCCGACGATAGCCCAAGCGAAAAATAGAATTCCAGAAAGTTTTACTGGATCTGCTGTGCCAGATGCCGTCGCAGCGCCGACTCAAGAATCGCATCCACGCGGCCTTGGAATCGCGCCGATACTTTCTGCTGCTCCTGATTTACCTTCTCTTGCTGCTCGTTCACCTTGCTTTGCTCTTGGTTCACGCGCTCCTGCATCGCGTTCACCTTGGCCTGCTCACGATTGGCCGACTCCTGGTCGGCAATTTCGCCCTTGTTGGCGCGCAATTGTGCCAGCGCGCTTTCAAGCTTCCGGATCAGGTCGTCGTTTCCTTGCGCACTCTGCAGTTCATTAATAAGATCCTGCCGGTGGTTGACGCGGTTTTGAATCGCATTCACTTCGTCCTGCGCGCGATTGACGTTTGACTGATGCTGGTTCACAACGTCCTGCATCTGGTTCACGTCATTCTGCATCCGGTTGACTTCGTTTTGAGGCGCCATGGCTTGATGCAACTCCTCCAGGACACTGGCATCAGTCACCACGTAGTCGTGCCCGCCGGTCGAGAACCATGCGAATTTCGGCCCATATTTCGCGCGGAGTTCGTTGTATTGCGAGGGATAGTTGGAATCCCACGAGCCTGTCATCGAATCGTCCGAGACAATCATGTACCGGTAGATGGCACGACCCGACCGGGACCCGGTTCCGCTTTGCCCCGTCGAGACATCCACCGAAGTGAAGCTCCCGGAAGCAGCGGGCGCAGCTGGTGCCGCGGGGCTGTGAGGTGCAACCGGAGCTGCTGGCGCGGCCGGAGCTGCTGGCGCGGCGGGTGCTACCGGCACCTGGGAAGCCGCCACCACAACCGCGATCGGGACGCCCAACACCAGAATGGCAACGATACTCCACCTTGTGACGCCGCGCGAAAGGGGGGTGCCGTCCAGGATGCGGCTTATGCGTGTGTCCAGCTTGCCGTATCGCGCCATGGCTACTCCTTGTGAATCCAGGGCTCGCCAATCCGTCTGGCGAGCGGCACGCTGCACGAATTCCAGCAGCACTGCGGCGTACGACGCCCGGTCACGCGTAATGGCCACAGCGTCGTCGTCACTCGCTTCTTCTGCTGCTCGCACGATGCGCTGGTGCAAGAACCAGCTCAGTGGGCTGTGCCATAGCAACGCCCGGTGAATGGCTGAGAGCAACTGCACCGCCGGATCTTTACGCCGGATATGCGAGCACTCATGCGCTAGCACCGCCTCGAGCTTGGCCGGCTCCCACCGATTCCAATCGCCGGGAAGCATAATCACTGGGCGTGTGATGCCCAGCGCCACCGGCGCCGTCACCCGGTCTGACTCGCGAATCTCAATGCCCGCAATCGCGCGCCCGGTCGCTCGGCTCTCTAGCGACAAGCGGCGGATCAATATCAGCCCCGCGAACAGACGCAGCAGCAACACGCTGGCCCCCAGAAAGTAGAGACTCAGCGCGGCCAGCGCCCACCGAAAGCTTGGGAACTCGCGGGAGGTCTGCAAAACAGCGGCGCGCGACAGCGGTATCGCGTCGTAAGATCGAAAGAGAGCCTTCGGTTGAGCGGTCACGGCCATCGCCCCCGACAGCACAGGCGCGGAAACCGTGAACGGCGTCTGCGTGAGCGGCACACCCGGCAGCACTGTAGTGAGCCCGGGAAGCGCTAGTGATCCGCAGAGCATCGCGACCCATGCCGCCAGCCGGACGGAGGCATCTTTCACGCGAAGCCCGCGAAGTAACAGTGCTCCGCTCACAATAAGAATCGAAGAGCGGAGCGCCCACTCACCCAGAAACTGGATCGTCGTCATACCTTTTTCTCCTTGCCTGCAATCTTATCCGCCAGCCGCCGCAATTGCTTCGGCTCAAGCACTTGTTTGTCCACCAGCCCTACCAGCAGTTCTTCCACCGATCCACCGCAGAATCGGTCGATCACCTGCTGCACGGCTTGCACCGCCACGCTGCGTGGCGTATCCAGCGCTCGGAAAACGAAAGTGCGTCCCGCTACCTCATGCGCTACGTAGCCCTTCTCTTCAAGGTTCCGCAAGATGGTGCGGATGGTGGAATCTTTCAATTCCCGCTGGCCTGAAAGTCCTTCGCGGCACGTTTCGGCCGTCGAATCGGGATGCGCCCACACGAAATCCATCACTAGCTGCTCGAGGGGGGTGAGGGGCTTGCGGCGCGTGCGTTTAGTGTTAAACATACTAACGTTATAAGTTATAACATTAGCAATTTGTCATGTCAACACTTTTGTAATCTGCAGCCTTCGCAGGGCAGGCATTGTTTCGCAGAATCAGGCTAAGCCCACACGAAAAATAAGAAAAATAGCGAGTTTCTCCCCCGTCTCAGCACTGCAATATGAGCCTTTGTGTCTTTGTCGTTAGTGCCTTACTCAAGCGCTAGCGCGATGCCGCCGCTCAATTAGCTTCTATTCGGAATGACGCGAGGAACCTTGTGCATTTTTTGGTGGGAACTTCTCTAGGAGATGTCAATGTTGTTGTCAGTGGCCGCCGGTAGTCCCTTGGGGGTAGGCGTCCGGCGCGGCGGGGTGAAGCGTCTCATCGCGCTCACGGTTCTCTGTCTGAGCGGAATGGCTTCTTTTGCCGAGGCGCAGACGGCGAACTTCACCGGCAGCGTGGTCACGGTGCTGAGCGGCTTTACGAACCCAGCTTGCGTGGCAATCGACGGCAGCGGCAACCTCTTCGTGGGCGATATCTCCACCGGGTCGGTGTATGAGGCCCTGGCTGCAGGAGGCTATACTACCGTCAACACAATAGCGACAGGCATCGTCGACGGCTACGCTTGTCTGGCGTTGGATACCAGTGACAACGTCTTCATTACTGATACGAGCGACGGTTTAGTGAAGGAGATCGTGGCGGCGGGCGGCTACGCCAGCGTCATCACAGTGGCCACTGGCTTCTCCTCTCCCACCGGCATTGCGATCGACGCCAACAACAACTTATTCGTTGCGAGCCAAGGCGACCGCACGATAAAGGAGATCCTGGCGTCGGGCGGCTACACGACTATCAACACGCTGACCGGCGGCGTCTTCAATCCCGAAGGCGTGGCGGTAGACGCAAGCGGCAACGTGTTCGTCGCGCTTCCAAACAACGGCTCGGTGGAAGAGTTCGTGGCGGCTGGCAGCTACCTCACCCGGGTGAGCAGCAATTTTGGCGGTCCCGTTGGCCTGGCCGTGGACGGCAGTGGCAACGTCCTTGTCGCCGATTCCGGTGGTGGTTCCGTTGATGAAATGTTGGCCACGGGCGGCTACACCACCGTCAACACGCTGGGCAGCGGCTTCAACAATCCCGTTGCCGTGGCGGTGGATGGAAACGGCAACATCTTCGTCGCCGACTATGGCAATGGCAATATCAAGAAGATCCAGGTCTCTGCTGTGAACTTCGGTCCAGCGCCCATCGCCACCCTTACTCCCTCGCTGGTTTCGCTCACCTTCACCTTCACTGCCGGCGGTGCTATCAGTGCGCCCGCCGTACTCACTATGGGAGCAGCCAATCTGGACTTCACCGACGCCGGCACCGGCACCTGCACCACCAACGGAACCAGCCACAGCTATAACGTGGGGGATACCTGCACCGTCGACGTGACATTTACCCCGAAGGCTGCCGGCCCCCGCTATGGCGGAGTCACGCTGACCAACACCTCGGGAGCGCTCATCGCCACCGCCTATGTCTCTGGCACGGGCACCGGTCCGCAGATCACCTTCAGCCCCGCCGTTTCGAGTAGCCTCGGCAGCGGCTTCAACGGTCCCTGCGGCTTGGCGGTCGATGGAAACGGCAACGTGTTCCTCACCGATTCGAATAATAATGCGCTGAAGGAGATCCTGGCGGTCGGTGGCTACACCAACGTCCTTACCCTGGCCAGCGGATTCAACAATCCCAATGACGTAGTAGTGGACGGAAACGGCAACCTGTTCGTTGCCGATGCCGGCAATAATGCGGTGAAGGAGATCCTGGCGGTTGGTGGCTACACCAACGTCCTAACCCTGGGCAGCGGCTTCAACCAACCCAATGGCGTGGGGGTGGACGGAAACGGCAACGTATTTGTCGGCGACACCGGCAATCATGCGGTGAAGGAGATCATGGCGGCGGGCGGCTACACCACCATCAACTCGCTGGGCGGCAGTTTCGGCTTCAACGCCCCCATAGGCGTGGCGGCAGACGGAAACGGCAACGTATTCGTCGGCGATGCTGGCCACAATTCGGTGTTTGAGATTCTGGCGGCCGGTGGCTACACCACCGTCTACACGCGGGGCGGCGGCTTCAACTTTCCCATCAACCTGGTATTGGATGGAAACGGCAACGTGTTCGTCGCCGACGCTGGGAATAATGCCGTGAAGGAGATCTTGGCAGCCGGCGACTACACCACCGTCAACATTGTGGCCAGCGGCTTGAACAATTCCCAAGGCGTGGCAGTGGATGGAAGCGGCAACGTGTTCATCGCCAATACCAATGACAATGCGATCTTGAAGCTGGATTTCGCCGACCCGCCGGCCCTGACCTTCGCCACAACCGGGGTAGGCAATACCAGCTCCGATAGCCCCCAAACTGTCACTGTCACAAACAGCGGCAACGCCACGCTAACCTTCCCCGTACCTATGTCCGGTCTGAACCCAAGCATCGCGACCGGGTTCACTATCGGCGGCAGTTCCACTTGTCCACAACTCACTACCTCGTCTAGCACAGCCACTCTAGCTGCCGGAGCCTCCTGCACCTACCTACTCGACTTCACGCCTGTGGCGGCCGGTTCCATCATTGGTTCGCTGGTCGCTACTGACAACGCCCTGAATGGCGTCGCTCCAAACTACACCACGCAAAGCGTCGCGCTGAGCGGGGTAGCCACTGGCCCGCCCATCATCACCTTCAGTGTGCCGAACCAGACTTATGGTGGCGCTCCCTTCACCGTAAGCGCCACATCCAATTCCTCTGGCGCATTTACTTACTCCGTCGTCTCCGGCCCAGCCACTATCTCAGGATCGACTGTCACCCTCACCGGCATCGGTACTGTCGTGCTGCTGGCATCGCAAGCGGCGAGCAGTCCCTTCACCGCCGGAACACAGAACGCAACCTTTCTCGTTGGCGGACCCACGGCGAACTTGGGCTCGATAGCCATCGCCACCGCGACTCCAGCTACCACGTCCCTCACTTTCGCCTTTGCAACCAGCACCACCATCGCCGCGCCTGCCGTGCTTACCATGGGAGCAGCCAATCTGGACTTCACCGACGCCGGCACCGGCACCTGCACCACCAACGGAACCACCCACACTTACAACTCCGGCGACACCTGCACCGTAGACGTGACATTCACGCCGAAATTCGCCGGCCCCCGCTATGGCGGAGTCACGCTGACGAATGGTTCGGGAGCGCTCGTCGCCACCGCCTATCTATCTGGCACGGGGACGGGTCCGCAAGTCACCTTCAGTCCTGCTCTGCAAAGCACCCCTGGCAGCGGCTTCAGCGGTCCCACTGGCGTGGCGGTGGATGGAAACGGTAACATTTTCGTCGCCGATAACACCGCGGTTTACGAGATCCTCGCAGCGGGTGGCTACACCACCGTGAGCCCGGTCGGCAGCGGCTTCGGCGGTCCCTTCGGTGTGGCAGTCGATGGAAACGGCAACATCTTCGTGGCCGATTCGACTAACAATGCGGTTTATGAGATCCTGGCAGCGCGCGGCTACACCACCGTCAGCACGCTGGGCAGCGGCTTCAACGCTCCCAGTGCCGTAGCCGTGGATGGAAACGGCAACGTGT
>PMSX01000163.1:0-4684 GCA_003167495.1 Bryobacterales bacterium | reverse complement strand
CCCTATGGTGTGGCGTTGGACGCAAGTGGCAACGTCTTCGTCGCCGACAGCGCCAACAACGCGGTGACGGAGATCCTGGCGGTGGGCGGCTACACCACCCTCGTGAGGCCGCTGGGCAGCGGCCTCAGCTTTCCCACTGGCGTGGCGGTCGATGCGTACGGCAACGTGTTCGTCGCCGATCACGGTAACGCTCACGTCGTTAAACTGGATTTTGCCGATCCGGCGCTGACCTTCGCCACCACCGCCGTCGGCAACACAAGTTCCGATAGCCCGCAAACCCTCACTCTTAACAACTACGGCAATGCTACGCTGACCCTCCCCGTACCTGCTTCCGGCCTGAACCCCAGCATCTCGTCTGGGTTCACCATTGGCGGCAGTTCTACCTGTCCACAACTCACTACCTCGTCGAGCGCAGCTACTCTAGCTGCCGGCGCCTCCTGCACCTACCTGCTCAACTTCATGCCCGTCGCGATCGGCTCTGCCAGCGGTTCATTGGCAACGACAGACAACGATTTGAACAGCGCAGGTCCAAGGTATACCACGCAAAACATCACCCTGAGCGGCACCGCAACTGGCCCGCCCACCATCACCTTCACGGTGGCGAACCAAACCTACGGCGTGGCCCCTTTCACCGTCAGCGCCACATCCAACTCCTCCGGTGCATTTACTTACTCGGTCGTTTCCGGTCCAGCCACGATCTCGGGATCCATGGTCACCCTCACCGGCGGCGGAACCGTAGTGCTCGAAGCCTCGCAAGCCGCAGCCGGCGATTACACTACCGGGACACAGAACGCAACCTTCACCGTGGCTGGGTTCACTACACCAGTGACGAGCTTGGGTTCGATAGCCATCGCCACCGCGACTCCGGCTACCACCTCCCTCACTTTCACCTTTGTAAGCAGCACCACCATCGCCGCCCCCGCCGTGCTCACCCTGGGAGCGCCGAATCTCGACTTCACCGACGCCGGCACCGGCACCTGCACCACCAACGGAACCAGCCACAGCTATAGCGCGGGCGACACCTGCACCGTCAACGTAACATTTACCCCGAAGGTTGCCGGTCCCCGCTATGGCGGAGTGACGCTGACGAATGGTTCGGGAGCGCTCGTCGCCAGCGCCTATCTCTCTGGCTCGGGCACCGGTCCGCAGGTCACCTTCAGCCCCGCGTTACCGAGCATACTCGGCAGCGGATTCAGCGGTCCCACTGGCGTGGCGATCGACGGAAACGGCAACGTGTTCGTTGCCGACACCAACAATAACGCAGTGAAGGAGATCCTGGCAGCGGGCGGTTATACCACCGTCCTAACGCTTGCTAGCGGATTCAGCGGACCCAGCGACGTAGTCGTGGATGGAAACGGCAACCTGTTCGTTGCCGATTCCGGTAATGCTGCGGTGAAGGAGATCCTGGCGGTCGGCGGCTACACCACCGTCCACCCGCTGGGCGGCAGCTTCAGCTTTCCCGGCGGCGTGGCGGTGGACGGAAACGGCAACGTCTTTGTCGGCGACACTGCGAATAATGCCGTGAAGGAGATACTGGCTGCGGGCGGCTACACCACCGTCAACACGCTGGGCAGCGGTTTTTACTCTCCCGTGAACTTGGTATTGGATGGAAACGGCAACCTCTTCGTCGCCGACTCTGGGAATAATGCCGTGAAGGANNCCGTGAAGGAGATCTTGGCAGCAGGAGGCTATACTACCGTCAACACGCTGGAAAGCAATGCCGGTAGCCCCAACGGCGTAGCAGTGGATGGAAACGGCAACGTCTTCATCGCCAATACCAATGACAATACGATCTTGAAGATGGATTTCGCCGACCCGCCGGCCCTGACCTTCGCCACAACCGGGGTAGGCAATACCAGCTCCGATAGCCCGCAAACTATAACGATTAACAACAGCGGCAACGCCGCGCTGAGTTTCCCCGTACCTACCTCCGGCCTGAACCCCAGCATCGCGTCTGGCTTCACCATCGGCGGCAGTTCTACCTGCCCAGAACTCACTACCTCGTCGAGCGCAGCCACTCTAGCTGCCGGAGCCTCTTGCACCTACCTACTCAATTTCACGCCTGTGGTGATCGGCGCAATCAGCGGTTCCCTGACAACGACAGACAACGCCTTGAACAGCGCAGGTCCAAGCTATACTACGCAAAACATCGCGCTGAGCGGGACAGCCACTGGCCCGCCCACCATCACCTTCACGGTGGCGAACAAAACCTATGGAGTGGTCCCTTTCACCGTCAGCGCCACATCCAACTCCTCCGGCGCATTTACTTACTCCGTTGTTTCCGGCCCAGCCACGATCTCAGGAGCCTTAGTCACCCTCACCGGCGGCGGAACGGTGGTGCTCGAAGCCTCGCAAGCCGCATCCGGCGATTACACTGCTGGCACACAGAACGCAACCTTCACGGTGGCTGGGTTCACCACACCCGTGACGAACTTGGGCTCGCTAGCCATCGCCACCGCGACTCCGGCCACCACTTCCCTCACCTTTACCTTTGCAACCAGCACCACCATCGCCGCGCCCGCCGTGCTCACCCTGGGGGCACCCAATCTGGACTTCACCGACGCCGGCACCGGCACCTGCACCACCAACGGAACCAGCCACACCTATAACTCCGGCGACACCTGTACCGTCAACGTCACGTTCACCCCGAAATTCGCCGGTCCCCGCTACGGCGGCGTCATGCTGACCAACATTTCGGGAGCGCTCGTCGCCAGCGCGTATGTCTCTGGCTCGGGCACCGGTCCGCAGGTCACTTTCAGCCCCGCTGTTTCGAGTAGCCTCGGCAGCGGCTTCTCCTCTCCTTCAGGCATAGCGGTGGACGGGAACGGTAACGTTTTCGTCGCCGATTCCAACAACGGTGCGGTTTATGAGATCCTGGCGGTCGGCGGCTACACCACTGTCAACACCGTTGGCAGCGGTTTCGCAAACCCCGATGCCGTAGCAGTGGATGGAAACGGCAACGTTTTCGTCGCCGATCCCGCCAACAACGCGGTCGAGGAGATCCTGGCGGTCGGCGGCTACACCACCGTCAACACCCTGGGCGCCGGATTCTACAATCCCACCGGAGTAGCGGTCGACGGAAACGGTAACGTCTTCGTCGCCGATTACTACAACGATCAGGTGAAGGAGATTCTGGCGGCCGGCGGCTACACCACCATCAACACGCTGGCCAGCAGTTTTGAATTCGGTGGCCCCCTTGGCGTGGCGGTCGATGCAAACGGCAACGTCTTTGTCGCCGCTTTCGATAACAATGCGGTTTATGAGATTCTTTCGGCCGGCGGCTACACCACAGTGAATACCTTGGGCAGCGGGATTATCAGCCCCGTTTCCGTAGCGGTGGATGCAAACGGCAACGTCTTCGTCGCCGACAACGGCAACAATGCGGTGAAGGAGATTCTTTCGGCGGGCGGCTACACGACCGTCAACACGCTGGAAAGCAATGCTGGTGGCCCCAACGGCATAGCAGTGGATGCCAGCGGCAACGTGTTCGTCAGCAAGAGCACTAACGTTATAGTCGAGAAGCTGGATTTTGCCGATCCGCCGGCGCTGAGCTTCCTTACCACTGTGGTCGGCAATACCAGTTCCGATAGCCCGCAAACTGTCACTGTCACAAACAGCGGCAACGCTACGCTGAGCTTCCCGGTACCTACGTCCGGTCTGAATCCCAGCATCGCGTCTGGCTTCACCATCGGCGGCAGTTCTACCTGTCCACAACTCACTACCTCGTCGAGTGCGGCTACGCTGGCCGTGGGTGCCTCCTGCACCTACCTACTCAACTTCACGCCTGTGGCGGTCGGCGCAATCAGCGGTTCGCTGGCCCCGACAGACACTGCCCTGAACGGTGCGGCTCCGAACTATACCACGCAAAGCATCGCGTTGAGCGGGACAGGGACTGGCCCGCCCATCATTACCTTCAGCGTGCCGAACCACACTTATGGTGACGCTCCCTTCACGGTCAGCGCCACATCCAACTCCTCTGGCGCATTTACTTACGCCGTCGTTTCCGGCCCAGCCACTATCTCAGGAGCCTTAGTCACCCTCACCAGCGGCGGAACGGTGGTGCTGCAGGCATCACAAGCGGCGAGCAGCCCATACACTACCGGGACGCAGAACGCAACCTTAACCGTGGCTGGGTTCGCTACACCGGCGTCGAATTTGGGTTCGCTATCCATCGCCACCGCGACTCCAGCTACTACGTCCCTCACCTTCACCTTTGGAACCAGCACCACCATTGCCGCACCCGCAGTGCTCACCCTGGGAGCAGCCAATCTGGACTTCACCGACGCCGGCACCGGCACCTGCACCACGAACGGAACCAGCCACACTTACAACTCCGGCGACACCTGCACCGTCAACGTGACTTTTACCCCTACGCTCGCCGGTCCCCGCTACGGGGGAGTGACACTGACCAACAGTTCGGGAGCGCTCATCGCAACTGCCTATCTTTCTGGCACGGGCACGGGTCCCCAAGTGACCTATAGCCCTGCCGTCCAGAGCAGCCTTGGCAGCGGTTTCTTGCTACCCGCTGGCGTGGCGGTGGATGGAAACGGCAACGTATTCGTCGCCGACTCATACAGCCACACGGTGAAGGAGATCCTGGCGGCAGGCGGGTACACCACCATCAACCCGATCGGCAGCGGTTTCTCCGTTCCCACGGGTGTGGCCGTGGATGGAAACGGCAACG
>PMSX01000149.1 GCA_003167495.1 Bryobacterales bacterium | reverse complement strand
GATCAGCGTGCCGTCCAGGTCGAAAATAACCAGCATTGGCCGCTAACTAACCAGCCCGCCGCTCATGGGCCGCCCAAATCTGCTTTAAGCTTTCCATCTGGTGCGAGAACGAATCTTTCAGTTGCCGCGGAGCAAACTCAGCCAAAATCGCCGCCACACCGTTGGCATACGGCAAAACCTGTGAATTTCGCAAATAGTCCGGTACCGGCGAAGGCGCAAAAGCCACCAGCACGTTGGCAAGCACCGCCACCACCAACGCGCCGCGCACGAAACCCGCCACTCCGCCCAAGAGATAGTTGAACCAGGAAAGGCCAACCCACCGCAACATCCGCGAAAGCAGCGCCGCGATGAGGGAACCCAAGAGCGCCACGCCAAAGAAAATCAGAAAGAATCCCACCGCGTTAGCTACGGCCGGTCTCGAGATCCAACGATGCAGCTCCGCGCCTAATATGCGATAACACCAGAAGCCCACCAGCAATCCCACGATTGTCGCTAAAAGTCCAATCACCACGCGCGCAAAACCGGCGCGCAATCCGGCAATCGCGGAAACAGCGATAATGATTGCCAGTGCAATATCCAACCAATTAAGACTCGTTAACGTTTCCATACTGAATCCTCACACGGCGGATTCCGGGAAAGGCTTCCCGGTCAACTTCGTATACGCTTCAATATACTTGGCGCTGGTCTTTTCAATGACCTCTTCTGGAAGAGACGGAGCCGGCGCTTTCTTGTTCCACTGGAGCGTCTCCAAATAGTCACGCACGTACTGTTTATCGTACGAGATTTGCGTACCGCCCGGGTTATATTGGTCAGCGGGCCAAAAACGGGACGAATCCGGCGTCAGAACCTCATCGGCCAGTACCAGTTGGCTGTCCACGAAGCCGAACTCGAGCTTCGTATCGGCCACAATAATGCCCCTTTGCAAGGCGTAGTTCGCGGCCCGGTAGTAAACCTCTAACGTCAAATCGCGCAACTGTCCCGCCAGTTCCACGCCCAGTACGTTCGCAATATAACGAAACGGCACATTCACGTCGTGCCCAGTGATGGCTTTGGTCGCAGGCGTAAAGATGGGTTCCGGCAGCTGGTCGCCGTCGCGCAACCCCGGGGGCAGGGGAATGCCGCACACTTTTCCTTGCAAACAATATTCCCGATAAGCCGATCCCGCCAAATACCCGCGCGCTACACATTCCACCCGCACCATGTCGGCCTTCTTCACCTGCATCGACCGGCCTTTCATCGACTTCCGCCGCGCGCCCATCTTCGGATAGCGCTTCATGTCAGCCGTAACGACGTGCGACGGTACCACATCCCTCAGAAACTCGAACCAAAACAGCGACATCTGGTTCAACACTCTGCCTTTGCATGGAATGCCGCTGCCTAAGACGCAGTCGAACGCTGAAATGCGATCGGTGGCCACGAACAGCAAACTATCGCCAAAGTCGTACATGTCGCGTACCTTCCCACGTCCCAGCAAAGGCAGCGATAACTTCGATTCCAACAAGACTTCATCCCCGCACATATTAACTTTGAGTATCCCAGAGGGGCAAACGAGCGCAAACGCTAAAATGGGAGTCGTGTCCGCCGCCTATCGCTTCGCCACATGCAATGAACTCTTTCAAAAGATGCCTCTCGCCGATATGTGCCGCGTGGTGAGTCAGCTGGGCTACGAAGGATTTGAGATTGCGCCCTTCACGCTAGGCGAAGATCCAGCAGCACTCTCGCCCGAGAAGCGCGTCGAGGTCCGCAAAACGATCTCCGATGAAGGGCTCGAATTTGTCGGTCTGCACTGGTTGCTCACCGCTCCGCCGGGTCTGCAGATTGTGACCACCAATGAGAGCATTCGCCTCCACAGTTGGAACTACGTTCGTTTGCTGATTGATCTGTGCGCCGACCTGGCCACCCCTGGCGCCCGCAAGCGGCCGGTGGTTGTTTTTGGCTCTCCTAAACAGCGCACGAGTGTGCCGGGCTCTTCGGCCGCCGAAGCTGTTCGATTCTTTACCGCCGGTATGGCTGATGTCGCCTCGCATGCCGAATCCCGAGGTGTCGTTCTTCTGGTAGAAGCACTTTCGCCCAGCCAAACCGATGTGGTCACGAGCTTGGCGGAAGCCGTTTCCATTGTCCGGCAAATTGACAGTCCCGCGGTCCAAACCATGTTCGATGTGCACAACGCGATCGATGAAACGGAACCGCACACCGTGCTGATTGAGCGCTATTTTTCGCATATCCGGCACGTTCACGTCAATGAGATGGACGGCCGCGAACCCGGCATGGGAAACTATAACTTCCCAGCCCTTTTACATAAATTGACCGAATTAAAGTACGACGGTTGGGTCTCGTTGGAGGCGTTTGACTTCAGCAGGGACGCAGGCGATGTGGCCGCCCGCGCCATCAACACTTTAAGAGCGGCGCAGTCAGCCGGGGAACCGATACAAATTATATGAATCGCTACGTCGTTACGGGTGGAGCTGGCTTTATAGGGTCCGCGCTGGTCCGGGCTCTCCTCGCCGATGGCCGGGAAGTCCATATCATTGACAATTTGTCGTCCGGGAAACTGCAGAATCTGGAGGACATCAAAAGCCGGATTACCTTTCACCAACTGGATATTTGCCGGTACGACCAGATTGCTCCGGTGATCGCCGGAGGGTACCGTGTGTTCCATCTGGCGGCGATTCCGTCGGTGCCGAAATCCATTGACCAGCCGGTGGAGAGCCACGAAGTCAATATTGATGGCACATTCAATGTCTTTCGCGCCGCGGCGGAAGGGCGTGTGGGCCGCGTGATCTACGCTGCTTCTTCTTCTGCTTACGGTGATACCGAAGTCCTGCCGAAGGTTGAGACCATGAGTCCGCAACCCAAGTCTCCCTATGCCTTGCAGAAGCTGGTTGGCGAGTACTACGCGTCCGTGTTCGCCAATTGCTTCAATTTGCAAACTGTATCGCTACGTTTCTTTAACGTTTTCGGTCCGCGGCAAGATCCTTCCAGTCCGTATTCGGGCGTCTTGTCGGTGTTCATGACTTGTTTACTCGAGGGCCGCCGCCCAACTATTTTCGGCGACGGCGAGCAATCGCGCGATTTTACTTATGTAGAGGATGTGGTCGGGTTGCTGCTCAAGGCGGCTGAAGTTTCAGGTATCTCGGGCAAAGTATTTAACGCCGGCAACGGTGGGCGGATCACGCTCAACGAAACCTGGAAGCAACTTCAGCAAATCGAAGGTGTGAACATTCCAGCGAAATATGGTCCTGCGCGGGCAGGTGACGTCCGCGATTCGCAGGCCGATACTAGGGCGGCGATGCGGGAACTGGGCCACACACCGCGCTTTACCTTCGAACAAGGTCTGCGCTTGACGTTGGAATGGTATCGCGCTCATCAACTCGCGGCCAAGTGAGAATTACGTGAGTAGTTCGTCTTTCCTGCTTGGCGCCGACGGCCTCTATCGCTGCGCCGACCTTCAGCATTTCCTCTGGCAAAGCCACGGATTCGGTACACGCATGGCCAATCCCGAAGTGGACGTTACCCTTCGCCAAGTGCACTCCGATCAGGTTTTAAACGCGCATCCTTTACGGGATCGGCAATGCGAAGGAGATGCGCTGGTCACGGACGATCTCAACCGCCGAATCGGTGTCCGAACAGCCGATTGCGTACCGATTCTCTTGCTCGATGCCGGAAAGCGCGCTGTGGGCGCCGTTCATGCCGGTTGGCGCGGTACGGTTGCCGGAATCGCGGCGCGTGCGATCGAAAAGATGCATCTCTATTTCGGCACCCACCCGGACGATATCCGTGCCGCTCTAGGTCCGTGTATTCGCGAATGCTGTTACGAAGTCGGACCGGAAGTCGCCTCCCAATTCAGTACGCTCTTCCCCGAATGGCCTCCCGTTACGGGGAAGCAGAACCTGGATCTGGTTGAAGCGAATCGCCGTCATCTGAGTGCCGCGGGTGTTCCGGCCGATCAAATTTTCGATTCGGGGCTCTGTACTGTCTGTCTTGCTGAACACTTCTTTTCTTACCGCCGCGAGCCGCATAACCCCGGCCGCATGATCAGCGCCATCGGGCGCCTGGATTAGTTCGAACTACATTGGGCGCGATTCCATGTCGCCCTGCATTTTGCCAAGCGCATTCAGCTTGTCGTCTATTTCGCGAATGGTCTGTTCGTTGCGTGCGCGCCCGCGGGCCACACACTCCAGTCGTATCTCTACCGAAGTGTGATAAGCTCGATTCAAACATGGGAAAGAAAGCAACGCAAACCGAAATCCTGCAAGGCACGCTGGATATGCTGATTTTACAAACACTCGCCGTTGGGCCCGCGCACGGCCACACAATAGCGCACGTGATTGGACACCGTTCGGAAGAAGTCCTACTGGTAGAACACGGATCGCTATATCCTGCACTGCATCGGCTTGAGGATCGCGGTTGGATTGCTTCTTTCTGGGGAACTTCTGAAAACAATCGAAAAGCGCGCTACTACCGGCTAACCAGCGCTGGACGCAAGCAATTAAATGTGGAAACCAGCCGCTGGGAACGCGTTGTCCATGCGGTCAACCAGGTTTTACGGCCTGCCGAGGAATAGCTGAATTATGAGCTGGCGGCGGTTTCTAAAGCGCAAGCATTGGGACCTGGAACGAAGGCTTGAGATTGCTTCGTACCTCGAGACCGAAACCGCCGACAATATCGCGCGGGGAATGACTCCATCCGAGGCCGCCTCCGCCGCTCGCCGCACATTTGGAAACCCGACTTTGATTCGAGAGGAGATTTATCGCATGAATACCGTTTCGTGGTTGGAAAGCATCGCGCAAGACCTGCGCTATGGCGCCCGTTTGTTAGCGAAGAGCCCGGGCTTCACTGTGGTCGCCGTCGTTTCGCTTGCTCTCGGTATTGGCGCCAACACGGCCATTTTTCAATTGATCGACGCCGTCCGGCTGCGCAGTTTACCCGTTCAGAATCCGCATGAACTCGCCGAAATCAAGATCGTCGGCGGTAACGGCGGCATGGGAATGAACGACGCGTATGGCGAATTGACTCGGCCCATGTGGGAGGAGATCCGCCGCAGTCATCCGAGCTTTTCCGGCGTCTTCGCATGGAGCAAATACCAGAAAATAGTTGGCGAGGGCGGCGATGCTGACCCGGTGAACGCTCTCATCGTCACGGGCGATGCGTTTCGCACACTCGGAGTGCAACCCTGGCGCGGACGATCCATTGGTCCCGACGACGAGCACGCCTGCCCGGATTCTACCGTCATGGTCAGTCATGCTTATTGGCAAAGCAAGTTGGGAAGTCGCGAGCTTGATGCCAACACTAAGCTGATTGTTGATGGTGTGCCTGCTCAAGTGGTCGGAGTCACGCCGCCATCGTTCTTTGGCTTAGCCGTGGGCGAGAGTTTCGACATTGTAGTGCCTTTTTGCCAACCGCAACAGTTGATGCGGAATTTGTTTGATGTGACCGTGATGGGGCGGCTCCGCCCGGGCGTGAGTCTGCCACAGGCGTCCGCTCAGTTAACTGGGATGAGTCCTGGCATCATGGCGGCCACCGAGATCACCGGTTACGACGCGAAAGTGATCTCGCAATATCTGCAGTTCAAGCTGGCGGCTCAATCCGCTGCCACTGGAGTCAGCTATCTTCGTGATTCGTACGATTCGTCGCTGCAGCTGCTGTTGGGCATCACCGGTCTTGTACTGCTGATTGCCTGCGCGAACCTGGCGAATTTGATGTTCGCCAGGGCCAGTGTTCGAGAGCGAGAAATTGCCGTGCGCCTGGCTTTGGGCGCGGGGCGTGTCCGCCTGCTGCGCCAGCTGATAGTAGAAAGCAGCCTGCTTGCGGCGATTGGCGCGGCGTTGGGCGTAGGGCTGGCGCAAGTGTTGAGCCGCGTCCTTGTGCGAGCGCTTTCTACTGAGGACAGCGCGGTAACACTCTCCACGGGGACGGATCTGCCGGTATTGGCATTCGCGGCTTTAATAGCTATGTTGACATGCTTAATCTTCGGCATGGTGCCGGCGCTTCGGGCATCCGGCGCCGACCCCGGCAGTGCTATCAGAGCGGGCGGACGCGGCATGACGGCGAGTCGCGAGCGCTTCTCCATGCAGCGGATGATGGTTGTGTTTCAGATCTCAGTCTCGCTTGTTCTATTATTCTCCGCCTTGCTGTTCGTTCGCAGCTTTCATAATCTGCTGACGTTTGATCCAGGCATGCGGGAGAAGGGAATTACTATGGCCTTCGTCGGTTTTCAAAATGCTCATGTCGCAAAGGACCATATGGAAGAGTTCACGCATGAACTCGTAGAGGAAATACGCAGCATTCCTGGCGTGCAGAACGCAGCCAGCACGACAAACACACCGCTGATGGGGAACAGTTGGGGGCATGGCGTTACCGTCAGAGGCGCGGAAGGAGCATCAAAGTTCACTTGGGTGAGTCCTGGTTACTTCGACACCATGGGCATTCGCTTACTCAGCGGACGGGACTTCAGCCCAAACGACACGAACGCGTCTGCGCGCGTCGCCGTGGTGAATCAAACGTTTGTTCGCGAGTACTTGAGCGGCGTAAATCCAATTGGACAAACGGTGCGTACTCATGCGGAACCTAGCTACCCTTCCACTGTGTACGAAATTGTAGGAACGATACCTGACACCAAATACAATGACCTACGCGGGGATACGCCTCCGATGGCGATTGCGCCGGCCTCGCAGTTTCCGAATCCTCGCCCTTGGACGGCAATCATGATCCACTCTAATCTATCGGCTGCCACTGCCGCCGAGTCGGTGAAACGCCGAATTGCCAGCAAGCATCCCGAAATCATTGTTGGTTGCCGGTCGTTCGAATCGCGCATTCAGGACGGGCTGGTACGCGAGCGAATGATGGCCATGCTTTCGGGCTTTTTCGGTGTGCTTGCTGCAGTGCTCGCCACCGTCGGGCTCTATGGAGTGATTAGCTATGTTGTGACTCGCCGCCGTAACGAGATTGGCATTCGCATTGCCATAGGTGCTGGGCGCGGCCAAGTCGTGGGCATGGTGATGATGGAAGCCGCGCTGCTGCTGGCTTGCGGTGTGGTGATCGGAATCGTCCTGGCGTTAGCCGCGGGTCGAGGCGCGGGTTCTTTACTGTTTGACCTGAAACCGTACGATCCACTCACACTGGGGTCGGCCATTGTGTTGCTGGCCGTAATTGGAGCTGTTGCTACTTTGTTGCCTGCAATGCGAGCATCCAAATTAGATCCGTCGGAGGCGCTTCGCTGCGACTAATCCTCGCGACTTCTCGTCCCGTTCGCGTATCATTCTTAACAGGAGTCTTTAAATTATGGACCGTACCGCAAAAGCACAATGGAAGGGCGATCTCAAATCCGGCGGAGGCACTATCTCAACCGCCAGCGGCGTCCTTAACACCACCCCTTACTCATTCAAAACCCGCTTTGAGCAAGGCACGGGTACAAATCCTGAAGAGCTTTTGGCCGGCGCCCACGCGGGTTGTTTCTCTATGGCCCTTTCACTGGTTCTCCAAAACGAAG
This sequence comes from Bryobacterales bacterium, assembly GCA_003167495.1. GTDB lineage: Bacteria > Acidobacteriota > Terriglobia > Bryobacterales > Bryobacteraceae > Bog-105. Next base: position 16,468 of record PMSX01000149.1, on the reverse strand, counting down.
GTCTCACGGCCGATAGTATCGACACCACCTGCACCATCTCGCTCAACAAAGAAGGCGACGGTTTCGCTATCACCCGCAGCCATCTCGCGCTGCGAGCCAAGATTCCCGGTGCCAGTCAGGAAGCATTCATTCGCGCCACCAATACCGCCAAAGAAAACTGCCCCGTCTCCAAGCTTTATGACACTGAGATTACACTCGACGCTGAGCTGGAACCCTAACCTGCGCCCTCGCAGCAATATTGGGCGCCTGGTACAGCCTTGATGAAGCCTCGCAGTGAAATCTGGATGAGAGTTTCCTCGACTCTCAACAACTAGGTTTTGGCGCGGTAGCTGGCCATGAGATCTGGGATCCGCAATCGCGCGTCCGTATCGTCCTTGGGCCGTTGTCTCTCAAGGAGTATCTCGACTTTCTGCCGTCAGGCTTTGCTTACCGCCCCTTGCGAACCGTTCTTTGCAGGCGACGAATTTGATCTTGAGGTCCAATTAATCTTGCGGCGCGAACAAACTCCCCCCCTGTGAACTCGGCGCCGAAGGTGACGCCGCTCCGCAACTCGGCTGGTTAAGCTGGTCCAAAACCAAAGAAATGCCGGTTGATCCTTCGCATGCCATCCTGCAACTCTGTTGAACGCTTCTTAGGAACTCAATGCCTGTTAACCTCAAGTCCCTGATCTCCAAAACCGACGACTCCACCCGCAAAGCGTTGGAAGACGCCGCCGGCCTTTGTCTCGCTAACACTCACTACAACGTCGAAGTAGAACACTTCCTCTTCAAACTCCTGGATCAGCAAGACAACGATCTTCACCATATAGCAAAATATTTCAACATCGACACCAGCCGTCTGAAAACCGAGTTAGGCCGCGCGCTGGAGGCGAATCGTAGAGGCAACGCCAGCACTCCCTCTTTTGGCCTCTGGCTGGAAAAAATGCTCACCTCCGCCTGGACAACTGCTTCACTTGAGTTTTCAGCCGCTCAAATCCGCTCCGGCTTCTGCCTGTTGGCGCTGGTCTCGGACGATGACCTGCGCCGCGTCGCTTACGAAATCGGCCCCGAGCTGCAATTGATCGACGCGCCCAAGCTTCTCGGCAAGTTTAACGATATAGTCGCTGGCTCACCCGAACAAACCACGTCACTGTCAGCCCAACCGGCCGCCGCTGGTCGGTCAGCCGCATCCGCCCCCGGCTCCGGCAAAACTCCTAACCTTGATCAATTCACCATTAACCTCACGGAGAACGCTCGACAAGGTAAGGTGGATAACGTTCTCGGCCGTGATTTTGAAATCCGCCAGATCGTCGATATCCTCACGCGCCGCCGCCAGAACAACCCCATCCTCACAGGAGAGGCCGGCGTCGGCAAAACAGCTGTTGTAGAAGGCTTCGCGTTGCGTGTGTCGCAGGGAGATGTCCCTCCACCACTCAGGAATGTCGAAGTCCGCACTCTCGACATGGCGCTCCTGCAGGCAGGCGCAGGCATCAAAGGCGAATTTGAAAACCGCCTCAAAAGCTTAGTGGAGGAGGTTAAGCGATCTCCCAGACCCATCATTCTGTTCATCGACGAAGCCCACACCATGATCGGCGCGGGTGCTCAAGCGGGCCAGGGTGATGTGGCTAACATTCTCAAGCCCGCCCTCGCGCGCGGTGAATTGCGCACTATCGCCGCTACCACTTGGTCTGAATACAAAAAATACTTTGAAAAAGATCCCGCTCTCGCTCGCCGCTTTCAGGTGGTCAAAGTGGAAGAGCCCAGCGGAGAGCAGTGCCTTGTCATGATGCGCGGCATCATTGGTGTTCTTGAAAAGCACCACAAGGTTCGCATTCTCGACGAAGCCGTCGCCGCCGCCGTCAAGCTATCGCACCGCTATATCGCCGGACGTCAGCTCCCCGACAAAGCCGTCAGCGTTCTCGACACTGCTTGTGCCCGTCTCGCGCTCGGTCACAACTCGACTCCCGCCGCCATTGAAGATCTGCAGCGTCAAATGGACGATCTTGACGTCCAGGAGCGCATCCTCCGCCGCGAATCGGCCACCGGCATCGATCATGCGGAGCGCCTCCAATCCGTTGTCGAAAAAAAGGCCGCCGCCGCCAAATCCTTTGCTGAGATTAACGCCAAGTGGGAGCAAGTCTCAACGCTCGTGGAAGAGATTCGTGAAGTTCGCGGCAAGCTCGAAAATTTGAGTGGAGTCGCCCAGTCCGCTGCTCCGGCCAGTTCTTCCGAAACTGCGGCCGCCACCCAGATTTCCCCAACCGTCGACGGCGACACTCTCCGCAGGCAACTCGCCGATCTCAATCATCAGTTAGATATCTTACAGGGCGAAACTCCATTGCTCCAGGTGTGTGTCGACGGTCACATTGTCGGTCAGGTCATCTCCGGTTGGACCGGCATCCCTCTCGGTAAAATGATCAGCGATGAAATCGGCACCGTACTAGCGCTAGATCAGCATTTGGCCAAACGCGTCATCGGTCAGGATTATCCTCTGAAGCTCATCGGACAACGCATCCAAACAGGCCGCGCGAGTCTAGACGATCCGGGCAAACCACTCGGAGTTTTCATGCTCATCGGCCCTAGCGGTGTCGGAAAAACCGAAACTGCTCTGGCTCTATCCGATCTGCTCTACGGCGGAGAGCACAATCTCATCACTATCAACATGTCCGAGTTTCAGGAAGCTCATACAGTCTCGACTTTGAAAGGTTCGCCCCCAGGTTACGTCGGCTACGGCGAAGGCGGAGTTTTGACTGAAGCTGTTCGCCGCCGTCCGTATTCTGTCGTACTTTTAGACGAAGTCGAAAAGGCTCACCCCGACGTTCTTGAGGTTTTTTACCAAGTGTTTGACAAAGGCCGCATGGAAGACGGCGAAGGCCGCGAAATAGATTTCAAAAACACTATCATCATTCTGACCACCAACGCCTGCACCGATCAGATGACGAAGCTGACGTCCGATCCGGCCGCCATGCCCGGCCCCGAAGCTCTTGTAAAAACACTCAAGCCCGAACTGAACAAAATCTTCAAGCCGGCGTTCCTTGGGCGCATGGTCATAATCCCTTTCTACCCGATCCGCGACGAAGTTCTGAAAAAAATCATCGAACTGAAGCTCGGCCGCATCCAGCGCCGCATGCTTGAAAATCACAAGATCGAGCTCAAATACGACCCTGCCGTCGTCGACGAAGTGGCCAAACGCTGTACCGAGGTCGAAAGCGGCGCACGTAATGTAGATAATATTTTGACGAATACTCTACTGCCGGATATCTCGCGGCAGCTCTTGACGAGCATCGCCGCGGGACGCAAGCTATCTTCAGTCACCGTCGCCATCGGAACCGATGGGTCGTTCCAGTACTCGTAGGGTTGTAACGAATGTAATGAATGGGCGCCTGCTGCGCCATGCGTGAGGCGATCGAAATCTCTTCAGGTCACGCTGGCCGTTCGTCCATAATCTCTTCCGAACCTGCGTTCCAGTAAAGGCGCTTACCCGTCCAATACGATTGAGCGGCCATGATGCAGACGATGGAATGGGAGAAGCCGTGGTCGACAGTCGCGTTCGGCTGCTTCCGATCGCGCATGGCATCGAGCCAATTCATCATGTGATCCACATCATCATCATTTGGACCAAGCGAATCGGGATCGCGCCCGTTTGGTAGCTTAATAATCTCCGCCACGTCTTCAGTAGGGCCCATGGTGGGTGGCGCGGTGTAACGTGGTTTTCCATTGCCTTCCGGGTCGCGCTCGTGCGGGCCGCCTTCTTTGGTCACCATGAACAGAGAGGCACCTTCACCACCGTAGTTCTCGATAGTCCCCTCGCGACCTTGGATGCGGCTGAAGCTTCGGTAGCTGTTTGAAAACGTGGTCGAATAGGTATACAAAATTCCTTTCGGATATACGAAGGAAACTGTCACGTTGTCGGGATTTTCGCGGCCATCTTTCCAGGTCAGAATCCCGCCGGTTGCCACCGCGCTACTGGGGTGGGTTTCATCTGTCCAAAGATGGACCAGATCCGATCCATGACTGAGCCACTGATCTAGAACACCCGCGGAAAAATCGCGATACAGCCTGAACTCCTGGTAAACCTGTGGGTCAAACGGCCGGTTTGCCTTACCAAGAAGCCAGCGCTGCCAGTCGGTGTCCTCCTCTCTTAGAACGGGTGCGCCCTTACTCGAAGGGTGACGCCAGCGCGGCTGATTTGTATTCCACTCCTGAGTGATCCTGACGATCTCGCCAATGCGTCCTGACCGAATGATGTCGCGAATCGCAAGTGGATAGGGCTGGCTACGATGTTGAGTGCCAACCTGCACCACTTGCTTTGAGGCCTTCACGGCGTCGCGAGCGGCTTTCGCCTCGGCGAGCACGTTGGCAAATGGCTTCTCGACGTAGCAGTCCTTTCCGGCTTGGACCACCTCAATACAAAGCTTTGCGTGCTGATGATCACCGGTTGCGATCATCACTCCATCGATGTCGGCGTTCGCGAGCATCTCTTCGGAATACTTGTAAAGCTTTGGCTCATTGCCGAACAGGTCCTTCACTTGAGCGGCCCGTCTTTCCCGCGCTACGCTCCAGATATCGCACACTGCTATGACCTCTACGGGCGTACGCTGGAGCGCCATGTGAGCCATGTGAACGTGTCCATGACTGCGGTCGCCGCAGCCTAACTGGGCGATGCGGATTCGATCGTTTGCCCCAATCACACGCGCGTACGATCGGGCCGGCATCGCCATTGCAGAGGAAGCAAGCACGGTCCCCGCCGTCTGCCGCAGAAACTGCCGGCGGTCCACTCTTTGGTTTTGATTATCGGTTTCAGGCTTATATTCAGGCACATTTCAAATTATCTCAAGAAAATATGCGGTACAAAAAGACATGACTCGAAGAGAGCTACTGGGCGTCGTCGCCCTTTCTCCTGGTTTTTCTACTGGTTTGAAAGCGTTAGGCGCGGCGCAGGCAACATCCTTGACAAGATTTCGGAATTATTCAAGATGCCTGCCTGACTACCTGGGGGTGCTTGCCAAGGCGGCGGCGACAAAGAGAGATGCCGAACTGAACAAGTTGACCTCGCATGCCTCCGTCGAAGCGCGGCAGAAATGGGTTCGTGAGACGCTCTGGGAGGTCGTTGGCGGACGCCCTGAACGAACTCCTTTGAACCCGCGTACGACAGGGACACTGCAACGCGCAGGTTATCGAATCAATAAAGTGGTGTACGAAAGTCGGCCGAATCTGTTCATCCCGGCAAACCTGTACGTCCCTGAGCAAGGCCAGGGTCCATTTCCAGCCGTTCTATTCCAAAGCGGGCATTACTGGGAGGCCAAGGCCTACCCCAGCTACCAGCGATGTTGTCAAGGATTGGTGCAACTCGGGTTTGTGGTTTTAGCATTTGATCCTATGGGTCAAGGAGAGCGCATCAACTATCTGGATAAGTCCGGAACCCGCAGTCTCCTGCCCGATTGCGATGCCGAGCATACCGTGCCCGGAAAGCAGTTCTTGCTCTTCGGCGATTCGAGTGCGCGGTTCCAGCTGTGGGATGCCATTCGCAGTCTCGACTACTTGTCATCGCTGCCAATAGTGGATGCAAAGCGCATCGCGTCAGTAGGGCACTCGGGAGGAGGCACGCTGACCATGTTGCTTGCTGCGGCCGATGAGCGCCTTGCCGCAGCCGCCGTCTGTATGGGCAACACAGAAAACATTGTGGCCGAGCCCTTCCGCGCTCCCGGATCGACGGACGACGCCGAGCAGGATCTAGTGAACTCGGGCCCAGCAGGTTTTGATCGCTGGGATCTTCTGTATCCGATTGCTCCGAAGCCGCTCCTCGTCTGGCCGAGCGACCGTGACTTCTTTGGGACTTACTCACCGGATTACATTTCCAACGGCCTGGAACAGTACGGAAAGCTGAAAAAAGTCTACACGGTTCTGGGACGGCCGGAGCGGTTGGAATGGGCCGACAGTCCGCTACCCCATGCCCTCGCGTACGATAGCCGCCTACTCGTCTACAACTGGTTCGCACGTTGGCTGCAGGGCAATTCCCAGCACGTTGACGAGCCTCCGGTCAAACCGGAGCCCGTATCAGCCCTGTGGGCGACCCAGAACGGTAGCGTAGTTCGCGAGTTGAATAGCGTTACGCCGTTTATGCTGATCAAGACCCGAAGCGTTCAGCGGAGCACAGTGCCGCTTGAGAGCCTATTGAAGACGGTCCGGCCGGCGAACAATTTGCGCGCTCAGACTATCGGGCAAGTGAAAAGCCGCAACGTTTTAGTGGAAGTGCTGGAAGTTGTATCGGGGCCGGCAGTATGGCTTCCGGCTTATCTACTGATGCCCGACAATGTTCCCAAGAACAAACCTGTCGTTTTAGCGCTGGACGAAGCACCGAACAACCGCCTTTGGTTCAATTCGGAGGTGGACCAAACCCTGCCGGAGGTGAGTCCGGTGATCTGCGCAGCCGACATTCGAGGCGTGGGAGCACTGACCCCGGAATTCAGTCCAGGCCACGCGGAATACGAACAAGGGCATCAGCGCGAAGAGAACTACGCGTGGAGTTCCGTGATACTGGGACGGCCGCTGGTTGGACAGCGCACCAGTGACATACTCGCTCTTACGGCGGCTCTGCGCAACCACCCGGCAACCAGCGGGAGGCCGATTTACATTGCGGCGTTCCGCAGGCTCACCGTTCCCGCACTGTTCGCGGCAGCGCTCGATGCATCGATTCAAGGCCTCTATTTATGCGGAGGACTCGTCTCTTTCCAAAACCTAGCCGAGACCGAAATTTACCATTACCCGTTCGCGAATTTTGTTCCGAATCTATTGAATCATACCGATATTCCGGACTTAGCGGCAGCGCTTGCGCCTCGAAAAGTAGTACTTGGCGGCGCAATCAATGCGGAGGGTCACGCAATGCAACCATCCGCAGTTCGCAACATCTATCAATCGGCGCAGCAAGCCGGCAATCTTTCCATTCGCGAAAGTGCTGATTGGTCGGTCGAACTTCTAACGTCAGTTCCCAGCCTCTGCGGACAGACGGCTTGAGGAACTGATTTATGACAAAAGAGCACTCTCGCAAAATTTGAGGCACCTGGCGATCTCGGCCGATGCGGTAGATCCGGCCGGGATTTGGTATTCCAACTCAATCGCTGCTGGGAATCGATACTGTTCCTTTTTCACCAATTGCAGAATTTCCCGAAGCTGCGTATCGCCCTGCCCCCAAGTCGTGTTTTCGCCTCCATTGGTACGAAACTTCCGATCTTTCAAATGCAAGCTGGTAATACGGTCATGATGCGCTTTGATAAACGGCACGGGCGATTCACTGACAGCCGCCGCATAGTGGCCAACATCGAAGTTGATGCCGTTCCAAGGAGATTGCGCAAGAGCCGCATCCCAGCTATTGAAGTTGACCTGCGTATGGTTGTGGTAACCATCATGATCTTGTATTGTGAGGCAAAATTTGCGATCCGTTTCGTCAGATCCGAATTCTGGGGAAGCTCCACGGTGATTTGATTGGCGCCTAATGCTTCTGCCGCCTCGAAAAAATAGTCGTACTCGGCATCCTCGAAAGTCTCGCTCACTTTCGCCAGCCGGAAGGCGTAGATTGTTACGCCTGCGTCGGTATAAAGCTGACGCAGGGCTCGGTACTTATCCAGCGGAGCCGATAATCGCCACTGTTTGAGCTCTTCCGCGGTCTTGCGCTGAGCCTCTGGGGTTACGTCTGCGGCTGACGGTGAACCGGAGTAGCCCTGCCGCACGTCACCAGGCGCTCCCGCGTAAACCTCAGCCCGCACATCCTGCATTTCGAATGCACTGATTCCCAGGTCGATAAGATTGTGCAGAACCAGATCCGCCCGTACCGGGATCTCCGGATAATTGTAAGGCGAGATGATTATCCCGATCTGCACTTCTCCGAACCGCGAATTCGGATTGGCCACCAGCTTCGATACCGGTAGCGCAGCTAAGGCCAAACGCGCTACGGCACGCCTTGTGTAAATCATTTGACTAAAACGCGAGCTTCAAAACAAATTGTAAAATACGCCCAGGATCGCCCGCTAGAATCTGACCTAGCTCCACTTGGCTGTAGTTCGTCCCCGCGAAATCCGCCTTATCCTAGTCGTTCCCGGTCAGCGAATTGTCTACTCCGCTGTAGATAGAAAATGGAAAGCCTCCCTGCCATGCGACGTTCGCGCTCAGCCTCCCAACCATTCACCAGCTTGCCGGCGAAACCTCCCGAGCCACCGACATGCGGAATCTGATACACCCCGGAAAGCTTGAAGACATTCCGGATATCGTCATCTGAAGGGCCCCAATCGAAATGCCGGTAGAAAGTGCCGAACGGAGCAAAGTCATCCAGCCTTCGAGCAGGTGTAGCTCGCCAGCAGTGAGAGGCCGTGACTCAAGCGTTTCTCCGCCGTAAGCTGCAGGCCGTTGTAATTCGAGTTGATGTTGGAATCGATCTCGTCGACGAAAGCATAACAAAGAGATTTTCCAGCCCGTAGAGCGTCACGGCTTGATCCGACGAACGCTCCACGCGACGAGTGAGGATTCATCAATGGCCGGTGCTGGGGGCGAGACGATAGTCGCCACGGCCACTCTTGTCGACGAATCGGAAGAAACTCATTTCACTTTGGCCGTCGACGGAACGGTAGCCCCACATTTCGTAGGGCTGCGGTTTTGCGGACGGGTGAGAATCGATTTCATCGGGTGGGCCGTAAAGAATGTACATGTGGCCACGATCGGTTTGCCAGCCGGGTGCGCCCGAGGCATTTGGAAAACGTTTATTGGCGACCTCTATGCGGCGGTAGTGTTCTGTCTTGAAGGCGTTTTCCGAGGCGCCGGGCGTGGGATTGCGGCGCTCCCAGAACTGATCAACAAAACACGCGCGTTCCTCGTCGGTCGTGAGCTTTTGAAAGGCAGCCCGTTCTGCATCGTCAATGATATAAACGACGTCCTCGTCCAGCCACTTGTTGTAATCGGTGACGTCTGCACCGCTGCTGCGAGCTGATTCTGGACAAGCCTTCAAAACGTGCGACCGAAGTGGCTCGTTTTGCTGCCATGCGCCGAGCGTTACGGCCGCAGTGATCAAGAGTACCGCGGTTGCGAGGACTGGCGTCCACGCGACATTCGGACCAGTGGGATAAAGTAAACGGCGGATACGTTTCATGAGACTGCCTCCTTTGGCAGCGACGGCCGGTTCGCGGCCAGACCAACGGGTTTCTTCAAGCGCGGCAAGAGCGCGTGCGTATTCGTGCGCGTTGCCGCTGGTTCCCACGACGACATCATCACAACACTTTTCGCGTTCGGCGCGAATGACGTGCGAGATCCACCAGACAGCGGGGTGGTAGAAAAGCAAACCATCGACCAGATTCTGCAGGGCGTTGATCAGAAAATCATGGCGACGAATGTGAGCCAGCTCATGCAACAGAATGGTTTCGATTTGCGTGGCGGGTAAGCCAGTGATCAGGCCAACGGGCATGAGGATCAAAGGTCGAACGTGGCCGATTACCATGGGCGCTTCGGCGAGGGAGGATTCCAGCAACAAGACCGGGCGCGAGACGCGCAATTGGGCGCCCAACGTTTGAAGTTTTTGCTGCCAGCATTCAGGGACGGCACATACGCCGCGCCGGCGGAGGCGAGAGACTGATAAGAATCCGGCGGCATATCTGAGATAGAAAACGAAAACGCCGGCGATCCAGAACGGGGCAAGCCAGGGTGCGATGGCGGTGAGGTTCGGGTCCCAGGCGTTCGGCGAAGTCATGACCGCCGTATTCCAAACGGGAAAGGGCAATGTTTTGACAACGTTCGGCACGTGAGCGGCATGTGGCGCCATGTGAAACAGAGTTGCGCCGAACACCCCGAGTATCGCAAGCATGGCTAGACAAGCGGCCGCGTAGCGGATGCGCGGCGACTTTGCGGCCACCAGCACTGCTGCCAGCACGGCGGACATGATAGCTCCCTCCCACAGCGAATGGAGCAGCGTCCAGCCGACCGCCGCGGCCCAAGGGCGTTCGACTATGCTTTCCAGAAGCGTCATTTCCTGCCTCCCTGGTATTCGTCTAATAGTTTGCTCAATTCGGCCAACTCTTTTTTCGACGCCTTGCGGGCGGAGAGCGCACCGACGAAGAGCCCTTTTGCCGAACCGTTGAAAACACGTTGCAGAAGATCGCCAGCGAGTTGCCGCTGGGTCCACTCGCGGGGTTTCGAGGCGGTGTAAAGGTGGGCGCGCTCGGTTTGGTCGACAATGACCAGGCCTTTTTCGGTCATGATCTGCATAAACTTCAAAAGGGTGCTGTATTCCGCTGGGCGGCGCCGGTTGATGACCGTATGGATGTCGCGCACAGTGCCGGAACCGATGCTCCAGAGGGCGGTAAGGATCTCAAGTTCAGCGTCAGTCGGTTTAGGCGGCGAGGCAGGCATATACGAAGAGATTACTAGTAAAGACTTCGTATGTCAAGAGGAAAAGCGCGGATGAGACAATTCACTGTTGATTGAGGCTGCCATTTCGGAAATTCGAGACAAAGGCTTTTGCGTTCTGAACGCCCGTTTTGCCGCGTCGACGATTCGACGCTGCCGCGAAGCCTTTTGGCCGATTCTGTCGGACTACCTGGAAAAGAACAGTGAGCAGCCGAACCGCGGACCGCATCGTCACTTTCTTCCGATGCCTTTTGATCCACCATGTTTTCAGCCGGAATTCTTCTTCGATGCCGAACTCCTGGCCGTCGTGCGCGGCGTTATGGATGACCGCGTTGTGGCCGATCAGTGGGGCTGTGATGTGCCACTGAAAGATTCAATCCCGCAGCAACCGCACGTCGATTATCAGCGGCCATTGTTTGCGGAAGATCCTGATCTTTTATTGCCGCCATACATATTGATGGTCAGTTTTGGGCTGCTGGGTATTTCGCGTTCCAATGGGCCGATTGAAATCGCGCCGGCCACGCACAGGATGTCGAAGAACGAAGCGATTCGGGCTATCTCGGCCGGGGAGATTGAGATGCAGCCTGTTTTGTTGGATGTTGGTGACGTGCTGATTCGGCATCCGTGGGCGTTGCATCGAGGGACGTCGAACAAAACCGATATGCCGCGCCCGCTGGTGACGATTCGGTACGTGCGGCGCTGGTATGCGGACTTCAGTCGGGACGTGAGTACAATGCCGCGATACGTGTGGCAGTCGCTCACAGCGGAGCAGCAAAGCGTGATGCGATTTCCGATTGAGGACCGTTGATTCTTCGGTAAAATACGGCATGCCTGATGCCGCTCATTTCAGCATATTCTTAAGCGCTGCGATCCTGCTGGCGATTACGCCCGGTCCCGGTTTGTTTTACGTGCTTGCGCGGAGTTTAGCTGGGGGCCGGCGGGAAGGCTCGCTGTCTTCCTTGGGTACGTTTGTGGGTGGACTTCTGCATGTCGTTGCCGCCGCGCTCGGACTTTCCGCGGTCCTTGCGACTTCCGCGCTTGCCTTCAGCGCAGGCAAATACGCTGGCGCCGCGTACCTGGTCTATCTAGGTGTTCGCATGATTAGAACACGGAATGTGTCGATGAATGACGGCAACGATAAGCCCGCGGCCGGCACTTCGTTCCGTCAAGGAATCTGGACCGAGGTGCTGAATCCGAAAACGGCACTGTTCTTTCTGGCCTTCGTGCCGCAGTTTGTTTCGCCCGCCAATGGGCATGCTTTTTTGCAGCTCATATTTTTGGTTGGATTATCCGTCGCTTTGAACACAATGGCCGATCTGATCGTGGTGACTTTTGCCGGTGCAATCAGCGAGAAGATGAAACGAAATCCAGGTTTGCAAAAAAATCAGCGCTTGGCGTCGGGCTTTGGGATGATGGTCTTGGCGTGTACGTTGGATGTTCCGGGACGGCGCGCGATTGAAACAGAATTCAGTACATGATCCACGTCATTCTTCCCGTCGGCCAGCTCCGCTGCAACTGCTCCATTTTCGGCGATGAACAATCGCGAGAAGCCATCGTCATCGACCCGGGCGATGAGCTTTCAAAAATCACCGATGTCCTCGATAAGCACCGGCTGAAGGTCAAAGCGATTATCGTCACTCACGGGCATATCGATCACGTTGCCGGCGCCGCTAAGTTGCGAGCTCTCACCGGCGCGCCAGTGTATATGAACGAAAAGGATGATGCCCTGCTGGGCTCGCTCGACGTGCAGGCGGAGTGGCTTGGCGTGGAAACGCCAGAGCGGCCTGAGATCGACACGCCGGCAACAGATGGTGTCTCTCTAAAGCTCGGTAATGCCGATTTCAACGTCATGTTGACGCCCGGGCACACGCAGGGAAGTCTGTCGATTTGGATCCCGCAGGAACAGAAACTGATTGCCGGCGACACGCTCTTCCGCGAAACTGTAGGCCGCACCGATTTGCCCGGTGGCGATAGCCGCAAGCTTCTCAGTTCGATCAAGACGCGTCTGCTGCCGCTGCCGGACGAAACCGTTGTCATTCCCGGGCACGGTATGCCCACCACCATCGGGCACGAGAAGCAGTTCAATCCTTTTCTGCAGGGTCTCTAGCAAGTTGTTGATTCGCCTTCATTTCCAAAACGCTCGTGATCAATTCTTTCGCGTCGGTGAGGCTTTTGGTGATGAGCTGAATATCCATGGCGGGCTTGCCGAGTTGGCGCACGCTCTGGCAATAGACGCCATGTTGCCCGGCTAGAACCAATGCATCGGTAATGCAATCGAGCGAAATCGCCAAGCGTCCGCGCTCTTTACCCCACATAAACTCGTAGCGTTCAAGGTCGTCCTTGCGTTCTTCGTAAACTGTCATTTTTCAGGATCTCAGAGAGAATAGTTAATGCATTGCCGGAGTAGAAGTATCACTTGAGGTTTGGCTGTCGGAAGGACTGATTTTTTGGCCGCCTACGTTGAACGATGTGTCGCCTTGGCCCACGAAGCCGAGCTTTCTGAGCTCTAAAACTTGCGTTGCACGATCACTTTCGAGCCGCTTTATGTGTTGTTTGCGAGCTTCCACTTCGCGCGCCAGATTAGCGTTCTCTTCTTCGAGAGTGCGAATCTGTTTCTGTTTTTCGGAGAGGGCGCTCAAGCCCTGAGGGCCGCGCAGCATGATGACCGCATACGCCGCAAGCGCGGTGAGTGTGGCCAGTGCTGCAATCGGGCGTAGATAAGAACGAAACATCGTTACTTCTATTTATAAACTGGTTTTGTCGAAAGGTCTAGTAAAAACAACATTTTATGACGGATGCGTTGATCGTGTTCTGCACTTGTTCGAGCCGCGAGGAGGCCTTGAAACTGGCAGACTCCATCGTGGGGGAAGGCGCCGCCGCTTGCGTGAACATCGTACCCGGCATCGAGAGCGTCTATCGCTGGCAAGGCAAAATCGAAACCGCGCAGGAGATTCTGTTGCTGATCAAGACAACACGCCAGCAGTTCGCGGCCTTGCGAGATCTGATCGCGAAACTGCACAGCTATGACACGCCGGAGGTGCTGGCCGTGCCCGTGACGGACGGCTTCGCGAAGTATCTTACTTGGCTTGGTGCCACAATCGCAACATGAGACTTGCCATCTTCTTGTTGTTGGGTTGTCGTTTTGCCTGCGCCCAAGAAACCCCTCTTCGCGAATTGCCATACACTCCAAGTCTTGAGATGAAGTTTGTCGATAAGACGGTTGATCCGTGCGTTGACTTTTATAAGTACTCATGCGGCCAATGGAACAAGATCAATCCGATTCCGGCGGACCAATCACGCTGGGACGTTTACGGAAAAATGGACGATGAGAACGCGCGCTACCTTTGGGGCATTCTGGAGCAGGCGTCGAAGGCAGGCGTTGAGCGGAGCGCGAACGAGCAGAAGATCGGCGACTACTTTGGGGCTTGCATGAACCTGCCGGCCATTGATAAAGCCAGCAGCCAACCGATAGCGGCAGAGCTGGCGCGGATTGCAGCACTGAAGTCGGTCGGTGACATAGCGGGTTATGTGGCCGTCGAGCATCGGAGCGGCGTGAATACCAATGTTCTGTTCCGTTTTTCGGCAGAACCCGATCTTGATAATTCGACTCAAATGCTTGCTAACGCAAGTGCGGGCGGCCTTGGGTTGCCGGACCGGGATTACTACACCAAGGCCGACGCTAAATCCGTTGAGATTCGCCAGCATTATTTGCAGCACGTGGCACAGAATTTGGAGCTGATTGGTGAGAGTCCGAAGAAGGCGAAAGCGGATGCCGCGGATGTGATGGCCATTGAAACAAAACTGGCCAGTGCGTCGTTGACGAGGGTAGAGCAGCGCGACCCACACAAGTTAAAGAACCGCTTTACACGCGAAAAGCTGATCGCTTTCACTCCGCAGTTTCACTGGGACGCCTATTGGACCGATAGCGGCGTTCCTGGGTTCAAAGAACTCAATGTCACCGAGCCTAAGTTTTTTGCCGCCGTGAATGACGCGCTTGGAAAGAACAAATTGGCGCAATGGAAGACCTACTTCCGCTGGCATCTTGTTCACGCGTATGCGCGATACCTTTCTCCGCCGTTCGACAAATCCTACTTCGAGTTTTACTCGAGCTATTTGCGCGGCGTCAAGGAACAGCCGCCGCGCTGGAAGACTTGTACGAGCTTGGTGGACCGGCATCTTGGTGAGGCGTTAGGTCAAGTTTTTGTTGAACGTACTTTCACACCCGAAACCAGGCAAGCCACTTTGCAGATGGTTCAGCAGATTGAAGCGGAGATGGGAGCCGATATCGAAAGTCTCACGTGGATGAGCGCGGCGACCAAGAAAGAAGCGCTACTGAAATTGCGCGGCATCCTGAACAAGATTGGCTATCCGGAACGCTGGCGCGATTACAGCGCTGTCGAAATCGTACCGGGTGACTTCCCAGGCGACGTGCAGCGCGCCGCGGCATTTGAAGAACGGCGAGAGTTGACCCGTATCGGCAAGCCGGTGGACCGCAGCGAATGGGACATGACTCCGCCCACCGTGAACGCCTATTACGATCCGCAAACCAACCAGATCAACTTCCCGGCCGGCGTACTGTTGCCGCCCCTCTACGATCCGAAGATGGATGCTGCGCCGAACTATGGCAATACGGCCGCGACGATTGGCCATGAACTAACCCATGGTTTCGACGACGAAGGCCGGCAGTTTGACGCTACCGGCAACCTGCGCGATTGGTGGACCCCAGATGACGCGAAGGCGTTTGAGCAGCGTGTATCATGCGTGCGCGATCAATACGCGCAGTACGTGGTGGTGGACGACATCCACATCAACAGCAAACTCACCCTGGGAGAGGATGTGGCCGATTTAGGCGGCACGCTGCTGGCCTATCTGGCATGGAAGCACGACACGGCACATGATAACTTGCAGCCAGTGGATGGCTTGACACCGGATCAGCGCTTCTTCGTCGGCATGGCGCAATGGGCGTGCGGCGATGAGCGTGCCGAGCAAAAGCGTATGAATGCCACCGTCGATCCACACTCTCCCTTGGAGTTCCGGGTTAACGGCGTGGTTTCTAATATGCCGGAGTTTGGGCACGCGTTCGGTTGCAAGGAAGGCCAGCCGATGATGCGCGCGAAGGCTTGCAGGGTTTGGTAGGCGCGGGTTTAGTCGCCGGTTGCGCCCTTGGTGCGTTCCACTTTGCGAAAGTGCAGAGGTTGTTCGAAACCTAAATACACCTCAATCTGGCGGAGCTTATTCCGGACATAACTCATGGCTTGCTCCATTTCGGATTCGCTGTGTGGCGAGCCTGCCAACTGATGCACGTTAGCTAGCTATGTCGCAATGGTGTTCACTGTGTTCCTCACATCTGCTTCGACGGCTGACCCTGCCGGGGTTTGAAGCCATCTAGTAAGCCACTTGAATCTTAAATCGACGTCTTCTAGAGAATCAAACGGAGGGTGTAACTGCCTTTCGATATCCCGTAGGCTCACTTCGAGAGCGTCTTGATTTTGCTTGAGCTTGTTCAGTCGCCTTTCCAGCGACTCTTTCTGCCTGTCCTGTTCCCCTCGTAACTCTTCGACTCTGAGGGTCTCCTGCTGCAACAGCCGCTCGAGACGCCGAACATCAACAGGCTCTTGCTCGTTACCCAACCAAGCGCCAACTTGACGGATGGGCTGAAAGTACATGCGGACGGCCTCTTTGACGTTTTCTAATGTGAACTGCCAGAACGTCATTTGGTCGTTAGTTTTCATTGACGGCGTCACAACTGTCTAATCGTCCGTTTAAGAGTTCTCAACAGGAATATAAGGAAGAGTAGCAAATCTACTCCAAAATCCCGTATCCACCAACCCTTAAGCCTAGGATGATGACGGGGTCAGTAGTGTGAACAGACTTTAACCACTCCATGCCCCAGTCCAGGAGGATCGCTGGAGGGGCTACAATCGCAAACATCAAGCTGCCGACGCAGGCATGGACGCGAATTTCCACGGAGTCTGCCAATGGGGCACCTCCAAAAGTCTCAAGTCCGGTCCAATACCCTCCGCTGATGGTTTCTCAAGCCGAGCCGATCCTGGCTCTTCGGATGTTGGCGTGGGAAGAGATGACTGGGCCTGCCCCCTCGGCTG
>PMSX01000381.1 GCA_003167495.1 Bryobacterales bacterium | reverse complement strand
ACAACGACGGCTGGCCCGACCTTTTCGTTAACTGTTATTACAGTTCCATGGAGGAAGTGATTCGCAGTTATCTCGGCCTTCCTTTCTCAACCGAGACGGTGAAGCTGTATAGGAACCTTCACAACGGCGCTTTCGAAGATGTCACCGCGCAGGTGGGCCTGGACAAAGTCTTCATGCCAATGGGCGCCAACTTCGGAGATGTGGATAACGACGGTTTCTTGGATATCTATCTGGGTGTGGGGCAACCGTCGCTGGCGGCGCTGATGCCGCATGTTCTGCTGCGCAATAAAGGGGGTAAGAGCTTCGTCGATATCACGGCGTCATCGGGCACGGGGGAACTGCATAAGGGGCACGGCGTTGTATTTGCCGACCTGGAGCGCAATGGTCATGAAGACATCCTTGCCGGCATGGGAGGCGCAGTTCCTTCTGACAAACACAGCATGCGGGTATTTAAGAATCCGGGCAACGACAACGACTGGGTCAATGTCCGGCTTACGGGCGTGAAGAGCAACCGTTCCGCCATCGGTGCACAGATCAAGGTCACGGTTGAAAACGACGGACACGTTGAGCGCTCCATCTATCGAACCGTAGGCGGAACGAGTTCGTTTGGAGGCAATCCTGTTGAGCAGCATATCGGACTCGGACATGGCGCGCGCATCACGGCGCTGGATGTGTGGTGGCCCGCCACTAACACGCGGCAGCATTTCACGGGCGTCGGTAAGAACCACTACATAACCATTAAGGAATTCGCGGATATTTATAATCGAGTGGGAGCTCTATGAAGCTCATCACATTACTGCTGGTTGGAGCACTGTCCATTTGTGCCGCGGAGAATCACGATGCAAAAGGGATTGTACTCAGGTCAGATAGCACTCACCATTCGCTGTTCGTGTCTTGCGAAGAGATTCCCGGTTATATGAACGCCATGGAGATGGAATTCACCGTCCGTGAAGTGAAAGTGCTGGACACCCTGAAACCAGGTGCAGCCATAAAGTTCACGATGGTTGCGCGTGGGAACAAGCTATACGCCGAAGATATCCGCGAGGGCACGACGGCGAATTTCGAGTCCGAACCCATGGCGGCAGGTCAGCTTACAGCGCTGAACAGCGTGCTGGACAATGCGAATAAGGTGTTGGCTATCGGGCAGCGCGTGCCTGATTTCGCTTTGACGGATCAAACAGGAAGGACCATCCACCTAGCGGAATTTGAGGGCAAAGTGGTGGCCATTACCTTCGGCTACTCACGCTGCCCAAATCCAACTTATTGCTTCCGGTTGTCGAACAATCTCGCCAAAATAGAGAAGCGCTTCCACACGCAAGCGGGCGGAAATCTCATCTTGATGACGATCATGATTGATCCGGAGCACGATCAAGGGGCGACATTAGCCGACTACGCGAACGTTTGGAAGGCGGACCCGGCCAGTTGGCACTTTCTGACGGGACCACTGCCGGAGATAAAGCAAGTGGCCGGGATGTTTGGAGTGAACTTCTGGAGCGTGGTGGGTTTGCTAACGCACACACTCCATACAGTCGTCGTCGACCGTCGCGGGCAGTTGGCGGTAAATCTGGAGGGCAATCAGTTCACAGCGCAAGAACTGGGCGATTTGGTGCGCACCGTGATGGACCGCCCATAGCTTAGTGATCGAGAGAACGTCAGTGTGCCTTGCGAGCAGCGATTTCCGGATCGAGGCTGCCAGCCAAGGCCAGGGCCTTCTCAGCTCCAGCGCTGTCGCCTTGTTCCTTGAGAGCCAGGCCCAGATCATAATAGAGAACGGCGGAAAGAGGATCGATCTGCAAGCCGCGATGAAATGTCTCGATCGCGGCTGCGGCCTGGCCATTTGAGTAGAGCGCAGCTCCCAGGCTCTGATAGGCCGCAACCATATCGGGATCTAGCTCGATTGCGCGGCGGAACGCTTCTATCTGATTTGCCGGCTGGTTGCCTAGTGTCAGTGCCAAGTTAAACTGGCTGAACGGATCTTTGGGATAAGACTGTACGGCGAATTGGAGAACCTCGGACGCGCGACTTACGTTGCCCGATTGCCCCAGCATCGTTCCCATTAGAGTGAGGGCTCTTAGGAAGTATGGATACACCTGGAGGGCCTGCTTATTCTTGTCGATTGCTCCGGCGCGGTCGCCACGAGTGTTCAACGCTTTGGCCTCCTGGAAAAGCCGGTCCGCCTCCCACCTGAAATCGCGAGGGAGACGCTGAAGCATAAGCCAACGATTCCCAGTCTCGACCACTTCGCTGGTTCCGCCGTAGGGCAAATGCGCAGCCGCTGTGGCAAGTTTAGAGTCCATCTCGGCCAAATTCACCTCTCCTATGTATCCTCCACCGGGGGCAGTACCGTCCACTGACAAGTCATGCGCGACCGTGCTGAAAGAGTCTCCCTTCGCCAATCGCTGAGTCACAGCCTTCATCTTCTCGGCATCTTCCACGATGATTAAACGGAGGAACTCCCGCTTGGGTAAGACTTGTGAGCGGAGGCTTTCATCCACCGGCTTCGCTTTTGAACCAGCTTCCGGCGATGCTCTGATCCAATGATCGGTCAGATGAAAGGGATCCAAATCGACAGTTCGCATATGGCAACCGACACAACCCTGTGTTCGATTGACAGGGCAGATGGCCGCGTGTTGCGGTGCGGATAAAGAATGACACTGCAAGCAAACATTGACGGACGTCTGCGCTACTGTGGCTGAATCTTCGTGAGGATTGTGACACGACGTGCAGGTCAGTTTCTCTGCGCTTTGAATGAAGCATTCCGTCTTGCGCAGAGCTGCAACCTGATTTGAGACCAGCACGTCTTCGGGCATCGGGTCTGAGTGAGTGGCGGTGGTCAGACCGTTGTGGCACTGTGCACAGACGTCCATACTATTTCCGCTGTCTAGAGTGCGCGGCCTGACAAGCTGCTGTCCGTGATTTCCAGCGGTGACCGAATTGACGTGCGCTGACGCGGGGCCATGACAACTCTCACAGCGGACGCCGCCCTGCTTGCCGGCGCCGAGCGTGCCAGGTTCACCGTGGCAGGTGAGGCATCGCTGTTCGAATGTTGGACTCAACACTCGGCCTAGCGCATCTTCGTAATTTACCGGCACTTCTTTCAGAAAACCTGGAGACAATACCAGGGTTCCAATGCGCGAAGACGCGTAACGGCCCTCGATCAAGGCAGGGCGTTCCAACGAGATACTACCAATTTGATCTACGCGGAGGAGAAAGCTAATGCCATGGCGTTTCCCGCCAATCATGGCGTTAACGTTCGCAGTAAACCGCTCTTTCGCGATGCCTTCGACCGAAAATTCGAGATGGTCTCCGGCTCGGCGGACCTCATAGTGTAAGGCGTTGCCGCTGCCTCCGGGTTTGCTTTCAGCGAATTTGAGCGCTGGCAGCGCGGCCATTTTTCCGTGCCAAGTATTCGCCATGGCGGTTTTGGCTTGCGTATCGTAAATGGCGCGGTGGCAAGTCGCGCAAACCTCCGCGCCGGCGTAATCGTCTTGATCTCTTCCAGCGCCGGCACATAACGCTGCAAGGCTCAAAAGAAGGACCGCGAAGCGAAACGTCATATTAGCGCGATTGTTCATGAGAAATCTTTTTTGATGTGAGCGTCCATCAAAGAGGTTACCGAATCACCGGTAGCAGACCGTTGTACACTACGTTCTACCAGCAAAGGATTACCAGACCCATGACTATACGCTCTGGAATGTCGGGTGACGCTGTCACACGGATTGAGCAGCTTCTCGCCAATTTGAAACTTTATCGTGGGCCGGTCGACGGATGTTTCGGTGGAGGCTTGGAGGCCGCCGTCAAGACTTATCAGAATCAGCAAGGACTGACACCGTCGGGGACGGTTGATCCCGCTACCTGGGCTCGTATGTTCCCCAATGACCCGCCGCCCGTTTCAGAGATTGCCTCGTGTTCTCTTTCGCAGCGCTGCCTGGCATTGACGGGCTCGTTCGAAACAGGCAAGTATCCGCCCGATTGTTTTTGCGGCATTACGGGGGACTTCGATCAAATGGGCCTCAGCTTTGGCGCTTTGCAATGGAACGTAGGGCAAGGGACTTTGCAGCCTCTGCTCATCCAGATGTTCGATCAGCATGCCGACGTTGCGCGGAACATTTTTCACGAACATTTTGACATTGTTACGACGCTCCATGCCGAGCCGCTGGCCGATCAACTGGCGTTTGCACGGTCGGTGCAAACGCGCGGACTCCTGCAGGAACCGTGGCAAGGCATGCTTACCGCGCTCGGCCGCACTCCCGAATTCCAGGGGATTCAGACTGATCATGCCAGCAAAATTTTTCAGAAAGCCGTGCAAATGTGCGGTGACTACGGTCTAGTCTCGGAGCGCGCGGTTGCGCTCATGTTCGACATCGCCACCCAGGGTGGATCCATCTCGAGTATTATTCGCGCCCAAATCATGGCGGACTTTGCGCAACTTCCTAAGGCTGACTGCAGTAACGAAGTGGCCAAGATGTGCATTGTGGCGAACCGGCGCGCTGCGGCCTCGAGCCCGAAATTTGTGGATGACGTCCGGATCCGGAAACTGACCATTGCCAACGGCACAGGAACCGTGCATGGTATTTTCTACGATCTGGACGACGTGTTCGGTCTCACACTAAATCCGTTTGCAAAGGCGCTAGGGGCTGCTCAGTAGCCTCGCTGCTTATCTACTACGCCCACCAACGGTAACCCTTCCGTATACCGCCGCACATTATCGGCAAACACGTCAATTAATCGGATCTGCCTGTCGGGACTCCAGCCAGACGTGTGTGCGGTCATGACCACGTTCTTGCAATCGAAAATCGGATGGTCTGCCGGCGGAAGCTCAATGGGGAACACATCCAGCCCCGCGCCCTTGATCCAACCTTTTTTGAGTGCTTTTACCAAAGCCATATCGTCGTAGAGCATCCCTCGGGAGAGCGCCAGAAAATAGGAGGTAGTCTTCATGCTGCGAAAAATCTGCTCGTTGAACATGCGCTCGGTTTGCGGTGTATGGGGAGCGGCAGCCACCAAAACGTCGACCTTCTGCGCCATTTCGCGGAAATAGGTTGGGTCGTGCAATTCGGAGACGTATTCGGGCTTGGGTACGGGTTTCGCATCGGTGGCAATGATCTTCATATCGAAGCCATAGTGCGCTCTCTTAGCCAGCAGAGTGCCGATACCTCCCATACCTACAATGCCCATGGTTCGTCCCACTAACTCGGTATGGTCGGCCGATTTCGGCGTGCCAACGGAGATCAACTGTCTCTTCGCGAATTGCGGCATGTAAAGCGTGGTAATGCCGCGTGTGAGACACAAGAGCAACCCCATGGCTGTTTCGGTGATGCCATGAGCAAAGGTGCGCTGGTAATTAGTCACCACCACGGCACTGTCTTTGAGTAGTTTGTCCATCCCCTCCATGCCGGCGCCACCCGACATCAGCCACTTTAGCTTCGGTGCCCGAATCAGCCCGTCTGCGCGGATGTCTCCGTACACTACTTCCGCGTCGGGCAAAGCGTTCATGAAATCTTGCTGCGATTTGCAAATAATGATTTCTACCTGCGTGTTCGGCGCGGCCGCCTTGATCTTTTCCACTTCGAAAGGCTCAAACGGATATGTGCTGGCAATTCGTAACGTGGTATTTTCGGCTTTTGCCGTAGTCACCAGAACAGGCGGTTGTACTACGGCAGTGCGCACAGCTGCGGCCGCTGCCGGAGCCGCGCTACTGGCGGCCAGAAAACTTCGGCGGGTA
Source organism: Bryobacterales bacterium (assembly GCA_003167495.1). Lineage (GTDB taxonomy): Bacteria > Acidobacteriota > Terriglobia > Bryobacterales > Bryobacteraceae > Bog-105. The sequence goes on along the minus strand of PMSX01000381.1, from coordinate 4,695 downwards.
GCATTCTTGTTGGACATGGCCGTCAGCTTATCACCAATTTCGTGGTGCGTAGTGATAAGTTTTTGATGTGTCTTCTGTCGAATACGTTTGCCTCCGCACGACTGCGCCGATGGTGATTGATGGCAACCTTAACAAAGAACCCTGGACTCGCGCCGCCCGCTCCCCGCGCTTTTGCGACATGGTGACGGGTGAGCCGGGATATTTCGATACCCGTGCTGCCGCGGTTTGGGACGAACAGAACTTGTATGTTGCTTTTTGGATTGAAGAGCCGTTTGTTGAAGCAGCCTTGACGGAGCGAGACTCTCTGATCTTCAACGAAAACGATGTGGAACTGTTCATTGACGGGGGTGATTGCTATTATGAGTTCGAAATCAACGCCCTTGGCACGGTTTACGAAGTCTTCTTTGTTTGGCAGGACGCCTTCCAAAAGAACCCGCGCTTTAACTCCGCGGAATTCGATATTCATAACCGCCGGGCCCTCACTTTTGGCGGAGATTATGACCGTCAAGCTAAATCGTTCTGGCGCGGCACGCATCCGCGCGGTTTACGTTGGGCCTTCCTTGATTGGGACTTTCCAGGAATGCGCTCAGCCGTTCGCGTCGATGGCAAAATTAACGACCGTTCCTCCGTTGATCGGGGCTGGAGCGTTGAACTTGCGTTTCCTTGGTCTGGTATGGGTGCTCTGGCTAACGGCCGTTCTCTTCCCCCGCGCGACGGCGAACTTTGGAAAATGTTTTTCGGACGTTTTGAAAAATTAATGGTCAGTGGCTCGGAGGTCAGCCCTCATCCAGCTTGGGTTTGGAGCGAGCACGGCGTGTATGATACTCACCGGCCCGAACACTGGACCCCGGTCCGGTTTTCTGACCTTACGGTGTAATCTTCAGTTGCGCCGTCTTGGATGCCGCGTCAATTTTGGCGGTGATTGTGGCCGTCACTTCCGCTTTCACTGACTTTCCACTGATAGAAAACGTCGCGGTCTTTGCTCCCGCCGGAATTGTTACGTCCGCTGGAACAATTACTTCTGGCTGATTGCTGCTCAGCTTTACAGTCAATCCTGGTTCCTTTGCCGGAATAGTTATCGTCACTGTTGCCGTTACAGAGCCATTGCTTTTCATGCTTGGCTCACTGAGTGTAAACGGGCCCAGGATCGGGTAAACATTCAGCGTATTTGAGACAGTCTCGGTGCCCGCTGTTACCGTGATGGCTATGCTAACCGGGTCATTCGGGTCTTTTACCCCAATCTGAAATTGCGCGCCGGTGGCCGTTGGCGGAATGGTTGCGCCGGAAGGCAGTATCACCAAGTCGGGATAGGTGGCCTTGAACACCACAGGGACGGTCTTATCCCGTTTTTCAGTTAGCGTAAATTGGGCTCTCACTGTGCCGCCTCCCACCAAGTTGTTCGGCGAAATTCCAAACCAGCTGTCCTGATAAGGGCTCGACCCATAGGGTGCCGCTCCGTTTGGAAACGGTCTATATAAGGGGTCGCCTAAATTCAAAATCATCCACTTCAGCCACCTAGTCCCGCGCAGCACTGCGTCTCCGACGTTCGCGCCCTGAAACAAATATAAGAAGACTTGATCCGGGTGGACCAGGCCTTCCAAGTAGGGTTCAGTCACTGATCCGCTTGTCACGGTGATGCCTTTCTGCAGCGCACCCGCCACCCAGTTATCCACCTTTCGCAAATTGGTGGCCGAAGCGCTATCTGAGTGGAAACCAATCGCGCCAGGCGCCCAACTGAATACGTCGTTATAGTGCCCCAAAGAGTACCAGCCGGCGTATAAAGCCGCATTCTCGCACCTTAATTGCGACGGCGCCGTGCCGAACTCTGTAGGTAGGTCATCCAGTTTTGTGTCGAACCCCGCTTTCTTGGCCATTTGGCTTGCGCGATAGATATCCCACTCTCCCGCGCCATAGCCACTATCGACATAGCCTTCAATCTTGCCCCTGATGTCAAAATACGCCTTCCCCTTTAGTCCATTGCTCTCCGCATAAAGGGCCTTATCGACTAAGCCCTTAGCCACTTCAGCGGTTTCCCCGTCGATCCGCCATACAGAATAAATCGTCTTGGCGAGTGGCTGGCTGCGGTATTTGGCAAACGGCACAAAGGGCTCGTAGACGTTGCCTTGACTCTGTGCCTTCCCAAAGTAGGGCTGATCTCCCGATTGACCTCCCAAGGCTCGCGGCCCGGCGTACTCGTCCCAAATATCGGCAACCAATTGGTCTACCGACTGCCCATTTGGCGCCTGCGCGTTTCCCAGATTCACTCTATAGGGTGTTTGATAAGCCATCACAATGTAAAGGATCTGCTGTTTGCCAAGCCTTTCGAGACAAGCGCGTAGCGGCTTTTTAACCTCGGGCTCAAACCGGCTGCCATCCTCGATCGACTCTTGATCAGTGTCTATCTTGCAAATGTTCGCTTTGGGAATGGCGCGCTTCTCCATGTAATACTTCGCGACTTTGTGCGAATCGTCCCCCGCAGCGTTGTAAACCACCATCACTCGTTCGCTCAGCGGGACGCTGGCCGTGCTCTGGCCATGAAGCAGAAGCGCACTCGCGCTGAATGCGAATAACGAAAGAAGATTCCTCATCTTTCTCTATTGCACCACTCTTGCTCTACTTCTCGGGTTGCGCCATTGCGATGCGGTATTTCTCCGCGTCCCAATTCATTAACCGTGCTACTTGGCTGGCGGGCAAATAGGTGGCCTGTGCCTCCGCTGGAATCCGTTCAATCACTCGTTTTAAGCACAATAGTAATTCGTGCGCCGCCCGTTTCATGTTACGTCTTGTTACCACTCCAGCGCCAGTTACTAACAGAACAGCCGGCGTGAAATCGTAGCGCGTTTGGTAGCGTCTTGCCGCTGCGTCAAGTGTGTCTCCCGTTTCCACAGTCGCCGCGGCGGGCCCCAGATACACACATTGATCTGGAAAAAGGGTTCCTCCGCCGGCAATCCGGCAAGAGACCTCCGAAATGGCCAGTGAGTGCGATTCACTGTCTTCGGCTACCTCCCACTGGCTGCCTTGAGTCAATTGTCCCAACCGTTCGAAATCTGGCGTCCCAGCCGGGCGGGTCTGGCTGTCCAATCGACGTTCAACGTTATGCAGCAATCTTTCGGCACCCTCGCATTCCTCGGCTGCCACGACCAAACCATGATTCTCCAAAATGAGAACGTCAGGCCGGCGCGCCCTCTCCTCTTGAATACGTACAGCCAGCGGGATGCCTGGATGCGTGTAGGGAATCCAACTCCAGTTCAATCCCGCGAGCAGAGGTGTCACTCCGTCCTGGCCGTGGGCCCGCGCTGCCCAGGCAATTGTCCGTACCGAGTGCACATGAATCACCACTTTTTGCGGCATCACGGCATGAACGGCTGTTTCAACCGAAGGCCGCAATGCTACTCCGGCCGGTGTTCGATACTCTGGAAATTTCTCGTCCAGGGTCGCCAAGTGGCCCTCGATATCAGCCATCGGGACCGGGAGGAACATGTCCTCTTCAGCGGCCCGGCTCAGCCATTTTCCCGACGCCTTAACCCACAACGTTCCGGTCTCTTTGATTGAAGTGTTTCCGCCACCCGCCTGCACCAGATCCAGATTGGCGCCGACGCGTGCCGAGAGTTCAATCAGCTTTTCTAACGATTCATTTGCCATGATGCGCGTTTTGCTTCATGATAAGCCAATCTTTGAGTCAACGATGGGAGGTTAACCAATGAGGGCTGGCGCTCACCAAAAAGTGAACGCAGGTCAGCGAAAACGCAACGCTAACGGGCATGTTCGACAGCATTGATTCGCCAGGTATTCGGGAATACGGAAGCACCAAGCGTCAGTGCGCGCTCCGTCAACAGGCAATGGCGTTAGGATGGCAGACTGAACGTGTCCGATCGAAGAAGAACTCCCCAACGTCAGAAAACGACGCTTTCAGATCGTTGACAGACCAAGGCTGAGACGGAATCCTAGTCCGAGGAACATGCTGCCGGTGACCCAGTCGAGCCCCGCCGCTAGACATCTACTCAGTAGCCGCTCTACGGAATGGCTCGCAATCGTGGCAACCATCCTTGACATGCGTCCTCCCACATCAAAAAATGATTCGTAACGTAATCGTCGCTGCCGCCACAGTTTCCGCTTTCTGTTGATAAACCGCGGCAGAAATGCGAGAAAAGAAAGAGCCCCTTCGGCTTCAATATGTTTGTCATCACCCCTTGCCAGAAGATCCTGCCCGGGGCAGTGGGTTCTAATTCGCAACGTAACGGCCTGGCCACCCTTGTTTAGCAATACTCGCACGCCAAGATAAATCAAATATTCTATCAACGCGCAGAATTATGCAGTAAAAAACGAAAACCTGCTATTTCCATCACCTAGGTTGCTCAAGCATTTCTTCTTTGCTCTTTAACTCACACACTCAACGGTTTGTGTTACAGTCACGAATGGATAGTGATGTTGTTTTTCAAGGTTGAGGGCGGGAGTAATTCAGTGGTAGAATGCCAGCTTCCCAAGCTGGACGTCGCCGGTTCGAACCCGGTCTCCCGCTCCATAGAATCAATAAGTTACAACGAGTCCTCTTCGGCCTCGCTTTCTCTCTAACTTGCTATAAGCAGCGAGGCGACACAGAATCAAGAGTTGTTCTCTAGTGTCCTGTCCTAGATAATACTTTACAATCGATCCAAAACGGTCGATACTGGGGGATGTACGCTCCAGCGGCCGCAT
>PMSX01000024.1 GCA_003167495.1 Bryobacterales bacterium | reverse complement strand
TTAACTCCCCCCTCCAGAAGACGATCTTCGCCGAGTACGCGTCCCAAGCGGTTCAACCGGAGTCGGGACATCTTGATGAAATTTGTGCGACGGCGGCGCGGAATCGGATCGCCGTCTATTTGGGCTGCGTGGAGCGCGCCGCCGACCGTGGTGCGCACAGCCTGTACTGTTCGCTCGTGTTTATCAATCCGGAAGGGCAGATAGCCTCGATTCATCGCAAACTGATACCAACTTATGAAGAGAGGCTCGTCTGGGCCGCTGGTGACGGCCACGGGCTGCNNAGCTGGCGCGAGCCGCACTTTACGCACAGGGCGAAGATCTCCATGTTGCTGTGTGGCCGGGCGGGATTCACAACACATGCGACATCACGCGGTTCATCGCGCTGGAATCGAGGTCGTACGTTGCGTCTGTTTCGGGATTGATGCGGCGGGAAGACATCGGCAGCTCCTCAGGATGGCGCGAGATCGTCGCCGCCGCGACCCCTGACGTGCTGGCGAATGGCGGCTCGTGTATTGCATCGCCGGATGGACAATGGCTCCTTGCGCCATCGGGCCCGGAGGAGGGATTGCTCGTAACCACAATCGATCGCCGTCGCGTGCTCGAAGAGAGGCACAACTTCGATCTTTCCGGCCACTACTCTCGGCCCGATATCACAACGCTCGAAGTGAATCGCAAACGGCAGAAGATCGTCGAGCTGTCAGATTGATCGTATGAAACCGCATAAACACGTTCCTCTGGTTTTCAAACGCATGTCCCCCGCTGACAGTTGCAGGCTTCGCGGGAGTTTGTCGAACGGATGGCAGCCAGGCGATCGGTTCGGTTCATGTCTTCCGAGCCCGTCCCGTTTGAACTGATTGAAAACGGCATTCGCTGCGCGGCGCTTGCGCCGAGCGGCGCCAATCAACAACCATGGACGTTCGTGGTCGTGAAAGATTCGGAAATTAATAGAAAAATCCGCGAAGCGGCCGAAGCGGAAGAGCGCGAGAGTTATGAGCACCGGATGCCGCAGGCCTGGTTGGATGCTCTGGCTCCCTTAGGGACCGATTGGCACAAGGACTTCCTCGAGGCCGCGCCGTACCTGATTGTGGTCTTTCGTATCGATTTTGGGCTAAATCACGCCGCTGAATGCGAAACCAAAACCAAGCATTACTACGTGCAGGAGTCTGTCGGCATAGCGACTGGGTTTCTTCTGGCTGCGCTCCACATGAGCGGCCTGGCCACCCTCACTCATACTCCGAGCCCGATGGGTTTCCTTTCGAGCATCCTCGGCCGTCCGAAAAACGAACGACCATTCGTCTTGATTCCGGTCGGTTTCCCAGCCGCGGACGCGACGGTTCCAGATATCGCCAAAAAGACGATTGCCCAGGTGATGAAGGTCCGATAAGCCCTTAGTACGGCGCCGAAATCGAGGTCAACTGACAAAAGACTCTGACCGCGGTGCGCCCTGAGGGCAGGGCGTGCAATGCCTCCAGTATTGCTCGACAGCATTTCAGAATCAAATTGTTCTTATTAGAAACTCCCAAACGGTGAGAGACCCTCAGAGGGCACAACACGGCACACACTCCACATTCGGCTGCAAGGAGCAGAGAAAGGCGAGTTGCAAGTATGATCTTGCAACCCGCCGAAGAAAACAGAGTTAAATCAACTTAGTAGGCGGCGATTCCGTTGAACCCGGCGTTGGATGTGGGCAGGACCGCTCCAGCATTCGCGGTTAATACGCCAGTGCTCTGATTGATGGACCAAGCTCCGATGGTGCCATTGCCCGAATTCAGAGAAAAGAGAAACATGCCATCGCTCGATACAGCCAGATCAAGGATCGTGGCGCCAGGGACAAGAGCGGCTTCGCCCGTGCCGATTGCAGTAAAGCCACCTGACGTGGAAAGCGAGTAGCCATCGTTGATGCTCGCGCCACCCGTCGAGCCGTAGACGAATCCCTTGGGCGTCACAACCACCCAGCATGCGCCCGCAAAAATAGGAGTGGAGTCCACGGTCTTGAGTGCGCCATTATCAGCCACCGAGGTTGAAGTGACGGTGGGACCGCCGACAGTAATGAGAAGGCCGTTGGTCGGTGATGTAGTGAAGTCGAAGATCCCAGGATATGAGGTGACAGTGGCAGCGCCCAAGGTGCCGTCTGCATTGACCGGAAACGAATCAATTACGCCCGTGGTTCGTTCCGAGACCAACAGAACTTTGCCGTCTGCTGAGAACGTAAGGGAACTGCCGCCTGAAAGTCCAGTAGTCAGATAGCCGGTAGCGTTTGGAATTCTACTTAAGTGGCCGTCTTCCAGGTTGAAACCAACGACGTTACTGTTTCCCGACGCATTAAGGACGTACACAAGGTTGCCCGACTGTGCGATCGCATTGGGGAAACCACCACCACTGGATACGATACCAGTCGGTATCAGAAATGCGCCAATCACTGCAAAGGACGAAATGGTGCCGCTCGCTGCATTCACTGCCAGCAGAAAACGGGAGTCTGAAGTGAGCAAGAGCGAATGCTGAGAGGCGAGAGGATCAGTTGTACCACCTGTGCCATTTCCGCCAGTGGGCGTCTTTCCTACTGAAACGAGAGAGCCATTCGGATTTCGTACGAATTGCAAAATTTCATTACCAGTGTTGCTGTTTGTCATCACGAACACAGCACCGCTGGTCGTGCTCGTTTCTTGCGCATTCGACCGGACGGCCGCCGTCAACGAGAGGACCGCCAGAAGCGCGGCCGATTTATAGGTGAAGAGTTTAGACATCAACGTTTTTTCCCTTTCGAAAGTGGACTTAAGCGGAAGAAGTGAAGTTGCTTCCTATTGTGGTTTCGACGAAGGACGTCAAAAGTCACGGTCGATGCAACAAAATAGCCCGGCTAATGTCCAGCGCAGCGACGAACAGATGTGCCTGCTTTACAGGGCCACCGCTCGGGTTGTAAATCGGCGTGGTGGTTCTCAATCGACGAACAGCTTTTCGCCGGCCTTGTGTTCCTAAGCGCAGCACCACACCCTGTTTGCGCCGGCAGCGCTGATACCGCTCGCAAAAACGCCGGAGCGATAGCCATCCGCGTTGGCCTTGCCGGTATTCTTTCCAAAGCAACTGCTGGCAGAGTAGTTCGACGCGATCGCGTAGAGCTTGTCGGCGGAACTTGGCCCCAGGAATACTCTGGTGAACGCGGTACTCCCCTGCGCCACAGAAACGGAAGGTTTCGCAATGGCCGGATCGGCGGAGCTGAAGCCGTTCGCGATCTCGCAAACGCCCTTGGGCCGGATGGGCCGGCCCGTCGATATCGCCAATGCGGCCGCCTTTTGGCCTCCAGCGATGCCGCGTGGATTAAGGGTCAGCTCATTCCCGTATCTCGTGGCTTCCGCTTAAGCAAAAAAACCGCGATCACGGCGTAACTTTCGCCGGGGCCGAGCGAACTCGTGAGTAGTGCCGGTACCCGGCCGAATCTTCACATCAGAGAGGGAATCGCGTGAATCGTGTATTAATGACTGTGGCCGCATTCGCGACCGTACTCCCGATCGCAGCGGCAGCGCCGCCCGCCATCGGCGAAAAGGCCCCGGACTTCAAATTGTCCACTCCCGAGGGCAAGACTGTCCAGCTCTCAGAGGTCGAAGCAAAAGGTCCCGTTGTATTAGTCGTTCTTCGCGGCTATCCTGGCTACCAATGCCCTTACTGCAATCGGCAGGTGCAAGATTTCATTCAGAAATCGCAAGGCTTTGCGGAGGCAGGAACTCGCGTCGTGTTGGTTTATCCAGGTCCGCCCCAGGATCTCGGCGCAAAGGCGAACGAGTTTTTGGCCGACAAGAAGCTTCCCGAGAATTTCGATCTGGTATTAGATCCAGGCTACGAGTTCACCAATATGTACGGGCTCCGATGGGACGCACCACACGAGACGGCCTATCCATCGACTTTCCTGATCGACCGGCAAGGTGTCATTTTCTTCAGCAAGATCGTCAAAGAGCATGGCGGACGCACTACGGCCGCGGAAATCCTCGACGCACTGCCGAAACGAAAACCTTC
>PMSX01000260.1 GCA_003167495.1 Bryobacterales bacterium | reverse complement strand
GAGTTAATCCAGGAAGTGGTGGCGCAACGCCTGCTGCAACCCGATTGCGCGCAGGGGTGCATTTTGGATGGTTTCCCGAGGACGGCGGCGCAGGCGTGTTTTTTAGATCGGTTCCTGGCGAGCAATGCCTTTCCCGCACCAATGGTGTTTGATCTTTTCATCGCTCCGCAAATGCTTGTCGATCGTTTGAGTTCCCGCCGCCAGTGCCCGGTGTGTGCCCAGACCTTTCAGGTCGCACCCGGCGCGGCTCATTGCCCGCATGATGCAGCTGAGCTGATCACGCGAGATGATGACGAACCGGCCACCATTCGCCGCCGCCTAGAAATCTATGCCAACAACACAAGCGAAATTGTGCGTTTCTATCAGAATCGCGGCTATCAGCGGGTTGATGCGTCGCAGCCGGTCGAAGGGGTAACGGGAACGCTTTTACAGTCGCTCACAGCTGGTTCTGTGGCTTCGTCAGAGTTCAAGCGCCCTTTGCTGGCCTCACAACGCATGTTCGCTTAGGCGTTCCTATTCGGAGCGTAGGGCAACAATGGGATCGATCCGGGTAGCTCGCATGGCTGGAGCGAGACACGCCATAGCCACGGTACCTGCGAGGATTAAGGGGACGGTCACAAACGTGACGCCATCTAACGAGGACACTCCGAAAAGCAGGCTGCGTAGAATCTGGGAAATTGCCATGGAAGCGACGATTCCGATTGCAATGCCGATCGCCGCCGGCCTTATTCCATCAATGAGAATCAGGCGACTGACCGTCTTGCGATTAGCGCCCAAAGCCATGCGTATTCCAATTTCGACGGTTCTCTGAGTGACGGCGTAGGACACGACTCCGTAAAGGCCGGTTGCAGCGAGCAGGACCGCAACGGCGGCGAACAGAACTAGGAGAACGGCGCTGAAGCGGCGGTCGTGCGTCACTTGCGTGTCGATTTGTGCAAAGGTGCGAAGCTTGTCGATGGAAAGCTCAGGATCAAGGCGGTGAACGGTCATTTCGATTGTGCGCTTCAGGGCAAGCGGGTCGCCGGCTGTGTGCACGACGCCGTAGAAGTCGTTTTCCTCGCCATCGAGTAGCGGCTTATATTCAGTAGGCTCCGTGCCTAATTCCGGGCTGGTGGCCACATCCCCCACTACTCCTACGATCTGATACTCAGGGTAGGGATTACCGGTCGGCTGAGGCGGCAGCCCAGAATCGGTTCCCGGTTCCATGATTTGCCCGATGGGATCAAGCGTAGGGAAAAACTTTTTGGCGGTGGCTTCCGAGATGATGATCTTGCCGAGTTGTGGGTGTTTATCGTCGAAGCCAATTGCATCTTGCGCCGTGAACAGGCGTCCACGAAGAAGAGGAATGCGAACCGCCTGAAAGTAGCCGGGGTCGGCTGCCAGATTGACCAGGTCTATCATGGAGTGCGGCGGCAGGGGATGGCCTTTGATGTGGAAGACGCTGTCGGAGTAATGGCCGGCGAGAGGTGGATAGCTGACTAGGCCAGCGGAAGAGGCGCCCGGCATCGACCGAAGCTCGGCAGCCAAGCGGCCGACGAACTGGCTTACGCTTTGACGGTTTTTGTAAGTGGCGTCTGGCAGCGAGATTTCGAAAGAGATTGAATTGTCAGCGCGAAAGCCTTCCGGCGCGGCCTGCATTTTCAGGAAACTGCGCAGGAGAAGACCGGCCGCGACTAAGAGTACGAGCGAGACGGCAACCTCCAGGCCGACAAGAATGTCGCGAACCTGACCATGAGAGCGACCCGCTGTGTTCGATCGGCCCGTGTCCTTCAATCCGCTCACAACATCGGTTCGGGACGCGGCAATTGCCGGGAATAAGCCGGCAGCGACGCCGCTGAGCAGAGCGATGCCGACGGTGAAAAGTAAGACCGCTCCATCAATGTGGATGTTTCCGGTTTGGGGCAGGTCTTTGGCACCGGGCGCTTCAGTAGCCAGCAACGACGACGTCCAACTAGCCACCACGAGGCCCGCGGCTGCACCTAGAAGTGAAACCAAAGTGCTTTCGATGAGGAGCTGACGAACGATTTGGAAGCGCGTGGCGCCAACGGCCAGGCGGATAGCAAGTTCGCGCTGCCGGCCGAGCGCCCGGGTGAGCAGCAGATTCGCGATATTGACGCACGCGATTAGGAGCAGGCAGCCGACGGCGCAGAGCAAGACAAGCAGAGCGGTTTTGACGTCGCGGACAAGGTAGTTGTTGAGCGGCACGACGGTAGCCGATTTGCCTATGATGTCGTTCGGGTGGGCGCGGCGGACGTCTTGGACAATGTGGGCGAGTTCCTCTTGCGCGGCAGCGGCGGAATAACCCGGCGCCAAGCGGCCAATGACTTCAAAAAAATGATTGCTGTAGCTATCGCGGTTCTCAACATCAACGGTGCGCTTGAACGGCACTAATACGTCGACGGCTGGCCCCTGGTAGACGAAATCTCGCGGCAGGACACCTAGAATGCTGTAGTTGATGCCGTCGAGGCGGACCTCTTGACCAAGAATATTCGACGCACTGCCGAAATGCCGCTGCCAGAAGCTATAGGAGAGGACAGCCACGTGTGGCCCTTCATATTCGTCTTCGGCTTGGGTAAAAAATCGCCCGATGACGGGCCGCAAACCGAGGATTGAAGCAAACGTGGGCGAGCAAGCGATTGCGTTTATATGCTCGGGATTGAACGATTGGCTTTTAGTGGAGATGTTGAACTGAGTTTCGCGAACGGCTGAGAGCGCGGAAAGAGAGTGGGCGTTGGCTTGCCACGCATCAAAGAGTCCGGGGCTGACCGAATTGTAATGGTCGCTTTCGCTGGAACCGACGACGTCTCGTTCAAACAGACCCACGAGCGTCTCCGGATGCGGGTAAGGCAACGGATGAAGCAGCACGGCGTTGACGACACTGAATATGGCAGCGTTCGCCCCAAGGCCGAGCGCCAACACGAGCACGGCAATGATCGTAAAATCGGGGCGCGCGGATAGCTGCCGGATCGCGAAATAGAGGTCTTTCAAAAAGCCGGTGGTGGGTAGCGTCTTAAGCATTTCACCCATCTTTAAGGGCACGCGAGGGGCCGTGGCGAAATGGCGTTGAATCCAAAAGAGTTTCGGTC
>PMSX01000162.1 GCA_003167495.1 Bryobacterales bacterium | reverse complement strand
ACGACATCAACTTCCCCGCGGGCATTCTGCAGCCGCCGTTCTTCGACAACACATTGGACAATGCGGTGAACTACGGCGCCATCGGCGCCGTCATCGGGCACGAGATCAGCCATACCTTCGACACCGAAGGAAGCGCGGTCGATTCCACTGGGCGTGTTAGAAATTGGTGGAAACCTGCCGACCTAGAGCATTTCGAAGCAGCCACCGCTGCCCTCGTCGCGCAGTACGACGCCTACAAGCCTCTTCCCGACTTTGCCGTGAATGGCAAGCAGACGCTTAATGAAAACATCGCCGACCTCGCCGGCCTCACCGCCGCCTACGATGCGTACCGCGCCTCCCTCGCGGGCAAGGCCGCTCCCGTCCAGAACGACTTCACGGGTGACCAGCAGTTCTTCCTTGGCTTCGCACAGTACTGGATATCAAAGTCGAGTGGCGCTTTTCTCCGGGAGCAATTGATGACCGACGACCATTCCCCCGACGAGTTCCGGCCAGCTACGGTACGCAACCTCGACGCATGGTACGCGGCATTCGATGTGAAACCGGGAGACAAGCTCCACCTTGCCCCCGCCGACCGCGTGCGCATCTGGTGAGCCAATGTAGGCGCGGGCAACGCTCACGCTATTGGACTGTACTCTCAGGCAGAACCCGATTCCGCAGGAGACATCCGACATGTCACAGCGCGTTGCGGGCGGGTTGTCGGCAACCCTTCCCTAATCGGAAAGGTAAGGTTTGCCCGTAATCCAATCGGGATCTGACCCGTCATTTCCCTCGGCGATAACCAGCAGGTCGAGACTTCACCGTAGTCCCCAGGCAACCGCTTCGGAATATTCCCTTCCCACATTGCTCCAGCGTGTCGCAACGGCAATTCCGCATCATCTTTTTTAGTAATCCCCGCATTGTCTTAATGTTCTCCATCAAACTGTTGAGTTCCACGAGCTTTTTCCGCGACAGCTTCTGCCAACGTTCTGAAGCCCGAGTGACATTGCCGAAACCGAAAAATAGCTGCTGCACTTCATCCAGCGTGAAGCCGGTCAGCTGCGCCCGTTGAATGACAGCGAGCCGATAAATCACAGTGGTGTCGTAGCGTCTCTGTCCGCTGATTCGCTGGGCAGGAGGAATTCCAATCTGTTCGTAATAGCGGATAGCGGAGGGCTGAAGTCCCACCTGTCGCGCCACCTCGGAAATCGTTAATAGCGGCATCTGCACATTCTAGAATCGTGGTATTTCGATTGTCACTTCGTTTGACAAATGCCCTTCACAAATACTTCTTGCCTTAAAGTCGGCTTTAACCTGCAGGATGCAGATAGTGGGCTGGTAGAACAGGGAGAACACAGATGGGCAAAATGAGATTGATATTCGCAGTTCTGCTTTTCCTGGGTCGCAGCGGTATCGCTCTGGCACAAACTGACAGACCGGACGGAACAGTTTTGGTGCAAAGCGGAACGTCAGTACATCGGCAGGCTGATCAGGGCGCAGTTCGTCTGGATGTGCAGCGGGAAAAACACGCAGTGCAGGTCTTGTTTGAAGTCGCACAGACGAAAATCGTGTCTGCTGCTGATGCCATGCCTGCCGACAAATATGGGTTTGCCCCAACGGATGGCGAATTCAAAGGCGTACGAAGCTTTGGCCAGGAAGTGAAGCATCTAGCAGCGACCAACTTTATCCTGGCGGCGGCCGCGCTGGGAGACGATCCGCCGACAGACGCAGGAGACGAGACTGGACCTCCGGCAGTACGGACTAAAGCCGAGGTTCTCAGTTACCTCGTTGCGTCATTCGCGCGGCTCGGTCAGGCGATCGACGCGATCGGCAACGAGAATGCGGCGGTCAAGTCCTCTCCGATCTCGCCCCTCAAGAACACTGAGGCAACTCGCCTTGCGCTCGCAGTGGAATCGCTGATTCATGCGAATAACCACTACGGACAAATAGTGGAATACCTCCGTATGAACGGGATCGTTCCGCCGGCCAGTCGCCCATAGAGCGGAGATCCAGGGCTTTGGTTCTTGATGTCATTTTCTAAAACCGTCCCGAGTCGAGATTCGCTCTGAACGATCCACGGAGATATCGTTTGACTTAAAGTCGGCTTTAAGTTGTACGCTTTTCACGAGACTTGAGATGCAGGAAGAAGCTGATCTCCCAAAGGACCGACAAACCATGAAAAAGACGAATGACATAATCGCCCTGATGGTCTTAGTGGTGTGCTCAATAGTTGCACACGCGCAGACTGATAAATCGCGGCCGCAGCGCTCCATCGCGGAAACTCTGGATTCCTGGATCACCACTGTCGAACGGCATGTGGTGCCGGCCGCTGACGCCATGCCTGAGGATAAGTACGCCTTCGCTCCAGATCAAGCATGTGGCGAATTTAAGGGCGTCCGTACGTTCGCACAGCAGGTCAAACACCTCGCGGCAAATAACTATGGCATAGCAGCACTCATTACGGGGCGCGAGCGAACCACCGACACGGCGAACGAGACCGGGCCCGATTCCGTGAGGACGAAAGCTGAAATCATGGAGTACGTGAAAGGTTCCTTCACTGCTCTGCACGAAGCTGTCGCCATGATCGACAAAAGG
>PMSX01000383.1 GCA_003167495.1 Bryobacterales bacterium | reverse complement strand
CAGCCGGATTGCATTCCCCTTCGGGGACATCCAAAAGGCTATGTTGATGAAAGCAAACGCAACACTTTCTCGAACGTGTTTTTCGAGGCGGTTCAGACGAGCATCGACAGTGTCGTTTCCCCCTTCGGATCGACGTCGTTCAGAAGCATCGGAAGTATGCCATTGGCGATGTCTGGCGGCAGAGCTACCCGCTTGGCTATGCTTTTTGGCTTGCCGTTCTTGTCCGTGGTCTCAATGTGCACAATACCGGATGCGGTATCGAAGGACAGGAGCTCAGGCTCTTTAAAGGACGGCCCTTTTTGAATGAGCTTGTAGGAGAGTAATTGAAATACCCGCCGTTGCGAGAATACGGCCGTTTCCTCGTAAAGCGAGCCGTCGCGAAAATGCAGTGTTAAAAGAGAGGTTACGTGATTACCACCGGGCATTTGCGAGACCTCGCCCCATCCCAGAATCTTGTCATCCATTCCTTTGAGTACGACGAAGCCGCTGATATATCCCTGAATATGACGGACCACGACCGGGTCACCAAGCACGGGAAAGGTTGCCGTGAGGAGGATGCCGAGGAGTAACGATCTAAATGTTTTCATTCGAGTATGTAAAGGCGCAGCCTCCACGATACACGAAACAGGGCGATAACCAAGTGAGCTGGAGCCGTCGGTTCGCACAGCCGGCGGCTCCATGGGTGTGATTTGGCTTGGCGGGTCGCTTGCAGCCGCGCGGGTCTGTCGCGTTCGCCGCTCTTGGCGGACAAGCCTCCGATGTACTCACGTGACCTGGCGGTGCTGGGCACGGCGGCGGCCATCCGAACCGTCGTTGCGGCTGGTGGAAACCACAATCGACCATCAACTCCCCGAGTCCCTGCTGTTTAAAGCATTCCCCATCGACCGATCACTGGGACGAACATTCCTAGAAAATCCAGGAGGCAGTACCCTTGACACAGATTCGGCACGTGTAGCACCATGGAGCACGGTGCAGCACGTCCGTGTAAACTGATCTTGATTCATGAGGATCTTGATGGTGGTCTGCTTCGGTTTAAACGCCGCGCGGTGGTGACCGTCATGGTTAAAAGGCGTGACTTTGATTACGTCATGTAAGGACAGGAGAGACGAAGTGAACCTCTGAGGACGCATCGAAACGCCATTAAACGCCATAGACGACAACGGTAATGCTCGGGTTGGGTGTCGTTAGCATTCGCAAGCGAATATTCCAGGGAAGCCTAAGCTTTCTTCGGAGGGGTACCGATATTGTAATTAGCCACGAGTCTGCACGTGGGGAGTCGGAGCAAGTACAGCGCTCAGGTATCATGCCTAGACAAGCGTTCTTCGTCGCCGTCATCTCGCGTGAGCGAAGAATCCATCTCACGCGTGCGCGTACACGCATACCTAATGCTTCATCCAGAACCCCGGAGCAGTGCATAATCCGGCTTGCTCCTTCTCGAACTCGCCGCCGGCGAAATCGAACTTGAACGCATGGGCATCGTAAGTTCGTGCAGTGGAGCAACCGGAGCTCCAAATGGGTCAAGGATCCCCGATTGACGGGCGGCAGAACTGATTCGTCTTGCTGAACGTCGCTCACGGAAACCGGATAAGCAGTATTCGGCATGTCGGACTTCTGGCCGGATGACAGGCCCGAGACGCGCTTCGGCTCAACGACGATCAGCGTCGTCTGGGGGCCAAGAGCCCATCTTCGAGGTTTAATCAGGCATGCGGTGTTTCACATGTAACGCGATAATGATGAAGTCAGAAATCGTCTGCTTCGGTTGTGGTGAATCCACGCTTAGCCGGGTTAAACAGATCTCCAAGGGTAATGGTTTGACTACCGTTGCCACGGCGGTTTTCTACTTGTCCGTTGGTCTCATAGTTATTTCTCTCCTAAAGGGTCACGATTTTGGCGGTGACTTCCTATCTACCTATGCGCCCCCAATCACGATCAGCCTGCCCCTTTCGCTCGCTCTCTGGCTTGTGAAGAGGTCCATGGATGAAAACACAAAGAATCGCTCCTAGTCCTATGACCGCTTGATATATGTCCTTTTGTAGCCGAATTTCCGCCGAACAGCTTTTCGGTCAAACTTCCAGTTGATCTGGGTACGGCGACGGTTTACGTCCCGATTCCAGGCGGTAACCTCCTTGCGCAGGGTCTTCAGGTCGGGGATTCTCCGATTACCGAGGCATTGCCGTGAGAGGAGACCGATTTCGATTTCGGCCTGATTGAGCCTCGGGCGAGAAACCGAATCCGACTAGGGTACGGTGATCGGCGGGCAGAACGCCCGCAATGGCGAAGACCTTGCCATCGAGGAGCTCCGTGAGTGGGCGTGTAATGTACGGTGAACCGGTACCAGACTTCCCCGCCGACATGTTTTCTTCGCGCAGACTTGCGAAGGACGGCTGTTTCAATATTGAGTTCGCTGACGGGCTGGATGTCGGCCGGATCCGGCGTGAGGTGCGCAGTCTTTGGCAGCAGCGGCCCAGTTCCCGGATGCAGCAGAAATACTGCTTCCTGGTGCAGTGAGGGCCTCGGCACACCACGGAAGGCGATATCGCCGGTGCCGGGCGCCGTATCGTGACTTGAACGAACTTCCGGATGATGCGGCCGCAGCGGAAGCTGCGCGGAGCTTGCGGAAGATGCTGCAAAAAGCGAGCGGGCCGCGGGAATTGCGCCTGTTCTCCACGTTGTGGGCCGTTGAATTTCGGGTGAGGCCGGCCGCCGAGCAGCAGGAGGAGCGGGAGCAAGTGGCGCAGGATTTGAAGCGGTTAATGCCGCTGGCGGCAGATCCACGAATACGGTCTGCGATTCAGAGCGCCGCGACCTTCGGACTCGGTCAAAAGAAAGACGTATTCTGTTTGGAATGATTCCGCTCCTGGTCGCAAAGCGATTCTGTTGTTGCATGACGCTCAGTTATTTGAGCTCTTGGATATACGGTGTAAGGGCGGCTCGCCAACAAAGTGGATGCAGCAATATTATCGAAGTTTCCGAACGGCCATTCAGTAATTTAGTGGTGGAGATTCGGTGAAGAAGAATGTGCGAAAAGGAAACTCACCACGGCCACAACTAGATATTAGGGCGTCGTGATTCAGACCGTTCACGGCGTTGGCTATCGCCTCCGTCGAGAGGGGAAAGACCCTGACGGGCCCCGTCTTGACCAAGCCGCCGTCGGAGGATCACTCCCTCCTTGCATGCAGGCGCAAGCTTTACCCGGACGCGATTCCCTCACTCCGCGCGACACGCTCTGGCTGCAGGTCGTGGGACGCATCTCGCCCGGTGGTTTCTTGCACAACATGAAATCCTGCGGCACTTCCCTCGCCTTGTGTAAGCGCCCGCCGTGATAGCTTACTCGGTTGCCGTCGCCGCCATCGCTTCCGCCTGAACTGGCGCTGACACGGGCTTGGGTGTTCGTGTTGCCTTTTTGACGACCTTCTTCACAGGTGAGTTCTTGACCGCGAACCTTTTGACTGACTTCGTTGCGGTCGTTTTCTTGGTCGCAACTTTCCTGGCCGACTTCTTTGTTGCCACCTTCTTCGCAACAACCTTTTTGGCCGTCTTTGATGCCGCCCGCACCGCCGCCCACCTTTTTTTCTGAGCCGCCGCCATGCGCTTTCTGGTCGCGGCGCTGAATCGGCTCCTGTCCTTGCGCTTGGGTTCTGGTTCCGCTTTCCCGGCACGTTTCGCTGCCCAATACGCTTTCGCAGCCTCGCTCATTCTTTTGCGGCTTGCGGCACTAATGCCACGGTTTTTTGCAGGCGGATCGTCAGACCCTTGGACCACTCTCAATGCAGAGATCGCGTTATTGATGGATTGTAGTTGGTGTTCGAGTTGAGTAATGATGTCGTCCATGTGTATTCTCCCTTGTCCATTTGTTACTGACAGAGATGATATCGAACTTGGGATTGAAGAAGGAGAATCAGCGGATCGTGCCTGAAGCTATGGGCGGATGATCGCAACTGCAAAGACAGGTTCGCGGAATTGACAGGACGGACTTTATTGCCCCATCCTTGGGAATCCCCCTGCTGATGACCTGCGCGTACCGGCTCCGTTGAACAAACGGATCGCGGTATCATGTGCTGATCCATTGGACTCGCCACGAGACGCGGCTTGATCGCGATTTCATCCAGAAGCGCTTTGGCGATCAGGGCTATGCGCGCGAGGAACTAGTCGTTGAACTCGGGGCCGCTTTCCTGCGCCGAAACTGGCATCACGCCGGAGATCCGCGCCGACCATGCCGACTACATTGGCCACTGGCTCAACGTCCTCCGGGAAGACAAGCGCGCCATATTTAGCGCCGCCGCGCATGCCCAACGTGCGGCAGACTATTTGAACGCGCTGCAGTCGAAACAAGACAGCGCCCCGGCTTGATGCCGGGTATATCGACTGTCGTCGC
>PMSX01000215.1 GCA_003167495.1 Bryobacterales bacterium | reverse complement strand
CCGGCGGCTTCGAAGGTCTCGACGTAGTCCACGACGCAGCCGTTGAGGTACATGAGCGAGGTGGCGTCGACAAAAACCTTCAGGCCGTTGAAGCTGTACGTCTTATCCAACATGTTGGGCTGATTCTCGAACGCCATGGAATAGCTGAAGCCCGAGCATCCCCCGCCCACCACGGCGATCCGCAAGCCGGCCGGCTTAGGCTCCTGCGAATCCAGAATCTCCATCACCTTGCCGACCGCCTTTTCCGTTAGTTGCACCATAGTAGTTCAAAACTCCTTGTCAGAACGTTATTCCCGCCAACCACGACATTATATCCAAGCCCCACCGCAAGCGCCACTTAAATAGCCGCTTCTACAGCCACTATAATGGATGGACGCGGAACTTTTAAGTTGCGGGAATCTGCTATCTTCGCAATTGGAAGTTGAAACCACGGTATAGCGGTGTGCGTCGGAAGCGGTGTATGGGAACACTGAGCGGCGCGCTGCCACTCCCCGCCTTCGGTACCAGGGTTGCGACGAAAACAAGAGTGGATTACCTGAACACCCAGCAAGGCGCTTTGGTCCGCCGCGCTCAGGCGGGCGAGGAGGCGGCTTTTCGCGAAATCGTCGAAAAGTACCAGTCCAAGGTGTTCTCCATCATTCACGGTATCGTGCGCCAGCGCAACGACGTCGAAGACATTGCCCAGCAGGTGTTTGCCAAAGTCTACGTCTCCATCCGGAATTTCGATTTCCGGAGTTCGCTGCTTACCTGGATTTACAAAATTACCGTAAACGAGTGCTACGACTACTTGCGCAAAAAGCGCGTGCGCAAGCTGGTTTACGAAAGCGATTTTTCCGCTGAAGATTCGCAGCGAATGGAAACATCAGACCCGGCCACGGACCAGGCGCCCGCTGTAGACAAGCGGCTGGCGCAGCACGATTTGATTTTGAAACTCCTTTCGAAGATTTCCGAAGAGGACCGCTCTTTGATCCTGCTTAAGGAAGTGGAAGGGCACTCCGTGGAAGAACTTGCGGCGATGACCGGAATGAACGAAAATACGATCAAAGTGAAGCTTTTCCGCGCACGCCAAAAGCTGGTGAAGGCGGCGCTGAGGTTGGAAAAAGGCCCGCTGACAACGGCATAAGACCGGAGCCGCGGAGCAAGAGTTGATTTAGAAGCAAAAATAGCAGGCATTAGATCTGCCAATAGTTGGGGTTGGAAGTTTTTACTTGAGGGAATTATGCACGGATCTATTCGCAGTGAATTGGAAAGTCTGTTAGCAGGCAACGCAAGCGCAGACGCCGTGAAGCATCTTGCATCTTGCGGCGAATGTGCCGGTGAAATGGCCGCCATCGGGGCGCAGAACGATTTGTTTCGTTCTCTGAAGTCAAATGAAGAGATTGAGCCGGCGGCTGGATTCTATGCGCGCGTGATGCAGCGCATCGAAGAACACGCCATGGATTCTATCTGGGCTGTTTTCGTCTACTCGCCCTTCGGCAAGCGCTTCGCTCTGGCCTCGCTTTCGTTTGCTTTGCTCTTGGGTTCTTATGTAGTGGCCCAGGAGAAACTGGACGGGCATCTCATGGCCGATACGGTGGCAGTGGATCGGCAACGCCACTATGACGCGCCCATGGAAGGCGACCAGGCGCAGCAGAGAGACGCGGTGTTACAGAACTTTGCTGCTCACAGCGGCCAAGCCAGATAAAACGCGGCCTCCTTCCAGATCGGCCACACATGCTACACCACAGCGAACCAGGGTGGTCTAACCCCCGAGTCTTAATAATCTTCGCGCTGATTTTTTTATGCGGGATTGCGTTTGGCTCTGCATTAACGCGCAGCTATCTGCACCGGCATATGCCCGCCCGCGACCCTCATGAGGCGTCTATAGAATCGGCGGGCCATTTCGGACTCGAGAAACTCAAGACTGAACTCGACCTCACGCCCGAGCAATTGCAGTTCATCACGCAAGAGCTAGACGACTATCGCAAGTATTATCAAAATATTGAAGATGAACGGCTCGACGTTGCTGAACACGGCAAGCAACGCATTCTGAACCGGCTGAACGACCAACAGAAAAGAAAGTTTAACGACCTCTTCAGCCCACCAATGAGAGCGGGCTCGGGCAATGGACAGTAAAGTTCTCAAATACTTGGACGTATTAAAAAACATCGCTGTCTAATGCTGTGGAGCGCCCGAACAACCGCAACCACCTTTGTCTTTGAGGCGCTTCTCAATTGCCGCCATCAAACGCGCTTGAATTCCCTTTGGAACCGGCTGGCACTCCATACCTTTAAAGACGCGTAGAGTTTTCTCGGTTGTATCGCACACAACGAAACAGTTGGGACATTCGCTAACGTGCCTGTGCAACTCAGCTAACTCTTGCGGATCGAGAGTTTTCTCGAGATAGCCACTCAGCTCCCGCAGGAACTGCTTACAGGTAAGCAAACGCGTCGTCTCCCTTTTTTTTGAATTGCCGGGTCAGTTTCTCGCGAAGCTGGAGCCGGGCACGAAGTAGACGGCTCTTTACCGCTGAGATGGATAACCCTAAAGTCTCAGCCGTCTCTTCGATTGACATCTCTTCGATGTCTCTTAAGATAAAAACGGTGCGATAAGCTGTCTTCAAACTTTTGACAGCTTGGTCCAAAATACGGGCCAATTCATCTCGCGAGTAGACATCTTCCGGATTCTGGTCCCAAACGGCGATTTCCCGGACCACTTCGTCCTCGCCTGTATCGATCGGTTCGTCCAGCGGGACCGTTTTGTCCGACCGGCGCTTACGAAGTTTCATCAGTGCTTCGTTAACGGCTATGCGGACCAACCACGTGTAAAACTTCGAGTTTCCCTGGAAGTCGTCTAAGTGCGTATAGGCTTTGAGGAATGTTTCTTGCAGAACATCTTCGGCATCGTCGTCGTTTTCCGTGATTTGCTTAGCCATCCGGAAGACGCGGCGGTCGTAATGCTGCACCAATTCGTTGAAGGCGGTTTGATCACCGGCTTTGGCGCGCACTACTAGTGCGGATTCGTCGAAGGTTGGAGATACGGGAGCGGTACTCACCAGCGGTACCTGTAGTTTAGCAGGCACCGAATCTGAGCCGGAGCGTCAGCGACCTCAGGTCGGCAGCTCACTCAGCTCGTAACGCCACTTCCGGCTCAATACGGGCCGCACGCCGCGCCGGCACCGCGGATGCAAAGAACGCGACCGTTGCAAGCAGCGCCGCCGCAAACACGAAAGTGGCGCGATCATAGACCGAAACCCCTTTCACTTGCGACGCCACAAAGCGTGCCAGCAACAAGCTAATGAACGTGCCCCCTATCACACCAATGGCGGCTACAGCCATGAATTTGCTCAGCACCTGCCGCACAAGCGTTGCGGGTCTTGCTCCAACGGCCAATCGAATCCCAATCTCGCGTGTCCGTCTCGCTACGGCATAAGCCATCACGCTGTAGAGCCCTAGCGATGCGAGTACCATCGACAGCAATCCGAAAGCTCCGAATATCCCAGCGGCCATCCGCTGCGGTGCAAGAGCTAAATTCAGGAGTTCGTCCGCAGTCCGAAAATCGTAAAGCGTCCATTCCTTCGCAATACTCGAAACGAGATTCCGCGGATTGCCGCTGGTTCGCACGATTAAAACATTCGCCGGCGAGTCCGATTGTGAATCCGCGAAGTATACGTAAGGTTGCGTTCCTTGCCAAACAGACCCGTATCGAGAATCGCGAACGACTCCCACTACTTCCGCCCTCGTATTCTGAACTGTGACACTCCTCCCGAGCGGATTCTCCCCGGCCACAAGCGCGCCGCGAGTGTTTGATTGACAATAGCCACTTCCGGCGTCGTCCGATTGTCGCGCCCATTGAATTCTCGCCCGCTCATCAGCCCAAGTCCTATCGTGTGAAAAAAATCGGCGCTTACCGTGTAGCGATCTACGGTAATGATGGCCCCATTCGCGCGCAACTCCGTCCGAAAACTAAATTGACTAAACGGTTGACCGGATGCGAGAGAAACCGACTCCACACCGGGCGTCATTCGCAGCCGCTCCAGTACTTCCTGTTGTGCGCGCCGCAATCGTTCGACGGCCACTGCCCCTGGCGGAGGAGGACTGAATTCAGCCGTCAGCAGGCCCTCCGGCCGAAACCCGAAATCCACTGACCATGCACTCGTCACGCTACGCTCGAACAGTCCACCGCCCACGAGCAGAATCATCGAAAACCCGATCTGTAGCACGATCAGTGCATTTCGCAGCCAATCGTGCCCACTGCCTGAAACCGTGTTGCCCGATTCCTTCAGCGCCGGCAGGACATCCGTCCGCGTCGCCGCGACCGCGGGCGCGAGTCCGAACAGCACGGTGGTCAAAACCGAAAGCGCCATGCAGAAGAACAGCATTCTGTTGTCCACGCCACCGTCGAGCGCCAGCGGCAGCCCCAAAGCATTCGGGAAATCCACCAGAATCTTGCTCAATCCAAGAGCGATCCCAAGCGCGGCAGCGCAACTCGGCAAGGCTAGCAAAAGGCTCTCCGTTAGCAGTTGCCCTGCCAGCCGGCCACGCCCGGCCCCGATTGACAGGCGAATGGCGAACTCGCGCCGTCGCCCCACTGCGCGGCTCAGCAAAAGGTTTGACAGATTCGCGCACGTAAGCAGCAAAACCAAGCCTGCCGCAAAGGCGAACACCGCAAGCGATTGCGTAATTGACGCGCGATAAGAAGGCCAGAACTTCGCCCGGCTGGCGCTGAAAACCATTCCGGTGATGTCGCGATTGGTTCCCGGTGAGCTGCGCGCGATTCCGGCCGCAATCGTCTGAATCTCCGCTTGCGCCCGTGCCACGCCGATACCCGGTTTCAGTCGCCCCGTAATCAGCAGCCACGGCCTTGCGCGTTGGTGGAAAAGGTCCAGGGTGCGGAATCGCGGCAGGATACTCGCCGTCGCTTGCAAGGGAATCCATACCTGCGGCGGGTCGCCCCAGTTGAGGTTCGTCCCGTGGTAATGCTTTGGGACAATCCCTATAATAATGAACGGCTCATCCTCAATGAGAATCTTTGCGCCGATGGAGCTGTCGTCCGCAATCTCTTCAGAGATCATCGCAACCCGGCCGTTAGCAGCCGAATCATCACCGTCGCGGAACGACCGCCCCCCTGCCGGAGGCAACTCCAACATCGAAAAGAAATTGCCGGATACCGCTTCAACCGGCAAACGCCCGTTTCGCCTCCTCCATGCCACGTTCAATGGCATTCGCACAAATGCCGAGATCTGCTGAAACGTCTGCGTTCGTGCGCGCAAGTCTTCGTAATCGGGATAGGAACTGGACAGAAAGGTCTGCGTCGATTTGTTGAATGCGAAAACGTCCGCCAGTTGTTCAGGCTGAGGGAAATCGAGAGGCCGGAATAGCGTCTCATCAATGGCGCTGAAGATCGCAGTGTTCGCGCCGATCCCCAGTGATAGCGTGAGCACCGCGGCACCCGCGAACAATGGGCTGCCGCACAGGCCGCGGAAGGCGTAACGGAGATCCTGCCGGATGCTATCGAGCATAGCTATTCGCCAGTTTAGCCCTGTCCCATTTTTGCGTTGCCCACTGCCTCATCGCGCCATCGCCGAAAGGTCTCCAGTGTGGGAGTTGCCGTTTGCGGCTACGGGAAATCGGCCGATATTTCTGCGGGATGAGCCGTTTGTTATTTTTCCTAAGCGTTAGTTGGGTCAGTCTCGCAGGATGCGGCGCGGGTGAGGAGGAGGTCGCGTTCGCGGGTATTGCGGGTAAGGGCGGCGGCGCGTTCGAACTCGCTGCGGGCTTCGGCGTAGCGGCCTAGTTTGTAGAGGAGGTCGGCGCGGACGCTGGGGAGAAGATGATAGCGCGCAAGAGAGGGTTCGGAAGCGAGCGCGTCTACGAGTGTGAGGCCGGCATGGGGGCCGTGGGCCATGGAGACGGCTACGGCACGGTTGAGTTCGATGACGGGGGATCGCATGAGCTGGGCGAGTTCGGTATAGAGGATAACGATGCGGTGCCAGTCGGTTTCGGAGGGCGTCCGGGCGCGGGCGTGGCAGGCGGCGATCTCGGCTTGCAGGAGATAGGGGCCGCGGGTGGCGTTGATTTTATGAGCGCGTTCGATTGCGGTTAGGCCGCGATGGATGAGGAGTTGATCCCAGTGGGTGCGGTTTTGATCGAAGAGTAAGACTGGTTCGCCGGTGGAGGTGACGCGGGCGCGGGTGCGCGAGGCCTGGATCTCCATGAGGGCGACCAGGCCGTGAACTTCTGGTTCGGTGGGAGTGAGTTCGGCGAGGATGCGGCCGAGGCGGAGCGCGTCTTCGCAGAGAGTGGGGCGCATGAGGTCGTCGCCGGTGGTGGCGGAGTAGCCCTCGTTGAAGATGAGGTAGATGACTTCGAGGACTGAGGAGACGCGGGCGGCGAGCTCGGGGCCGCGCGGGACCTCGAAGGGGATGTGCTTGTCGGTGAGAGTGCGTTTGGCGCGGACGATGCGCTGGGCGATGGTGGGTTCGGGGGTGAGGAAGGCGCGGCCAATCTCGGAGGGGGTGAGGCCGCCGAGGAGGCGGAGCGTGAGGGCTGCGCGGGACTCGGTGGGAAGGATGGGATGGCAGGCGATAAAGACGAGGCGGAGCAGGTCGTCGCTAATGGTGTTGTCGAGAGTGGAAGTAAGGTCGGGCGAGGTTTGTTCCAGGGCTTCGAGTTCGCGGGCCAGCTCTTCGTGTTTGCGTTCGGCGACCGCGTTGCGGCGGAAGAGATCGATGGCGCGGCGTTTGGCGGTTGCGGTGAGCCATGCCGCGGGATTCTCGGGGACTCCGGTTCGTGGCCACTGTTCGAGTGCGGCGACAAGTGCTTCCTGCGCGAGGTCTTCGGCGAGGCCGACGTCACGGGTGAGGCGGGTGAGGCCGGCGATAACCCGCGCCGACTCGATGCGCCATACGGCTTCGATGGTGCGGTGCAGGGCCTGATGTGGATCGGTAGTGGACACTGCTACCGATCACACCAGCTTCAATCTCCAAATGCAAGAGCTGCCATTTGTTGGCGGTCTGATACGGCAGCTTAGCCCGTTTCGCTATTTTGTACCGGATCTGCTCTTCATACAGGATGGGTGCGAAGCCTTCCATCTCAAAGACCCGGCGGGTTTCGACTTCGCCTTTGGAGTCGCCGCCGTGGGGGGTGGGTTGGGGCGTCATGTCCGCGCAGCGAAAGCGCGGCCAAGAGCCGTATTCCATCCTTCTGTAAAGGAAACGGAGAGCGGGGCCTGCGGCACAAAAAGGTCGAACCCATGAAACCCGCCAGGGACGAGGTGTAGCTCTGTAGGCACACCCGCCAGCAGGAGCCGGCGTCCATACTCCACATCCTCGTTCGCGAATAGATCGACCGATCCCACACCAATCCATGCGGGCGCCAGCCCGGCAAGATTCTCGACCCGTGCCGGAACAGAGCCAGCCTGCGGCTCCGGAGATCCAGCCGGTTTACCCAGAAGCTGTGTCCAGGCGAATCGATTGGCTGCAGCCGTCCAAATGTAATGTCCGATATATGGCGGTACCGGCGTAGTCGAACCTGTGCGGTCATCCAGCGCGGGATAAAGCAATACCTGGAGGCAGAGCGGAACTTCTCCTCTGTCGCGCACCGCGATGGCTAGAGCCGCGGCATGGGTTCCCCCGGCGCTCTCGCCTTTGATCGCGATCCGGCTACGGTCGATCCCCAGTTCCGCCGCATGGGCATACATCCAAAGCAAGGCCGTGTAGTTGTCATCCAGCGAACCCGGGAACGGGGTTTCGGGCGCGAGGCGGTAATCCACGGTGATGGCGACACAATCGTGATTCGCCGCCAACTCTTGAATGTCCCGCCGGCTATCGGCCGCAGATCCTGCCATAAATCCGCCGCCGTGCATATGCAGCACCGCCGGCTTGGAAGCTCCGGCTGTAGCACCCGTTATATACAGCGCGACTTCGGGCGCGCCTTTTGGTCCAGGAATCATTCGTTTGACAACTGCCGGAGCGGGCAGCAGTGGCCGGGCAAGCGCCCTCGATCCCTCTCGAAACGGTGGCAGAATTGCGGTCGTCCACTCCATGGAGGATAAATCTGGCATTGACTGCAAGGGCGCGCGAAATTGAGGGTTAACCAACTGCATCGGGTCTACCGCGGATGCAACGAACTTGGCCTGCCCCACAACAGGCTGGGCCGCTAACGAACGGGGGACGGCAGTTGCGGCCATCAGCCCAATGCCCTGTTTGATCACTTCACGTCGGCTTGTCATAGGTCCCTCACCACTCATCACACCAGTTTTCGATCCATGGATGCAAGTGCGGCTAGAGCGGTTCCACAATTGCTCTACCCCGGAAGCACTGCTCTCAAGTGGCTTTCTCCTTAAGAAAAAGTCGCCTTCAACGAGACCGCAAAGGGCACATGAATTGTGGAACCGCTCTATTTGTTGGCGGTCTGATGCGGCAGCGCAGCCCGTTTCGCTATTTTGTACTGGATCTGCTCTTCAGACAGGATGGGTGCGAAGTCTTCCATCTCAAAGACCTGGCGGATTTCGATTTCGGAGTCGACGGCGTGGGGGTTGGGGCAACGCTTGACCCACTCGATGGCCTCTTCGAGGGACTTGACTTGCCAAAGCCAGAAGCCGGCGACGAGCTCC
>PMSX01000355.1 GCA_003167495.1 Bryobacterales bacterium | reverse complement strand
TTGGCCGCTTTAAAACGACAATCCGCCCGGAATCAGCAAAGCGCTTCGACAGATAGCGTGTTTTACGGCAAAGCAACGGGCCAATGCAAGCAATCAGCCGTGACTATGCGTATGTTTTGACCGCTTCAGCGATCACTGGCCCGGCTTTCGCAAGATCTTCGGGAAGCATTAACGGCGTTACTTCCACGGTCGCATCAAAGGCGATGAACCATGGCTCAGCGATGGCGGCCACTTCCGATGCATCCTTTAGATGCACAACGAAAAGCCCGGTCCGATTGCCGCGCTCGGGTAGGAAATACGCCGCTTCGGGGTTTTGCTGCTTAAGAATACTTTGAATCACTTGAAATCCGTTTTTCGCGGCTGCATTTGCTTTTTGCAGCGAAAACGTAACCTTTACTAAGAAACGCACGTTGAAAAACCTTCGTAAGATAGTGTGGCAGGCGACCCATTTGTGCTGCCAGAAATTACAATAGTGGCGTCGCTCTCAAACTTCAATACCCAGATGGGGTAAAATTTCAAAGCTCCGCTGTACTGAATCATATTGCGAAACAATGGGCACGCTCTACCACCGCTGCCGGCGCGCCTGCCGGGAAGACATTCAGAGAGCTGCTCCGCTTTGGAAAGCTGACGAAGCTCTGTTTGACGCGGATGTCTGGCGCAACCTGCCCGAACTCTTAGAAGATCTTTGGGAACACGATCTAGTGTCGTTTGCGATTATCGAATCTATTCCAAGTCTGGTGCCGCGGTTGTTTGGAGGGATTTCGTTCGTGCATGCGGAGTATGTCACGAACGCTCGTGCTTCTACTTCTTCTACGCTGCCCAACTTCATTTTTCGAGCGGCGCTACGAGGAGAAACTCCGTTCTTGTCACCAAGGGAGGTCGCCAAAGGAAATGCTGAAGGCACGCTAAATTTAATGAATTTTCTGGGAAACATAGGCGCGATCGACTTGACCGATCCAGAGTTGGCTAACTTTTACGCTACGAGCAATGAAGGCTATTTGTTTTTGCACTCGGGCTACGCGTACAGCACGATGTGGGCAGAAGTATGCCATCCGGATCATGCTGAGGAACTGAAGGCACAGGGGATGGATATCGATCGCCAGATTGTTCTTCCGACAGGTCAGGTTTCGACCCTCATGCGCTTAACCGCGGAGGAAGCGCTGGCCCGTCCCTTTGCGCGATTCTCCAGCCTTTTCTTCCCACCGGCTCCTCTCTTTCACTTTTCACATGGAGAACAGCGGTTGATTGAGTTGGCGCTCTCGGAATTTTCCGACGAACACGCGGCGCTGGAAGTCCACTTGTCGGACGACGCCGTGAAGAAGCGTTGGCGGTCGATTTACCGAAAGGTAGATTCGGTAAATCCAAAGCTGTTTAACGGGGCAGAGTCGGGCGCCATGCGGCGGCGCACTTTGTTGCGTTATCTGCGGCGGCATCTGGAGGAGTTGCGGCCGTTTGGATAGTCGGAACTCCCGCGATCATCCGGAAAACGGAGCGGCACCATGCCGCCGAAGTGACTGGATTTGGAAATTCCACTCAACTCCCGGCTTTGGCGCGACTCGGAGGAAGGTCGCCCGGCGGCGCCAAATTGCGACAGCTTCGTCCGTGTCTCTGACAATCTGACAAGAACTGTCGCGGACGGTCTAAACGTCCGGGCTCGCGCCGAGTGGGCCGCGCCGACTCAAACCGGGCTCATCAAGGCTAATCACCTCGCTCAATCACCGTGGTAGAGTGCCGGTCTGGTCACCCAGCGGGCAACTCACGGGGCGGCGGGGGAGGCGGTAGGCGATACGGGTGCGGTGATGCGGATGTGTTATTCGCGTTTCGATCTCCGGGCGTGCTCGAGGCGAAGGTCTTTCGCTTCATCACTGTAAATATGTTGTGATTCTAGTACTTCAGCAAGTTGCAAGAGGCTCTTTAGCGTTTCAGGATGAGTTGCGCTAAGCACCAGCTCCCGCGCGCTCAAAGCATTTCTCAGCAGTGGCACAGCGGAATCATGGTCACCTTTCGTGTAGAGTAGCCAACCCAAATTGTTAGAAAACGTTACAGCGTCTGGGTGGCCCGAACCTAAGACCCGATTCGAAGTCTCAGCTGCTCTACGGTACATGCCTTCCGCCCTTTCTAAGTCCCCACTCGATTCAAGCATCTTGCCGAAGTTGTTAACAACCACCAACGTTCGGGGGTGATCGGGACCAAGAATTTTTTCTGCTGATTCTAAAGCATCAGCGCACAAGGCGAGCCCCTCAGTAAAATTGCCCCTTTGACAGACAATTGCGCCCAAGCTCACTTTCACAATTGGGATTTGGAAGTGTTCCCGTCCAAAACTGCCGGCATATAAAGCGAGCAGCTTGCGATACAAGTCCTCGGCGTCTTCTAAGCTCCCTTTGCTCCAAAGAACCGACGCCAGATTATTTATATTCGCGAACGTGTTGAAGTTTTCTTTGCCGAAGGTTCTCTCATTTTGGTCAAGAGCCGTTCGGAACAATAATTCCGCTTGCTGATAATCGCCCCTCCGCTGCCAAAATAGCCCTAAACTATTTGTCATTGTTACGGTTGTCGGGTGGGAACTGCCCAATGTAGCCTTAGCATTCTCCATTGCCTCCCGCAGCAGTAGGTCGGCGTCTTCATACTTACCCATGGCATAGCGCAAGATGGCGAGTTGTGCCTTAGTTGTCACCGTGTCGGGATGAGCTGGGCCAAGCAACCGCTCCCTCTCGGCAAGAGTTTTCGTTAAAATCTGATTCGCCTCTGGGTAACGCCCACGGTCCTCCAAGGTGCCAGCAAGGCCAACGAAGCTTGCCAGGGTATCAGGATGCCCGGAACCCAAAACTCGGCGTCGGGCGTCCACAACTTGGCGAAACAGGTCTTCGGCAGGCTCAAGTTTTCCCTGCGCCCTTCGCATCTCGGCTACATTGTTGCGAACTTTGAGAGTGTCTGGGTGTTCGGGCTGTTCGCGTTCATACACATCAAGCACTCTGGTGTACAGAGCCTCTGCTGCTTCGTAGTCACCAAGGGTAAGCTTGAAGGACGCTAGATTGCTGACGCTGGTAAGGGTGGAGGGATGTTCCGGTCCCAGTGTCAGCTCCCTGATCTGAAGAACTTTAAGGCACAGCGTTTCGCCCTCAGCAAAGCTGCCCTTCGCTCGAAGTACTTCTCCTAGGGTGTTCATGCTCGTGAGTGTATCCGGATGTTGGAGCCCCAAGGTTGCTAATGAACGCTCGACTATTGGACGTAGCAGAGCTTCCGCCTGCTTATGCTCACCGGCCTGGAGGAGACAGAATGCAAGGTTGTGCTGCACGCTTGCCGCAAAGCTGAAATCTCCAACGAGCCCACTCTCTGCGAGATTTGACAGCTCCGCAAGAAGTGGGATTGCACCTCGGTGATCTCCCTGGTAGATGCGGGCTTGACATGATAGCCACAGCAACTCCGGATTAGGTATTGCCTTAAGCTTTCGGGCCGATTCATTGAGCCTATCAGCGTGCGGCAGAAGTTCACTCCACAGCTGTCGATTCTGAGATTCCCACGATGGTATTGAGAGCGACGCAAGGAATATCCGGGTCATTGCGGTCAGCTTCTCGAATCGTGACTCTGCCATCTCGTACCAAGTGACAAGATGCACGAGGTCGTGAACAGAGAATGAGTCAGGGGCCTCTAACCGGGCCATCGAGTAGTCTGCAAGAGCCGAGATCGACTGCCGAATCTCATATTCTCCGATGGACCAGTCGGAGTCGGTGTTTTCTCCTCCCGCTCGGTGCGGCAGAGACCGGGCAATATCGGAAACCAAAGATGCACCGCGAACGAAAATGTCAACTCGAATCGGCGTTGGTGCCAGGAAGCTATGCAGGTGCAGGACGGCAAGTGCGTCGTTTGGCAACCTCTCGACGGTCGTCCGCCAAGTCATGTAGACGGAGTCATCATATTCAGTTAGCCCAGCTACAGTGCGCCGGAGGAACTTTAGTTCGTTCTCCTCGTAAAGGCGTAGATACTCTTCGAATCCCCACCCCGAGGGTTGCTGAGCGACATAGGCGGCTGCCTGCTCCAGAGCCAGCGGCAAAAATCCTAACCTCTCGGCTAGAGCGGCCGCTGCCTTCTCTTCATCTTGTCCGTGTCTCCCCGAGCGACAGACCAGCATATTCCGCGCAGGCGCCGGTTCCAACGGGGCAAGGGTATGCACGCCAATTGCCGGAGACCACCCGCGAAATCTCGAGGTGATAATCACGTGACAGGTGCCAGTAGTTGGAATCCAGTCCCTGATCACCTCCTCGTTCTCAGCGTTATCGATAATCAAAAGCCTTTGTGGCCTGTCCGCGCTTTGGTTGAGCTCCCGTTTAACCCATATCGCTCTTTCTTGCGCCGAAAGCGTTTCGAACTCGGGACTAGGCCGGATAAGGGAGCAAATCGCCGCAAACTCCAGCTCAAGTCCTATCCGACAGTCGGCCCAGAACACCTGTCGGTAGCATCGCCAGTATTTCTCGGCGTAGTGCCGGGCAAGCGTCGTCTTGCCGACTCCACCCAGCGCCGAAATTGCTTGCGCATTGCACCGGCTGAGATCCGCTGTGGGCTGGTTAAATAGCTTTTCCTGGAGCTCAGCCAAATCCTTTTCACGCCCGAAACATTTGTTTTTCGTTTGATACCGCAAGTTGTGGAGGCGCTCGTGCCTCCGCATCGGGGCAGCATCTGCTAGTTGCCGAATCACATCGAAGAGGTGATCCCATTCATCGCCCGCAGCGCCAAGGCGCAGCTCGATACCCTGCAACCGGGCGAGCGGTGGGGTCAGAACTTCGTCCCAAGCGCCGCGGACGAGGAGAGGAATTATGTTCTCGGCACCGTAGGTCTCGTACCGCGTCCACTGCGATAACTTCCAACTCGGCGAAAGTATAGGCAAGATAACGCGGCTGCTCTCACAGGCTTGTTCAATCTCTTCATGCCACCGGAAGCCAGCACTGAGCCTAGCTTTATCGAACCAAACACGGAAGCCGGCACCTTCCAGTCTCTCGTATATAGCTTCAGCGACCGCACGATCCTCTGAGGCATAACTTAGAAAGCAGTCAAAGCCAGAAAGCTCGCTCACTTACACCAGCCTAACAACAAGATTGTTGCCACCTAGGCTTTACGGGCCGGACTTCGGCGCGTCGCAAGCCCTCTTCGCCGAAAAGATTTGCCACAGCCCAGTCTCCGCCTCGTGTTTACAGTCTCCGGGGCGTGCTCAATTCCGCTTTCGGATCCGGTTAGCTTTCGTCATCGAATCGCATTTCACAAGCTTCAGGTGGGTGAATGCCGGCATTTCGCTGGCTTGTCGTCCGCCTTTCGCATGCTCTGGGCGAGTCACGCGCTACTCGGACCGAATCGGCTAGATGATTGACCTGTGGCGTGAGAGGCCACGGTTATGAAAAAGAAAATCCAGCCTAAGAGAAAGAGCACCCATGCTGCGAAGTCGATTCTACGACTACCGGACTTGGAAGTTGCGAAGAACGCCGTCATTAACAGTCTTTCGTGCCGCGATGCCCAACGTGGCTATCGCCACGCCATCGATGAATTTGTGGAATGGTACTGCTCCGAGCCGCGGTTATCGTTCAGCAAGACAGTTGTGATCCGATACCGAATGCACTTGGAATCGCGGCATCTTGCGCCAGGAACCATCAACCTGCGCCTTGGTGCCGTCCGCCGCCTTGCATGCGAGGCGGCGGACTGCGGTCTTCTCAGCGCCGATTTGGCAGCGGGAATCCGCCGCGTCAAAGGCGTTAAGAAGCTTGGGGTCAGGTTGGGAAACTGGTTAACGCCCGAGCAAGCCAAGTCACTTTGGCAGGCACCGGACGTGGAGCGTCTAAAAGGCAAACGAGACCGCGCCTTACTATCAATCCTTGTGGCATGTGGCCTTCGGCGGCATGAAGCCGCCCAACTAACGGTCGATCACCTGCAACAACGCGAAGGGCATTGGGCGATCGTTGACTTGGCCGGCAAGGGCGGCCATATTCGGACCATCCCAGTGCCGGACTGGGTTTACAACGCAGCCAACGACTGGATGCAAGCGGCGGCCATCAAAACTGGAAGGCTCTTCCGAAAGGTGAGCACCGCCGACATCCATGATAAGTCGATGTCAAGAGAAAAAACGATTCTCCTGGCGCGCATCGGAGAGCGCGCAAGACGCATGATGGCAAAATTTCCAAGCTCGCAGTTTGTGCCTCTCGGCGATGATTCCTGCTGTTCGCAGAACCAGACATCCATTTGCTGCCTCCAGCTTTTGAGAGCTGTTACAGAAGATTGAGTTTGTGTTCACTGCCAGTCTCGAAACAATCCGAAGAAGGCCTTCAGAGATTTCTCTCCTTCGCCCAGTCGGCCACTAGCAAGACCTGGCAGTCTGCGGGCCGTGTAATTTCGTTTTTTTTGGCAGCAGCGGTTTAGGCTGCTGTTTTCTTGTTCTCTGGCAGCACGAAGTCCTGCTGGCGCCGGTCCACGGCCAACAGGTAAGCTACGAGCTTGCGCGCGACCGCCAGGGGTCGCACGATTCGCATTACCTTTTTGTTTTTCCTTTTCGTAAACGAGCGCCAGTTCCGGAGAGTGGCGCGGTGCCAACTTCGCCGCTTCCACCAGTACGCTCTGAATATGTTTATTCCGTTGTTTTGAAATCGGTGTGCGCTTAACGCTCTCGCCGGAACTCTTCTCGTCGCCGCACAACCCGCAGTAGCTAATGGCTTGTTTGACGGAATGGAAGCGCTCCACTTCGCCGATCTCCAGAGCCCAAGTCAATGCCGTGATGGGACCCACTCCAGGAATGGTTTGCAGGTGCTTGATCCGTTTTGCCAGCAGAGGATCTCGCTGCAAGGAACTTACCAACGCGTAATCCATTTTTTGCAAGCGTACGATCGTTTCCCGGCTCAGTTCCAGCAGCGGCCGAATATTCTGCTTCACTTCTTGGTTGGTTGTCAGTAGTTCACCGAAATAGCCTACTTTGTGAAGCCGTTGTTTGTTGTGGCTCACACCAGTCTCCAGCAACAGTCCGGACACTCTATTCTTCATCTGCACCAACTGCCGCACTAATAAATGCCGGTAACGCAGCGTGCGACGGCGATCGCGGATCTCGGTCGAGACCATATGACACTCCGGTAAGAGGTCGCAACGCAGGCAATCGGCGATCTTGCCGGCGTCGATCCGGTCATTCTTTTTCTTGGACGCTGCTATGGCGCGCAGCATCACCGGATGCGCAACTTTCAGTTGCGTAGCGTGCGGCTGCAGATGGTCATAAATCCATCCTGTGAATATGGTCGCTTCCATGGCGGCCGCCCACGGCTGCGGCAGAGTCTTCATCCACAAATCCAGATCCGTCCGTGTGGCGTTAACCGTCCCTTCAGTCTTCACCTGACCACTCGCGTCCTTTACGCAATAGCTGATTGTCTTCTTGTGAACATCTAAGCCGATGTAATACATAATGTCCTTTAGAGGAGCCTCCTTGGTGTCTTCTGAATCAGCTTTCCGCTGAGTTCAGCTTTCTTTTACACCATGCGCTCCTCCCGACTTATACATTCAAACAATCAGGACAGAACCGGTAAAGCCCGCCGAAAGGTGTTGCGTTTACGGACAAGTGGCGGCCAAAGAATCGGCGGATGCTAGCCGGCATATCGGTACGAAAACGCTCACCCCAGGGTTCAGTTGGTTAATAAACCCTGCGCCGTTAGGCGCAGTCTATCCTGAAATGGCCGAGAGATTTATGGTTTGTGCCTTACGTACCAGACGGCAGCCACTGAAAGATGATGTCAAATACCGGTCGATACAAAAGAATCGTTGCACCGAGGATTAATGCAGCAAGCTGTAATAGACGCCGTGGCTCTTGAGCTCGAAAGACGCGGAATCGAAGGCGTCGCGAACGAAGGTAGACCGGGAGGGGACGAACTAGGTCCCACATCAGGACTATCGATCTACAACGTAGATATCCGGAGTGATGGTAATTATTTAGTTGGCATAGCTTGGGAGGACGGCGAGCCATATTTCACGTTTGCAAGTAACGTTAGCAGCAGCTCGGATGATGTTGAATGCATCGCAGATTGGATAGTGAGTGTCTGTGAATACCTTGGCACCGATGATTATCAAAGGGCCGTTCTATCGGGCGAGAACAGCTTGAGTTATTGCCCGCCGCCACCACGCCCAACACTGGAAGGGCGAGCAAAGAGGAGTGCCCAATCTTCAGACGTCGCGGATGCGTTCAAATTCCCACGCGATCGGGGCGCAAGCGAGGGCACATCTAGTCAGGAGCCATTCAGCTCGGAACGGCGTTCGGAAGGCTCAGTCTGGTCAGGATCATACCTGCCAAGGACTACGGCAATACCAGTGTTTGATTTTTCGGAACTTCCAGTCGATGGAATAAGATTTGAGCAACTAATTCGCGAGCTTCTCTTGAAGTCCGGTTTTGAAGTGCATTGGACTGGCGTCGGGCCCGATAATCGAAGGGACCTGGTTCTGACAGAAAGGGCTATTGGGCCATTTAGTCAATTTGAACGTCGATGGCTTGTGTCTTGCAAACATTTTGCGAATTCAGGAAAATCGGTTGGAATGGAAGCCGTGAGTAGCATAATTGACGATTGTGCGGCCGTCAACGCCGAAGGCTTTCTGCTGGTCTGTTCCACCCATCCAAGCTCGTCCGTTGTCAATCGACTCCAAGAACTTCGATCGAGCGGCCGCCTTGCAACTGCTATTTGGGACGCGATCGAAATTGAGAAGAGGCTTCGGACCTTCCCAACACTGACTCTTGTCCAGATTTTCTTGCCGAAGACCGCAAGGTCGTTAGAGTGGACCATATTTGCCTCGGCAACTCCATCCCTATGGGCTGCATTCTTTAAGGGTTACTTCTTCTATCTGGCATGCCGAGATGCTCACCTTTTTAGACCACTCGCTGAAGTGGAGCAGATAGTACAAGCCCTCGAACAGGTTGCTTGTGACGCCGGGGTCGACAGCTTGCGGCCCCGCGCTATCTATCTCGATGACAAGAATTCAAACTATCTTGTTTTTGTCGACAAACTCGTCGGAGATGACAAAAACACTGAAGCGTACGGTTATGAGCTAATGAGAAAGTTGCAGTTCACGGCCCATGTCGATTGGCGCATCCGTGATCCTGAAGACAAACTTGAGCTAACGGACGATATTTTGCAAATGGTGGATTGGGACCTTCGCATCGTTCGCGCAGACTTTGCAAGCGACCACTTCGACCCCGATCACCAAAGTTATTACGAACCATACATGGAGAATTTCCGATTCGGATCACGGAGGGATTAAAGACCCGCCCCGATTCCCTAAACCTCTAGGAGCGTGGTTCTGATTTTGCCGCTGCGCGGCCGGTTGCCACTTCATTCAACGCTTACCGCAAGTAGTCACCCAGTGTTTACCGACCTTGGCGAGCGGAAAGCGAATAGCGCCTGGGTTACACGCTACTCGGAACAAGCCCCTGACAAATCACTGCATACGGGTCCAACGCAGGCGGGTGCAAAGCTCAAGCATTTCGATAAACCGCAAGTTCTAACGGCCTTTCAAATTGATACGATGGCATATGCCCATCGCGGTAATAGACGACAGCGGGAGCGGCGGCGACTCATCCCATTTCGTGCTTGCCGGATTCTCAGCTGAACTGCGAACCTGGGAAAGTTTCACCTATCACTGGTACAACGCCCTCAATACGCAGCCGAAGATCGAATACTTCAAGATGAACGAAGCCCAGCAGCTAAGAGGTCAGTTCGAAGGATTTGATCGGTCACAAAGCGACGCAAAAGTTGACACTCTCATTGACATCATTGTTGGCCACGATCTTTTCGAGAATGCAGTGGTGATTCGGGAGGACGACTACCGACAGATACTCCAGCCAGTTCAGCACCGATCCGATGATAGCCCCTATTTCATTACCTTCCTTGCGATGGTTTCTGCCTTCACTCGCATGTACCATCACATAGGAGTGACCGACCCAGTAGACTTCCAGCTCGATAGACAGGACAACCTTCGCGCGAACGCGCTCCGAAAGTTCGCAACGTTCAAGAGGTCGAATCCGACATGGCAGATTGGGCGTATAGGATTCGGCGACGACAAAATGCTACTGCCGCTTCAAGCCGCTGACCTCGTCGCTTGGCAAACACGAAGGTTCTACAGCTCCGCCGAGGGGACGCGTCGCCATTATCGGCGGCTCCACGAGCGAAAGGCACCATTACGAATCCGGTTAACTAGACGGAAGCTACTTGAGTCTGCGGATGCCATAGGCGACAACGTGCCGAACCTCCGGGTGGAGTTCGGCGACGAAGCCACCGACCGCTTCCTCGCCAAAGTCGGGCTCCCCAATCGCCGCTAAAGCGATTGCCTGAAGATAGCTCCAACTAGTGCCAGAAGTGTAACCACAGTCGTTTAAACTCTCGCCCGTGGGGCGTATGACGCTTTTAAACCGGCCAATCCTTATTGACGTACTTTGATGGGACGAAGCAGTCAGCAACCGATGGATAGGCCTTCACTACTTCTTTCGTTCGTCCTGTCTTACTAGAGAGAGCCCTCGAAGCCCTGTCTGGGCGGGCTCCCGAGGTTGCTGCTCAGGTTCCCACAAAAACTTCTTGCAGTCCCCACCTCTACTGTGCAGAATGGTCGTGTCTGGTCTGACTGACTCGCTGCTCACCACAATGGATCGGGCAGAGATTGGCCGGATAAACGCGCCACTCGGACAAGGGCAATGAGGGCTCCGGTGGATTCGTACCGATAAAGGCCCATAGCGATCGGAATCCACTCCGCTGATAAGTCGGGCTACACACCGAAGTGCTAGACTTTCAAAGCCCTCGCAAAAAGGGCTAGGAAAATCAGAGGTATTCATCCGCTGGCGTGGGATCAGCGGCGCAATGGTTGACGAAGTGTAGTTTGCCTTACGCTTGGCGGTCACAAAAGACGCATCCGGGATTCTTCAATGCTTGGGGATTTCTCGCCGGGAATCTGCTCGACCGGCGTTTCGCGAGTGATAATGGCGGCGCAAGACTCAGTGAAATGGAACTCGAATGAGAGCTTCCACTAGAATCGAACAATGCGCTTTTACACTTTGATTTCTCTTGTCGCCCTTGCGCTCACTTCGTGTGCCAGAGCACCCCAATTCGATGTCGTCTTGCGAAACGGCCAACTCTGCGACGGCTCCGGTTCACCGTGTGCGGTGGGCGGTGTTGCTATCAATGGTGACACTATCGCAAGGACAGGTGATGTCAGCGCCGATCTTGGCCGAATTGACATCGATGTTCACGGTCAAGTGATCGCGCCGGGTTTTATCAACATGATGTCGGGTGAAACGGGTCTTTTTGCCGATGGCCGCGGACTCAGTGACCTGGCTCAAGGTGTGACGCTTGAAATTTTTGGCGAAGGCGAATCCATGGGGCCACTGAATGATGCGATGCGGGCTGAGGAACAACAGATGCAGGCGGATGTCAAATACCCCGTCACGTGGCATACGCTCGCCGAGGGCTTGGATGCACTCGTAAAGCATGGCATTTCGCCCAATGTTGCATCGTTCATCGGTGCCGCCACTCCGCGGGTTTACGTTTTAGGCCGCGCCAATCGCGCGCCGACTGCAGCGGAACTCGATCAAATGTGCATGCTCACCGAGAAGGCTATGCAAGAGGGGGCTTTGGGAGTTGCTTCGGCTCTGATCTACGCACCCGGGAACTATGCTCGAACAGACGAACTGATCGCCCTTGCGCGGGTGGCGGCGAAGTACAAAGGCATTTACATCTCCCATATGCGTAGCGAAGGAGACCATGAAAAGGAAGCGATCAATGAATTACTAACGATCGCCCGCACTGCGCAAATTCCCGCTGAGATTTATCATCTAAAAATCTCGGGAGTGAAGAATTGGCCCAACGAGCCGGAAGTGATTCATCAGATCGAGGAGGCGCGTGGGGAAGGGCTGACGATCACTGCGGATATGTATACATACCCCGCCGGAGAAACGGGCCTTGATGGCGCGATGCCACCCTGGGTGCAGGCAGGAGGGCTCGAGGAATGGCGCAAACGGCTGCAAGATCCAGCGATTCGCAAGCGCGTCAAAGCGGAGATGGCCGCAGGCACCACCTACGACGATCTGTTCGCGTCCGCTGAGTCTCCCGACAAAATTCTCTTGGTCGGGTTCAAGAGCGAAAAGCTAAAGCCGCTTACCGGCAAAACACTGGGGGAGGTGGCACGTATGCGCCACACCTCGCCCGAGGACACTGCTATGGATTTAGTGATTGAAGACGACTCGCGAGTCGAGACGGTCTACTTCCTGATGAGCGAAGACAATATAAGAAAGCAGATCGTCCTGCCGTGGGTTAGCTTTGCCGCGGACGCTGATGCTGAAGGAGTGGATGGAGTCTTTCTTAAATCGAGCACCCACCCACGTACCTTCGGCAATTTTGCGCGCGTCTACGCCCGTTATGTCCGCGATGAGAAATTGCTCAGCGTGGCGGAAGCGGTCAGAAAGATGACGTCGCTCCCTGCGTCGAATATAGGAATTGAACGCCGTGGGAAGCTCAAGCCCGGTTACTTTGCCGATGTTACGGTTTTCAATCCTGCGACGATACAGGATCATGCGACTTTTGAGAAGCCCAGGCAGCTGACGACAGGCGTGTCAGAGGTCTTTGTGAATGGCACGGAAGTGATTCATAACGGCCAGCACACGGGAGCGAAGCCGGGGAGGGTGGTGAAGCGCGCGCGCGGCGCAACCAGCTAACGTGGCGGAACTGCGACACCTCGCGCGCCATTGCGACGTTTCCTGGAAATACTTGGAAGTAGTCCCGATTATGTGGCAAGCGTCGTTATGTCAGTGGTCTGCACGTTTTACGGACAACTGACGGCAAGAAGAGTCAGCTGAGAACGGGATATCGTTACGAATGAACGTGGCCCGGCATTCAGAAAACAATTGGAGACAATCATCCCCCGTTGTTCACGGCAATATGCTTTTCGCACGGCGGTGGGAGAATACATCGAGGTGAGCTCGTGACCAGGATTAAGAAGGTCGTCATTACGGCGTATGGCGACGAGAGCAAACTTGCTATCGTCGAAAGTGATTTGCCTGAGCCGACTACCGGGGAAGTGCAACTTGCGGTGGATTACACCATCGTCTCTGGCTCTGACGTCAATATGCGTCGCGGCACCTATCCATTGCAGAAGAAGCCGCCCCTGACTCCCGGATATAGCGTCATCGGCAAGGTGTGTGTCAACGGTAAAGGGTGCTCAAAGTTCAAGATCGGTGATCGCGTCGCATGTCTTTCGAAGTATGAGGGTCAGGCGGAACTGATCAACCTCCCGGAAAAATATCTGGTACGCGTACCTGATGGAGTTGACGGAAAGGCTGCGGTCGCGCTGATCCTCGATTGGGTTACGGCGTATCAGATGCTGCACCGCGTTGCTCACGTCAGACCGGGTCAGAAGATCTTCGTTCACGCGTTAAGCGGGGCCGTGGGAGGGGCACTCTCGCGCCTCGGACAGCTAGAGGGATCTCAAGTCTTTGGCACGGCCTCGTTGAAGAAACAAGACGAAGTGCGTCAACTTGGAGCGGTTCCCTTCGATTACTCGACAAAGAAGTGGATTGCCGCCATGCAGGATCTGGGCGGCGTGGACGCAGTCTTCGACCCGCTTGGCTTCGAGAGCTTTGATGAGTCGTACTCGGTCCTAAAGAAAGGAGGAGTTCTGGTGGGATATGGCATGAACTTGCCGGCGTGGACCAGAACCCGTGAGCGACCCGTGATTCCGTCGGCCCTCAAACTGTTCTCGAAGAACCTGCTCTTCTGGTCTGGGAGACGAGCGACTTTCTTCGGTGTGAACCGCCGTTCAAAGAACTTTGCGCCAGACCTGGAGCGACTCTTCCAATGGCTTAAAGACGGGAAAATCTCTGTACCGATCAAGGCCGCTTTCAAGCTTGACGAGATCCAACAAGCGCATCGCGAGTACGCCAGCAGCGCACGCTTGGGCTCAATTGTGATCGAGGTCCGCTGATAGGTACCGTCGCGAGACAACTTGCACTCGCAGCATCCGGTGATTGAAACGACGAGGCTTGCGGTGTTACTGCGGCTGGTTTTGATAAACGACTTTGCCGCCAATGATGGTGTAGACGATGCGCGTATCGGCAATTTGATCTTCGGGAACGGTTAAGATGTCGCGCGAGAGGACGGTGATATCGGCCAGTTTGCCGGCGACGAGGGAACCTTTCTGATCTTCTTCAAAAGCGGCGAAGGCGTTGCTGAGGGTGTAAGATTTGAGCGCCTCAAAGCGAGTCATGCATTGTTTGGGATAGAACTGCGAACCGTCTTTGGTGCGGCGAGTGACGGAAGCGTAGAAGCAGGCGATGGGATTGACTTCTTCGACAGGAGCGTCGGTGCCGTTGCCGACGACTGCGCCGGAATCGAGCAAGCTGCGCCAGGCGTAAGCACCGGCTTCCGCGCGTTTTTCGCCCAGGCGGAGGATCACGAACGGTGCATCGGAGGTGCAGTGAATACCCTGCATGGCGGCAATGACGCCGAGTTTGCCAAAACGGGGAATGTCGGCGGGATCGAGATGTTGGGCATGTTCGATACGCCAACGAAGGTCGTGCTTGTCGGGGTGGGCGTGGAAGGTTTCTTCGTAGATGTTTAGGACTTCGCGATTGGTGCGATCACCGATGGCGTGAACGCAGAGTTGAAAGCCGTTGGCGATGGCGATTTCGGCGGTCTGGCGGATGGTCTCCATTTTTTCGGTGTTGATGCCGCTGCTGGACGGGAGATCGGAGTAAGGCTCAAGCATCCAAGCGCCGCGGGAGCCGAGAGCGCCGTCGGCAATGCGCTTGATAGCGCGGACTGTGAGGTGGTGATTGGCGATATCTTGCAAACGGTAGCGCTGGATGCTGGTTTGGAGCTTGTCATTGGATTCGTTGAGCATCATCCACATGCGAAGGTCAAGCTTGCCTTCGGAGGCGACGCGCTTGATGAGATCGACAGTGTCGAAGGGAGAGCCGGCGTCTTCGAAAGTAGTGATGCCGTTGGAGATGCATTCGTGGGCGGCTAGTTCGACTTTGTGGCGGTTGTCGGACTCGATTTCAGCGGCGGAGCGCTTGGAGAGATAGGCGTCATAGGCGGGGCGCAAGAGACCTTGGGCGCGTTCGTTGAGGAGACCAGTGGGTTGGCCGTTAGCGTCTTTGAGGATTTCGCCGCCAGGTGGATTGGGAGTGGCTGCGGTGATCTCGGCGGCTTTCAGGGCGGCGGCGTTGACCATAGACGCGTGGCCGCTGGCGTGAGTGAGCCAAACGGGGTTGTTGGGGGAGACTTTGCTGAGCGAGGCGTGCACGGGAAAGCCTTGGACGTTAGGCTCTGGAACTCTATCCCACTTGGATTGATGGAAGCCCCGGCCCATGATCCAAGTGCCGGGCTTGGCGGTTTTAGCGGCGGCGGCGACCATGGCGACGATGTCATCCCAATTGCGCGCGGTACGGAGGTTGAGGTTCATCTGGGCTTCGCCGACGCCCATGAAATGGCCGTGGCCTTCGATGAAACCGGGGATGGCGAGCTTGTTGTTGAGATCAATGACGCGAGTGGTGGGGCCTTTGAAGCGCGGGCTATCGGCGCCAGGACCGACAGCGATGATTAGGCCGTTGCGGATGGCGATTGCGTGGACCTCGGGTTGAGAAGGATCGAGGGTGACGATTTTGCCGTTGTGGAGGATGAGGTCGGCGGGGCTTTGGGCGGATAGGGAGGCGGTCAGGAGGATGAAAAGAGAGAGGCGGAGCATGAGAACCCCGGAGCGATGAGGCAACGAGCAACGCAAAGATGGGGACAGCCAGCACGCGATAGTTGGGGGGGTGGCTTTGTATCGGGGCTGATTCCGGGCGCTCTGGCAGTCCCCACCTTTGCTTGGTCGAGGCTCGAAATATGGGAAGTCACATACCAAGTATTTGTGAAGGTGTTCTAAGTCTTCCGCGGCGGGAGTAGTCCAGCGGATTCGCATCAGGAGTTTAGAATCCGCTCGATGCGGGCTTCCATTTCTTCCTCGTCGACAAAATCGCCTCGGTTGGCAGCGGCGATGCCCCTTTGTAGGCCTGCACGAAAGCGTGCATCGTTTTCGAGCAGGCGCAAAGCGGCATCCTTCAACAGTTGATTGGCGTCTTTGCCTCTGTGTG
The DNA here is from genome assembly GCA_003167495.1 of Bryobacterales bacterium. GTDB lineage: Bacteria > Acidobacteriota > Terriglobia > Bryobacterales > Bryobacteraceae > Bog-105. The sequence goes on along the minus strand of PMSX01000355.1, from coordinate 38,299 downwards.
CGGCGATTTGCGAAAGCTGTGCTTCCTGTTCCGGCGTAAGGTCGACGTTCATGTTCTCAGATTAGTAGCGGCGGTCATTCGTGTCAAGTACGGTTACGGCGAACACTCATGACCAAGTAAACCACGATGGCGACGTTGACGATCAGCACAAGGATTTTGATGGGTGTGACATGTTTGGCGAGTTCGTAGACTTCAAGCGGGATGAGAGCGCCGGTGCTGATGATGGTGAAGTATTCGGCCCAGCGTTTGCGCAGCAGCAGGCCGGTGCCTTCGGTAAGAAAGATGGCCGAATAGATAAAGGTTCCCACGCTGAGGGCCTTAAGTTGGCGCGGGTTGACGTTGAGGGCGCGGGCGAGGACGCGGTGCACGTAATGATTCTCAGGGTCGATACGGAGGACGTTGATCCAGTGTTCGAGGGTGTGGGCGACGTCACGATGAAGAAACCTGAGAGCACCTATAGCCACAGCGAGGAGGGCGAATCCCTTCAGAAGTTTGAAGACGCCGATGAGGAAGAGTGTGGTGGATTTCTTAGTTTGCAACTTGAGCACATAATGGCATATGAAGCGTTCGGGATTTGCCGATTTGCCGTTGCATGGCGGGCGCGTGCCGCCTTGGCTGGCTGCGCGGATGGAGAAGCTGGGCACGGCGATTACGGAAGCGGTCATTCAGCAGTACGGCACAAAAGAGTTTCTTTCGCGATTAAGCGACCCGTTTTGGTTTCAGGCATTGGGCGCAGTGATGGGGATGGACTGGCACTCTTCGGGTATCACGACCTCGGTGCTGGGTGCGTTGAAGCGCGGCGTGAATCCGCGGGCGGAGGAGTTGGGGATTTACTTTTGCGGTGGGCGTGGGAGGCAGTCTCGGAAGACGCCAGAGGAGCTGCTGGCGGTGGCGGACCGGCAGAGCTTGAATGGCGGCGAACTGGTGCGGGCGAGCCGCTTGACGGCGAAGGTGGACAACAACGCGATTGGGGATGGATTTCAGATCTATCTGCATTCGTTTGTGGTGTCGGCGGCAGGCGATTGGGCGGTGGTGCAGCAAGGGATGAATGATGCTAGCGGCCTGGCGCGGAGATACCACTGGCATTCGGCAGCAGTGAAGGATTTTGTGTGCGAACCGCATACGGGGATTGTGGGCGAGAATGAGGGCGAGATTTTGAATCTAGTGGACCGGCGGGCAGGCGATGCTCAACAGGCGCTATTGACGATTGCCGGGCAAACGCCGGAGGTGACGTTGCGGGAGGTGCGGCACTTGGTGATGCCGAAGCACCATGAGGTGCGGATGCGCGACGTGGATTTGAAGCGGCTGGGCGCGGTGCTGGCGGTGAGTTATGAGAGGCAGTTGCGGGAGTTTGCGGAGTTGCTGTTAGTGGAGAATCTGGGACCGCGGACATTACAGACACTGGCGATGGTGGCGGAGGTGGTGCACGGCGCGCCGAGCCGGTTCTCCGATCCAGCGCGGTTTTCGTTTGCGCTGGGAGGGAAAGATGGACATCCGTTTCCAGTTCCCCTGAAGACCTATGACGAATCTTTGGGAGTGCTGCGGCGTGCATTGGATGCGGCGAAACTGGGGCACACGGAGAAGGTGGATGGGTTTAAACGATTGGACAAGCTGGTGCGTGGTGTAGAGCAACGCTTCGAACCCAAAGCCGATTTCGAGCGGGTGTTGGAGCATGAGCGGGAGATATCGGCCGGGTTGGATGGGAGAACGGTGATGGACGATCGGAGAGAACGACGGAAGCCGGCGAAGGGGCAGATGAGTTTGTTTTAGGGATAGGTCGCTGACGCTCCCGGCTCGGTTTCGGCGTTGGTCTCACTTATGTGTTGGGAGGAAGGGACCCTTAGGCGGATTCGGATAGGTGGACTTCGACTGGCTTGACGTGCCAGATTTCATCGCAGTATTCGCGCACTGCGCGGTCGGAGGAGAACTTGCCCATGTGGGAGGTGTTCAGGATGGACATGCGCGTCCAATGATCGATATCCATGTAGGCTTGATCGATGCGATCCTGGCATTCGATGTAGGACTGGTAGTCGGCTAAGAGCATGTATGGATCTTGCGAGAGTAGAGAGTCGAGGAGAGGCTTGAAGAGTGATTGATCGCCTCGGGAGAAACGGCCGGAGGCGAGCTCGTCAATGGTCTCTTTTAAGTCGGGGTTGGCGTGGTAATAGGAGCTCGGATTGTAGCCGGCGGCGTTGGCGGCATAGACTTGTTCGGTGGTGAGGCCGAATAAGAAGAAGTTTTCGGGGCCGACCGCTTGGCGAATTTCGATATTGGCGCCGTCGAGAGTTCCGACTGTGAGAGCGCCGTTCATGGAGAACTTCATATTGCCGGTGCCGGAGGCCTCTTTGCCGGCGAGGGAGATTTGTTCGGAGAGATCGGCGGCGGGGTAGACGCGCTGACCGAAGGTGACGTTGTAGTCGGGCAGGAACGCGACTCGGAGGCGGCCGCCGACATCGGCATCGGTGTTTACGACCTCCGCGACAGAGTTGATGAGCTTAATGATGAGCTTGGCCATGAAATAGCCAGGAGCCGCTTTGCCACCGAAGAGGAAGGTGCGGGGAACAATGTGATTTGACGGATTGTGCTTGATGCGGTTGTAGAGAGTGACGATGTGCAGAACCTTAAGATGTTGACGTTTGTATTCGTGAATGCGCTTGACCATGGTGTCGAACATGGAGGCAGGGTCGACGACCGTTCCGGTTTTTTGGGCGATGTAATCGACCAGCTGCTGTTTGACGGCGTGCTGTGTGGTGCGCCATTCGTCAAGAAAGCCGGGGTCGTTGATGTGATTTTCCAGTGTCCGCAGCTGGTCGAGATTGGAGATCCAGCCATCGCCAATTTTGCGAGTAATGAGACTAGCTAAGCCAGGATTCGCGAGCGCGAGCCAGCGGCGGGGGGTTACGCCGTTGGTTTTGTTACTAAAACGCTCGGGATACATTTCGTAGAAATCGTGTAGGACATATTCCTCGAGGAGTTTTGTGTGCAACTCGGCGACGCCATTGATGGCGTGACTTCCGAGAGAGGCAAGATTCGCCATGCGGACGTAGCGTTCGCCGGATTCATCAATGAGAGACATGCGGCGCACTCGATCTGCATCGCCGGGGAATTTGGCTTTCACCTCATCGAGAAAGCGACGGTTGATTTCAAAGATGATTTCAAGATGGCGGGGCAGGAGATCGCGGAATAAAGAAAGGCCCCATTTTTCCAGCGCTTCCGGGAGGATTGTGTGGTTGGTGAAAGCGAGAGCGTTTTGGGTGGTGTGCCAAGCGGCATCCCATGGGAGGCCGTGTTCATCGACAAGCAGGCGCATCAACTCCGCCACGGAAATGGATGGGTGGGTGTCATTCATTTGAATGGCCCACTTGGCGTGAAACTCAGTGAGTGGCCGGCCCGTTCGGATATGAATGTCGATCAAATTTTGGAGAGATGCGGAGACGAAGAAAAACTGTTGTTCCAGGCGCAGTTCCTTGCCTTTTAGGTATTCGTCGTTCGGGTAGAGAACTTTGGAAATATTTTCTGATTCCATCTTGTCGTGAACGGCGCCGAAGTAATCGGCAGAGTTGAATGCGCGGAAATCGAACGAGTCTACAGCTTCGGCTTTCCAGAGTCGCAAGGTGTTGACGGTATTGGTGCGATAGCCGAGGATTGGGGTGTCGTAGGGAACGGCTTGGACAACGAAGCGAGGAATCCAGCGAACGCGGTAGTTGCCATGGTCATCCGTATAGGGTTCGGTGTGGCCGCCGAAATTGACATGAAGCGCACCCTCGGGACGTGCGATCTCCCAAGGATTGCCCCATTGAAGCCACTTATCTGTGACTTCTACTTGCCAGCCATCACGGATGATCTGATCGAAGATACCGAATTCGTAGCGGATGCCGAAACCGATGGCGGGGATTTCAAGAGTTGCAAGCGAATCCATGTAGCAGGCTGCGAGGCGGCCGAGGCCACCATTGCCGAGTCCTGGCTCTTGCTCGGTATCTATGATCGCTTGCGGTTTTTGGCCAAGCAGATGTATTGCCTGCGTGGCAGCGGAAGTGATGCCCAAGTTCAATAAATTGTTGCCGAGGTGAGGGCCGAGGAGGTATTCCGCCGAAAAATAGCAAACAATGCGCACGTCTTGCTTGGTGTAGGTTTTGATCGTTTCCACCCAGCGTTCCGTGAGACGATCGCGGACTGCGGAAGCTACGGCCAAATAGTAATCGAGCGTGGTGGCGCGTTCCGGGCGACGGGCCTGGTCATAGGTCAGACTGTCAAGGAATGCGTGCTTCAGTTCTTCGGGCGTAGTTCCGGTTCGGATGTTTTCGTGATGCATGGCGGCGGCGGTGCTATTCATTTTAGTTCTCCTGTGTCTGAAGGTGAAGGTTACGGCATTCCTGACGACAAGGCAAGGGGGACACGTAGAATTCACGGGGTTTTAACGGAAAAAACATGGTGATTGATAGTAGGAGAAAAAAGGGCACACTCGGGTTTCGTCGATTGTTAAGCAAAGATTGGTAGAGGCGCGCAGTTCGCTGTTTCTTCGTTATGCGGCTTGGGTCTCCTCTCGTTCTTGTTGCGGGAAGGACGGTTCGGTCACATCCGCGGGTGGGTTAGGCGTATCGGGTGAGAGCGGAGCGGTAGTTGGTTTGTCAGTTGAAAAAACGAAGCCATTTGGAGCGGGCTTGACGCCGTTCGTCTTGGCTTCGCACTGCGCTTTTTCAATGCGTTCTTGCTGGAGCGTTTGAAGTTCGGCGATGTCGGCTTGGCGATGATTGCGGAGGCGGCGTTCCTGGAGGGCGAGATTGCAGAGGTCTTTGCGGTAGGTGCAGAAAATTTGGGCTTAAATGAGAGCTTGACGGTTGATGGGGTTGCGTTCATCGGGGAATCGGTCGGCGAGTTCTAGTTGGCCGATGGCGTAGATGCCGGCTTCGAGAGGCGCGATGCGGAGAAGCCGCCATTCGGTATCGGCGATGGTTTGGACGAGAGCTTTTTCCTGATCGGTAGCGGGCGCGAATTGGGTGAAGTAGCGGTGGAGGTGTTGCTGATAGATGATGGCGTCGTCGCCGGGGAGAAGAACAGTGCGGCCGGTGAGACCGGTTTTGACGGCGTTCAGGGATGAGGTTGCCTTACCGGTTGGGGACGTGGGTCCCGTGCTCGATTGGGCGTTGGCGCGGTTGGCGTTGAGTTGGGCTTCGGAGATGTTGTTGGCGGCGGTTGGGGCGGCCGTTTTGTTGGCGAGGCGCTCGGCGGCGCGGCGGGTGGCACGGTTAGACATGTTTCAGTTACTCCTTTTGGGAAAAGAAAAAGCCCGCCGCGCGAATCACAATCGCGGACGAGCTTTCTGATTGAAAATTAGCATGGCCACCCCCTAAAACGAACTATGGAGGGGAAAGTGAGTGAGAGAAGTGAGCTGTAAGCCTATGGAGGGATTGGAGATAAAAGTATTTTCTATTTTTTTGCGAGATGTGTGATCGGCGTTAGCGAACCGAGCGCTTCTGCGACTTGCGCGATTCGGTTGCCGGGCGCGAAGGTGGGCGGCGGATGACTTTCAGTCGGATTTCCGGCAAAGATTCTCGCCTGGCTTTTTCTAATTCGAAGTTCTGTTGAAGGTTGAGCCAAAATTCAGCGGAATTGCCGAAGTATTGCGAGAGCCGGAGCGCGGTGTCGGCGGTTATGCCGCGCTGACCGTTCACGATTGCCTGGATGCGATTCGCGGGGACGCGAAGATCGAGAGCCAACGCGTTTGCGGTCAGGTTTAGGGGCTTCATGAATTCTTCCAGGAGGATTTCGCCGGGCGTGATAAGGCTGAGCAGTTGAGATTTCTTGGTGCTATGAGTGGTAGTCGACGATTTCAAGTTCATGTGCGTAAGTATTCCTCCAGATGAAACAGATTCGATATTGATCGTTGATCCTAATGCTGCGCTGTCCCTTTCGGTCGCCCGCCAAGGCTTCCAAACGATTGCCCGGAGGCACTCTTAGGTCCTCAAGTGAAACGGCAGCCTTTATGATTTCGAGCTTTCTCCGCGCGGGCTGCGCGATCGCTTCAAATCTCTTAACCCGTTCACCGAGTGCGATCCTTTCCGTAGCGGAGTCCGCGTAAGACGCGATCACATCACAAGTGTACTACATAGTACGTATAGCGTAAGATCGCGTGGGCGCTTCGGCTTTGATGGGTCAAAAGTGAGTCAGCGCCCACCTTGTTTGACTCCGGCTTTTTTGAAGACGGCGAGTGATGCGTCCAGGCCCATTTTGGCGGCGACTTCGGGAGGATAGTTTTTCAGGCCGCGGCCGAAGACTTCGACGCTGAGGGCGTCTTGGTAACCGATCTTTTGCAGAGCTTGGAGGAAACCGGTCAGATTGATGACGCCTTCGCCAGGGAGGAGGCGTTCGTTGTCGCGAATTTGGTCGGGTGGGAGGTTGGGGGCGTCGTCGAAGTGAACCGTAACGATCCGGTCGCGGCCTGCGTGGATGATGTCGTCGGTGGTGGCGCCGGCGTGGTGCCAGTGCCAGGCGTCGAGGGTGAGGCCAACGTTCGGGCCGCACTCGATGCAGAATTCGAGCATTTCGTTCATGCGCCAGATAAATTCGTGCGGGAATTGTTGGCGGATGTGGAGCGGGCCGAGGAATTCGAGGCCGAGGCGGACGTTAGCGTCCCAAAGAGCGTGGGCGGCTTCGGTGAAACGCTCCTTATAGGTTTTGCGTAGTTCGTCTTTGGGGATTGGGCTGGAAGACATGATGTAAGTCATCATGCGGGGGCAGCCGATGGCGGCGGCGAAGACGGCAGCGTCGCGCAATTTGGGCATGCCGGCTTGAAAGGTGTCGTCGTCTTTGCGGAATTCGACGGGGAAGTTGAGACAGGCGGGACGGAGGTTGAGTTCGGCGAGGAGATCTTTGGTGGCGTTGACGCCGAGTTTCATGGCGGCGTCGAGGTCGACGTCGGTGCCGGGGAAGCCGACTTTGGCGGCGAGGCGGGCGAAATCGGGCCAAGGGACGCGGTTGGAGATGAGCACAGCGTTGAGGGAAAGAAACATGTTGTGCGGCGGGGCGGCGAGGGCCGGCAATCCCGCGGCGGCGGAGGCGATCAGAGAGCAAGCGGTGCGACGGGTGAACATGGGCGCAGACATAGAGTTGATGATATCTGAAGATTGGACGGCAAGAAGCGGATAGCGGCGCGGGCGAAAGCGGATTAGGATCAAAGCATGATGTTGAGCGAAGCGAAATGCTGGGATGCGGTGACGGCGCGAAATGCCGAAAAAGACGGGCAGTTTTACTTTGGCGTTGTGACGACGGGTGTGTATTGCAGGCCGTCTTGTCCGGCGCGGCAGCCACTGCGGAAAAATGTGCGGTTTTATGAATCGCCGGGTGAGGCGGAAAGGGATGGCTTGCGTCCTTGTCTGCGATGCCGGCCTTTGGCTGGGCGGGCGGATGACGCGGCGATCGAAAAGATTCGAGAAGTGTGTGCGTACATACAGGCGCATTGCGATAGCGGCGATGGGGTGACGTTGGAAACACTCGCTGAAATCGCCGATTGGAGTCCTTTTCATCTACACCGCACATTTAAGGCGGTGCTGGGAATCACGCCGAAGCAGTTGCTGGATACATGCCGCGTGAGTGCGTTGAAGACGAAACTGCGGCAAGGGGGAACGGTGACGGCGGCGGTTTACGATGCGGGTTTTGGATCGAGCAGCCGGGTGTATGAAAACGTGGACAAGAATTTGGGCATGACTCCGGGGCAGTATCGCGAGGGTGGAAAAGACGTGGCGATTTCGTATGCGTACGCGAAAACTCCGCTGGGTTTGCTGCTGGCTGCCGCCACTGACAGAGGCTTGTGTTTCGTGCAGTTCGGCGAGAGTGTGGACGACTTGATGAAGGAGCTGAAGAACGAATATCCACAGGCGAAGATTGCCGAGAGCCGCGCGGGACGGCGGGAGATGGATGGTTGGATGAAATCGCTGACTGACTATTTGAAAGGAGAACCGGCGGTGCTAGATATGCCGGTGGATGTGAAGGCGAGCGTGTTCCAACTGAAAGTGTGGCGGTATTTGCAGACGATTCCACTGGGAGAAGTACGCACATATGGCGAGGTGGCGAAGGCGATTGGAGACGCAGGCGCGTCGCGGGCGGTGGGCACAGCGTGTGGCGCTAACAAAGTGGCGCTGGTGATACCTTGTCACCGAGTGATTCGCGGGGACAAAGGGTTGGGCGGATACCGCTGGGGCGTGGAGCGGAAAATGGCGCTGTTGGAGGGCGAGAAAAAGCGCTACACTTCTCTGAAGAGGTGATGGATGACGCATTTAACCCGTCGTGAATTGCTGGTAGCTGGAAGCGCTGCTACCGGCGTGAGTTTGCTGAAAGCGGACGTGGCTGCGCCCGCGAGCAAAGTGGCGCTGGTACGCTGCCGCAGTTATAGCGACTTCGGCACGCAGCTTTCGAGCGCCTTTGATCATATTGGCGGGATTCAGAAGCTGGTGAGCGGGAAGACGGTGGCGTTGAAATTGAATTTGACGGGGAATCCGAAGAATTTTCCACTTACTCCCGATTTGCCGTATCGGACGGACGGCGCCACTGTTGCGACAACAGTGCATTTGCTGGCGAAGGCGGGAGCGAAACGGGTGCGGCTGATTGAGAGCTTTTTCCCGGCGCAGCAAGATCCGGCGTTGTGGGCGCGGTACGGGTTGGATGTGAATGCGATCAACAACCTGGGTACGACAGTGGAGTGGGAGAACGTTCAGAATTTAGGGAATTACAAGCAGTATGTGCGGTTGAAAGTGCCGTGGGGTGGTTATATGTATCCGGCGTACACGATCAACAAGGCGTATACGGAGTGCGACGTCTACGCTTCGCTTTCGAAATTGAAGAACCATTGGATTGCGGGCGTGACGATGTCGATGAAGAATAATTTCGGGAACACGCCGTGTTCGTTGTATGGCAGTGATTGCGGCGCGAGCGGGAATGAAGCGCCCACGAAGGAACGTGGCGACGTTCTGCACGCGGGGACGACGAAAGCGCCCTCGGGTGTGGATGCGGAATTACATCCAGATTCGCCGCGCGACCCTGGCTATCGAGTGCCGCGCATACTTGTGGACCAGGTCGGCATTCGACCGATTGACTTGGCGATTATAGATGGCGTGGAAACGGTGCGGGGCGGGGAAGGGCCCTGGCTGAAAGGGTTGGAGCGGATGACGCCGGGAGTGATTTTGGTGGGACGCAATCCGGTTTGCACCGATGCGGTGGGCATGGGTGTGATGAGTTATGACACGAAGGCCGACCGCGGCGCTTCTTGCTTTATCCGCGGCGATAATTCGCTAAAGCTTGCTGAAGCGGCGGGAATTGGCACAGCCGATTTGAACCGAATTGAGGTGGCGGGGTTGAGTATTGCGGAAGCGCGGATCGACTTTGGGCCGGGCGCGGTGGGCAAGACATTGCGTGAACTGCGCGGTTAGCCGGCAGGGCTGGAGTAAAGGCGAGGGGAAATTGTGGAGCCTCTTGCATATACTCATAAGGAATGCTTGGCGGGATCGAAGCTGGCGGCACGAAGTTCGTTTGCGCGGTTGGGACGGGACCTGACGATCTGGTAAAGGCGCAGTTTCCAACGACTACGCCGGAGGAGACTCTAGCGCAGGCGATTCAGTTCTTCCGATCAAACAGTGGCCGGGATTTAGAGGCGGTGGGCATAGGATCGTTTGGCCCGGTCGACTTGGATCCGGCGTCGCCGAAGTTCGGACACATCACATCAACACCAAAGGCCGGTTGGGCAAATTTCGATTTGTTGGGCACGATGGTGAAGGGGCTAAAAGTGCCCATAGGATTTGATACGGATGTGAATGCGGCGCTGTTAGGTGAGTGGCGCTGGGGCGCGGCGCAGGGTTTAGCAAACGCCATCTATTTAACGATTGGCACAGGCGTGGGCGGCGGAGTGATGGTGTATGGCCAACTGGTGCATGGGTTGGTGCATCCGGAGATTGGGCATTTGCGGCTGCCGCACGATTTGGCGATCGATCCTTTTGCCGGGAATTGTCCATTTCATAAAGATTGTTTGGAAGGATTGGCGTCGGGGCCGGCGATTGAGCAGCGGTGGGGCATGAAGGCAACGGCTTTGCCGCCGGATCATCGCGCGTGGGAGTTGGAAGCGCACTATATTGCGGTGGCGCTGGCGAATTTGACGCTGACGATCTCGCCGCAGCGGATTCTGCTGGGCGGGGGCGTGATGAAGCAGCCCCAACTTTTCAAAATGATTCGCGACGAATTTGCCTATGTGCTGAATGGATATGTGCGGCACCCCGACATACTCGATCATTTGGACGAATACATACAGCCACCCCAGTTAGGCGATGATGCGGGCGTGGTAGGGGCGCTGTTTTTGGCGGCGCAGGAAGCGGCCAGTGCGGAGTTCGAACATATTTTGAAGAGCCACAATCAAGGGAGACGCGGGTGACGCTAACCGGGACGTTAGTAAAGAGTACGATTGTAGCCGCCTTGGGCGGCTTACTTTTTGGCTTTGACACGGCGGTGATTTCGGGCACGACGGCGGGGCTACAGTCCTTTTTCTCACTGAGCGAAGGGGCGAAGGGATTCACGGTTGCGATAGCGGTGATAGGCACCGTTTTCGGGGCATTGTTCGCGAGCATTCCGGGCGACCGCTATGGGAGGCGCGACAGTTTGCGCGGCATGGCGGTGTTGTATTTGATTTCGGCGGTGGGCTGCGCGCTGGCTTGGGACTGGTATTCGCTACTGTTTTTCCGTTTTATCGGCGGGCTGGGGATTGGCGGATCGTCGGTGCTGGGGCCGATGTACATTGCCGAAATCTCGCCGGCGAAGTGGCGGGGACGGCTGGTTGGATTTTTTCAGTTCAACGTAGTAGCGGGCATTTTGGTGGCTTACCTTTCAAATTTTTTGATCCGGCAGAGGCATCTAGGCGCGCAAGACTGGCGCTGGATGTTGGGAGTGACGGGACTGCCCGCCTTGTTTTTCCTGCTGATGCTTTTTGTGATTCCGAGGAGCCCGCGCTGGCTGGTGAAGAAATCGCGGCTGGGAGAAGCAAGGCAAACGCTGGAAATGATTGGCGAGGAAAACGTTGAGGCGGAGTTGGAGGATATTGTCAAGTCGGTGGATGTGGAGCACGGACACGGACAGGAATCGTTGTATCAGGCCAAATACGGATTGCCTATATTTTTGGCGGTTTCGATCGGCATGTTTAATCAGCTTTCCGGCATTAACGCGATTCTGTATTACCTGAATGAAATTTTCGCAAAAGCGGGCTTTAGCGGCGTTTCGGGCGATAAACAGGCAGTTTTGATTGGCTTCACAAATCTTTGCTTCACGACGCTGGCGATGACGATTATCGACAAGGTGGGGCGAAAAACGTTGCTGCTGATTGGGTCGGTTGGCTGCGCGGTGGCGCTGACAGGAGTAGCGGCGATTTTTCTAAGCAACAGCCACGAGGGTTTGCTGGTTTGGGCTTTGGTTTTATTTATCGCTTCATTTGCCTTCTCGCAAGGGGCAGTGATTTGGGTGTATTTGAGTGAGGTGTTTCCCACGCGCGTACGAGCACAAGGGCAGAGCTTGGGCAGTTTTACCCACTGGGCGATGAACGCGATTATTTCATTCAGCTTTCCGATATTGGCTAAGAAATTCGGCGGCTTGCCGTTTGTGGTTTTCGGCTTCATGATGGTGACGCAGTTTGTGGTGGTGTTGATGGTGTATCCGGAGACGAAGGGCGTGACGCTCGAGGATATGCAGAAGAAGCTGGGAATTGCGTAGCGTAGAGCTATTTGGGAGGAATTCCGGCAGAGAGTGGTTGGGAGGATCTGGAATATCCGTGGACGGCCGAGCGTTTGGCGCCGGTGCGATGCGCTTCTTCGCTCATGGCGTGCACACCGCTGGCGTCGATCCAACGATTATAGAAGTTGAATAGAGAACAGACGGTAATGGCGTAGTAGATAACTTCGTCGGTGAAGCCTGCTTGATGCAAAACGGCGATATCGGGCGGACCGATGGCTACCGAGTCTTCGTTCACTTTGCGAACAAAGCGAAAGAGAGCTTTATCGGCGTCGTTGAGTTTAGATGTTTCGAGATCGGCGAGAACGGTGGCCACCAATTCATGATCATGCAATAGCTCGGCTGCGACCGCAGCGTGAGACTTCGTTCAAAAAGGGCACTGATTGAGGCTGGAGGTATAGGCGGCGATGAGTTCGCGAAGGCCTGGGGAGAGAGGCGCGGGTTCGCGGAGGATTTCCTGAGTGAAGCGTTCCAGATGCACGGTGGCTTGCATCTTGTAAGCGAACATATGCAGGATTTGGGGATATTCCTGGCCGGCGCTTCGCATGACTTCGATGGCGCGGGAGTAATTGTTGTCGCCGCGATGCTGCTCGACGTCCTTGAGGAACATTTCGTCCATGACTTCAATTGTACGGGATTCAGGGTTCCCAATCGCGGGGTAGTGCGTGAAAAGTGCTTTGAACGAAAAACATAAAAATAAGCAATTAGCGGAGTTCCGTGCGTATCGATGGCACGCCTTTACAACACAGCGACCGCTCGCAATTGTAACGGAAGTACTTTTGAAATTAGTTCTTGGATTTTGGGCGTTCCCTGTAAACTGGCCAATAGCTTTGGTATTTGTCTTTAGAATAATATGCAAGAGATATTCGATCAAACAGCACACGAATAGATCCGTCTACATTCTCATCAACTATTGTTGCGGTCGGAAAGTGTTTCTCGTTCCCACTGGCCTCGCGAACAACATATCGTCTCGCAACTGAGCGCGTTTGGTAGCCATGCACCCTGATTATGACAAAGGGCCCATCGCGTAAAAAGAAGACTCGGACAGGCGCCTAATATGGCGAAGTCACTTGATTGGGAACATATTGCACGCATCTCCAAGCGCTTTCATGCCGATTAGGGGAAGGCCGTGATGACACTCCTTCGGATTCTCTTTGATATATTTTTCCAGAATTGCTCGAAGTTGAACGTCCGTCATCCCAGTCAGACACGTTTCTAGCGCCTCGATGTGTTTGTTGTCTGCTTTTAGAAGACCAGCGGCAAATAACCCATTGACGAAGCCTCTGGTATACACAGTTCGTTCATGAATGTTTAAATAATCGTCCGATCCTTCTTCGACGAAACTGAGGCCGGTTCCAAATCCGTTCGGAACGACAATGCCATCCTGAGATGACAATGTTGAGGACACGAAGAGCATGGCCACATACACGGGTAACGTGGCAACGCGGTGGCGGTTGCTCATCATGTGACGATTATCGTAAAGAGCGAAATCATTCAACGCACTTTTCAGGCATTACCAATCGCGGGGTCGACTTTCGCCCGCTGAAACGGCAACCCTTTCGCTTCGTTCCCTTATCAGAAACGCAAGTCTGCCAACGCCGAGGGAAGCCAGCAGGGCAAACAGCGTGCCAAGCAAGCCGTTCTTCCAGAGATAACTGCGGGAAGCACCGGGGATAACGGCGGAGCGCGGGTTACTTGCCGAATACTCGACATTGATGGTTTGTCCAGGTCTGAGATCGGCGGAGCCGACGTCGACCTCGTCCACTGAGAGGATGGGTGGTTGAGAGCGGCCGAGGGGAATGATATCAAGCAAAACGAGGTCATAGGGAGTGAACAGGTTGGTGGCAATCCAGCCTTGCAGGCCACTGCCCAGATAGGGCGGATGGATTTCCCGCACATTGGCAGTCACAGAATTGAGCGATCCCATGAGAGTGGCCGATTGCTGCCAAATGGGCACGCCGACACTGGCGATCCACCAGGAGCCGATAGTGACGAGTCCGCCGAGCAAGAAGAGCATTGGGAGGCCCAGGTGCAGGGCGAAGCGGGCGGCGAAGGCGAGCAAAAGCCCTAAAACAAAGAAAAAGAGAAATGGCTGATCGGCGACCCGGGACCAGAATGCGGACATAGTCTTTTCACCTTCGAGACGAACGATGCGGAAAGGGCTGGAGGAATCGGAGCAGCGGAGCTGAACGAAATCTCCTTGATGCAATTCATCAAAGCTAGCGGGCGGGAGATCGAGCGCCTCAGTGACGGGCAGGGCTGTGTCAGAGGAACTGTATTTGATGTCAGCCACCAACTTGCGATTCCAACTGCCGTCGAGGTGGTAGACGAGCGACTCCTTTTTGTCTATAACCTCGCCGGCCACTGCAGAGCCGAGGGAATCAAGATAAGCGCAAATACCGAACGCGGCCGAAAAAGCGACGACACCCAGGGCAACCGATGACAGACAGCCGATTCTTAAATGCAAGAAGCCTGAAAGGAGGATGGCGAGCAGTACGGTTACAAGAATAGGCAATAGCGCCAGGGCCAAGAGCGCAAGGACCGAACCTTGAAATGTCATCTAAACGATAATAAACTGGTGCGAGGAAAAAAAGGTTTTCGGTCACACATTGGTCTTACATCTGGTCGGCCGGATCGATCTCAACGGTATCTTGGCCAGGGCTAAGCGGCACGGAGAAGGAGGGGGCTTGGCTGTCGGCCGTGGAGACGGTCCAACCGGTGTTCCAGTCATCTTCAAAGACGCTGGAGAAAAATCCAGTTACGGCATCGGAATGAATGAGAATGCCAGCTTCGCGGGCGCGGCGTAGCGAGTTTTCGCTCCAATTGGTGGAGGAGACGACGACGGAATCGTCGACAATCACGCCCTTATTGTGGCAGAGTGTAAAGAAATCGAGGTTGATGGCGCGCAGATCTGCCAGGAGGCCGGCGTCTTTAATGGTGGTCTTGCTTTGTTGCCAGGCTTGGGGGAAGCGGGAGCTGATGACGATGCGGACATCGACGCCGGCCGCTTTGCGATTGGCAACAGCTTCCAGCAATTGCGGGACGCCGGGTCCGCCACCGCCTTGAATGTACTGTTGCTGAAGCCAGATTCTGCGTTGGGCTCCCTGCAACAACGGGAGGATGGAATCGAAGTAGTTATCGGGAGATGTGAGCGGCAGGAGATCCATTGGGACGCCGGTGAAGGTAGTGATGGGGAAATCGCGGCCGGTTTGGCTTGGTGCGCGAAAGGAAAGAGGCTGAACGGGTTGGATGAGGTCGACACCGAAGGAGACCTGCTGGGGGATGTCCCAATCGGCCTGGAACAAGCTGCTATACCATTCGGCGACACGTTTATCGTCAATGCGTACGAGCCACTCGCGATTTCCTTTTTTGCGCGGCTGACCTGATTCGCGTTCGGGTATAGAGTTGGGATCCCAGTTGGCGCTTTCGAGCAAGACAGTTTTGCCGTCGATGACAGCGAATTTTTCATGGCAGACGGTGAAGACGCGTCTGGGATCGTGAGATGGCGCGACACGGACTGTGAGGCCGAAGCCGCGCAATTGATCGGCGGCTTCCTTTTTCATCTGAGCGGGGTCGTACATGACGCGGATGGCGGCACCGCGATCATGAGCGTCTTTGAGCAATTGCATGAGGAAGGGAGCGGTAATGGAGTAGATGTAGAGGTCGACTTTGGTTCCGTCGGAGGCTTGTTGCAAAGCTTGGGAGATGAGTTGGTAGCTCGAATCGGGAGAAACGGCGGCTTTCATGTTAAAGACGCCGGTGAAGTGGGAGAAATCGAGGTGAGGTTTGGCGTCGAGATGGGCAGGAAACGAAGCTGGAGTGGGTGCAGGGGCGGGACTCGAGGAGACACCGAAAGACGCAGCCTGGGCTTGCGCGGGGCCGCCGGAGTTCGCCGTGGTGGAAGCGGTTTTAAGGCGGACGGCCGGATCTCCGAGAATGATGTAATTGCGGGCGTCGTCACGAGCTACCCAGCGATTCGCAAGGAGGGGATCAGGTACGTTGCCAATGGCGTTGCGATTATTGATCAGTCTTAGCAACTCAGTGGACATGGCAGCCCAACGCTGATCGAAGATATCAAGAGCTTCGCCGATGCGCCGGCCGTGCAGAATGCGGCGAAGAGGGTCGCGGAAGCCGTCAACCATGGCTTGCTGCTGCTGATTTTGAAATGAGTAAGCCCAGGAACGATCGACGTGGCCAATGACGGCCTGTGCGCCAGCCAGCAAGAGTTGCCGGGGGAGTCGGGCGAAGATAGTACGGGGCGCGATTTGGAGGGGTTGATCGCCAAGGTAGTTGTAGGTATCGAATTGCGGGCAGGCCGCGCCGTAGCACGCGAAGCAGAAGTAGATTGTGCCGGAGAGTGAACTGTCAGTGGGTACGTCTGCGGCGGTGAAGTACATCTCCTCTGTGACGGGAGTGTCGGGGCCTTGCCAATCGGCGGTGACGAGAGCGCCTTGATTGCTTTCAAGGAGATCTGGTTGGGCCGGATCAAACGCCATGCCATGCGAGCCGGTGAACAGCAGCGCGGGTGTACCGGCCGGGGTTGCGCCGCGCAATATTTTGCCTAGGTTGTCTTTGCTGGCATCTTTGGCGAGAAAGGGAACGATGGTGTAGCCGTCGTCTTTTCCTAGGGGCGGCAAGCCGTCGCCACCTTGCATGAGCGGAACGGCCACTTGATCATGCAATAAGTTAGTGGCGCGGTCGCCGGGGTTGCGGGTGTTGAAAAGGGCGATGGTTTTCTGCTGAGGCTGGCTACTCCTTTCGAAGCTTACAATATTGGCGGCGTACTTTGCGTAGTCTTGAGGCGTGTCGAAATGCAGCCGGCCTACAGCGAAGAAACAGTCGAGCTCGTATTGAAAATCGAAGGGGATCTCATCGGGAGAGCCGATGAGGAGGAGATAGTACGGCACGCCTTTAGAGGGATTGACCATGAAGGGGCCGACGCCGCGGGCCTGGAGCCAATCCTCGGCCGAGGCGCCGTCCTGGTAGCCGATTTCGTTGTGGAAGATTTTGAAGCGGCCCCCCGTTTCATAAGCGCCGCCGGCCTGCTGTTTGCGAAGTTGGAGAAGCGGATCGAGCGCTTCCAATATGCCTGCTTTTTCCTGAGGGGCGGTTTTGGCGGAGAAGACGACACCCCAACCCGACTGTTTCAAATCGTCGGGGCTGAAGCCGTCGGCCAAGCCAAAGGTGGCGGATGTTGCTAACGCTTTGCGGGCGATGGCGCGAGTGGAATCGCCTTGAATGAACTCAAGGGCGTTGGGCAGGATGGGAGGTAGATATTTTCCATCGACGTGCAGGCCGAAGGGAATTGGCATTTCTTTATCTCCCAAGGGAGTGGTTGGTCCAGCAACGCGCGGCGGGACGGAAGCGAAGGTGGGAGGGGGAGCGGGCTGCGGCGCGGAACCGGTGGAGGTACCCGTGCCAGCGCTGGCAACCATGACGCGTTCGGCCGGTTGTGCGACAGACGTGGCAAGGGAGGTGTAGGCGGCTTGCCACAGAGCGTGCATGACGGCGGGTTCATTAATGTCGCTGTGCGCGCCGCTGGCTCCTTGCAGCTTAGCGATGAATTTGCTGGCTTCCAGATTGTAGATTTTGCCGAGCTCGAAGTGATAATCGACGGTTTCCGGCTGCATGGGAGTATCGATCGCATCGGGGCGGCCTTGAATGCCGAAGGCGCCGACAGCGCCCCAAACGACGATGCGAGTGGGGTTGATGCCGAAGCTGGGGTCTTGCACAAGCAAACCAACGGCAGCGGGATAGAAAATATTGCAGGCGAAATCGTGAGTAGAGCGAGTGGTGACGATGGGGCCTCGGACGGCGCGGCGGTTCAGAAAAGGTTGGTAGTAGCCTTTGCCGCCGGTTGAGGGGACCGCTTCGGCGTACGCCCAAAGGGAAAGCGCGCCTTGCAGAAGAGTGAGAGAATCGACCGGACGGGGCAGGGAGGTGGCATCTTTGAGTCCGCCGCAAATGGAGGACACCACGATGCAGCCAAAACTATGACCGATGAGATGGATGCGAGAGTGAGGCGCCGACTGTTGGAGTTGGGCGACGAAATGGAACATGCCGGACTCACCGATGGAGCGGGCGCGTTTCTTCATGGTCCAGAAAGAGAGGACACGGAGGGGCGAGAGGAGGCCGCCAAGTCCGCCGAGCGCGAAGGACGAACCGGCAGCGTTCATGGCGGCGAAGGCGGCTTGCGGATCGAAGGGCGCATTATCGCTGGCTGGGTCGTCGCCACGCTGGCCGGATTTGTAGCCGATCATGCCAGCGAGTTCGCGATAATCGGCGACTACTTGCGGGGGCAGGGTAACGGCGCCGGCGTTGCTCTGGTTCTCTCGAAAGATTTCGCCCAGCAATTCGCGGGCGTGCAAGGAGCTTTTGAGATCGAGACGGTCGAGATAGGCTTCGAGAGCGTCGCTAGCAGGTACGGTGCCGATGTCGAAAGACGTTCCGCCTCCCTTCAATTCTTCGTCGCCCCAAGGCTCGCTGGGCCAGTGCAAACCAACGTAGACCGGTTTGAAGGTTGTGCCCATTTTGGCGGCGTCGGCGGTAAGAGCGGCTTTACAGTCGATCCAGCTATCGTATTGGCTAATGGCTCCGACCATATCTCCCTGCCAGCCGTGACTGAAGACGAATATATCTGAGGGCCCAGTCTGCTGAACCTCGCTTAACAAGCGATCGCTGATCAGGCCTTTGATGCCATCGGGATCGTCGGTTCGTTCGTTACCGGATTTGTCGAAAGCAATGATCGCGTATGGAGTGTGAGTCTTGGGGGTTTGACGGAACGGCATAGATTTTTCCTTTATTGGCCGGCAGCGGTTGCGTGTTTGGTGGTGACTGGCTGTTCCTGTTTGGGAGAAACAGGGATCATGACTTCGCGCGCGAGGCCGCCCGCAAGTCTCCAGTAGAGGTCTTCGTAAACTTCGAGGCGCAAGCGATCCAATAAACGGTTGTCGCTTGAGTCTGCGAGAGGGAAATCGAGGGATTCCAGTACGCAGAGCGAGTTTTCATCTCCGATGTAGCGTATGGCCTGGAGCGCGTGGTAGCGAAGGGTTCCATCGTCGCCGCGGATCCACTGATGACAGACATCGAGGAGATCCGGTTCGTGAAGTTGCGCCAGTGTGAGGAGGCACTGTCCCTTGAGGTGGACCTGGCCCGAATTGCTTTCGAGAGCGGAGGTCCAAAGAAAAGCGCGCCGCTCGTCCCACTCTTTGGCAGGCAGTCTGCCAGTGTAAGAGCGGCCGAGTTTGCCGATGAAGTAAGCACCGAAAATGCACCAGTCTTTGCGGCCGGGCTGAAGGCACTGGTTGACTACCTCGTGCAGGTCCTGATTGCCGAGTTCGAGCATGGCGTCGGCCAACGCCCAGAGAAGCTGTGTTTGGTGCGGATTTTGAAAAAATCTTTCTTTCATCGCGGAGAGCGCGCTGATGGGTTTGAGGAGTCCGAGAGCGAAGGCGGCCACGGAGGCACACAATTCGTCGTCTGAGTTTAGATCCTGCTTCAACCTGTTGCTGTCGAGGGCGACCCAGTTATCCACCGTTTGGACAAGAGCCTTGTTGTCGCGCCACGGCTGATCCTCATGCAGATGACGCACGGTTTCTTCCTGGTTGTAGAGCAACGCTTTGATGGCTGCAAGGCGGCCGCCGGAGAGCTCATAGTCTGGGCCTTCCCGTGTAGGGCGCAACTTGTCGAGAACAATGGAGACGAGGTGCTTGACGGCGGAGTCTTCGCGCAAGGGCCCGAGATAGTTCGTTGCTCTGATTCGTGAGTCGATGGAGACGCTATTAGCCGGATGAGACCGATATTTGAGGGCGCTGATCATGGAGACGATGGTGGGATTGGACGCAATGGGTTGTTCAGAACTCAGGCGCGCCTCATGGAGACAGCGGGCGGCAATGAATATCTGGTCGCCTTCGTGAAGGGGCGAGCCAGAGAGAATCATGCTGAGAAGCTTGCTGGTATTGGGCCAGAGACCGGCGATCAGGTAAAGGGTCTCAGACCACCATTCGACCCGAGAGCGGCGGCCGAGAGTGGCAGTGATGTCGGTAAGCAACCGGTCGCGCTCTTTGTCGGACTGACGCAGAATATACCGAGCGCAGCAGTAGGCCTGAAAGGCCGGATAAGCGAAACGCATGCCGTCTTCGCCGCAGGATGACATAATGCGGCAGGAATCAACCAACTGCGAGCGGAACTCCATGAGTGAGTAATCGCGGTTGCCGCGCAATTCCGCGAGCACTTCGAAAACGTCACTGCCGCTGAGAGTGGGAGTTTGCCGGCGCTGAACCTCCCAAGCCATGCGGTAGAGAACATCCTCCACCCGGGCGCGCATGCCGGAAGGCCCAGCGAATTGGGCGATGCGTTCATCACAGACGCGGCTTAGAATGGCGGCACGCCCGGTATTCTCTTTTTTCAGCAAGCCGCGCTGCGCCTGGTTTAGCATCTCCGCGAACAGCCAGGGGCTCTCCGCCAGATCAAACAGCGCGCTGGCGCGAAGCTTGTCGAGCACCCGCTGCCGTGCTTCGGAACTAGCGGTGTCGTTGGGCGCGCGGAGGTAACGGCTCACCCGCTCGGCGCTCATCAGTTGAACGAAGAGGCAGTGGGCACTCTCCGGCAGATCGGCCACGCGAACCAGGTTCTGATCAAGGGTAAACAAATAGCGATGCGGCTTGCTGTCAGATCGACTGTCTAAATGTTCCTGAAACTGTTTAAGCAACTGAAGTCCGCTCTGCTGTTCCGTTTCACCTAGATGGTCATTGGCGGCGATGAGGAAAAGAAACGTCTCGTTGTGAAAAAGATCGATTAGGTCGTCGAGATTGATAGGAGGCCCACTGACTTCCCCAAAATAATTGCGGATGGCCTTGGCGACGACGGTTTGCGGGTCTGCCACACCGTGGGCGCAATCGGAGAGGCGCAGAAGCACCGGCAGAGCTTTCTGTTGCTCTTCGATGTGATTTTGGAATTCACTGAGAAAGACATCTTCGAGAACTCTCGTTTTGGCCGTGCCATAAGGGCCCAGAATGCAGATGTTCTTGTGATCTTGCAGCAGCGCTTCATACAGGCCAAGGTATAAGTCACGGACTACATTTTGGCCAAGGGGCACTTTCACGACTTCGTCGTTTTTGCGGTCGGCGGCGCGTTTCAGGAGGCCATCGCTAGAAACGGCGATCGCGTCCAGCGGGAAGCGCGGGTAGCTTTGCTGGTCGTGGCGCGCCTGAATTTGCGCCTGGAGGCCGCGCTGGGCGCTGCGCAGACCAGACTCGCGCCAGACAGCTCCACCTTTGAGGCGAGTCATGACCGCGGGGATGGCCCAGGCATAGTCGGGTGTGTGGAGCAGCAAGCGGCGGGCGGCGTTGGCGGCCTCGTCCAATGAGCCGCTCCGCAGAAGGTTGGTGTAGAAGCCTTTGGCAAATGTGCGGGCGTCTTCCATGCGGATTTTGTCTTGCATGGCTACCACGCCTGCCAGGCCAGCGGAAACGAACTGCTGCATGAAGCCATGCATGTGGGGGCGAGGATCGATGTCTTCGTTCACAGCGCTCTGGCATGATTCCAGGAACACGAGTTGCAGTTGTTCTGGATTCCAGATTTCAATTAAATCGGAGGCGTTGAATGCCTCCAGATGGCCGTCGTCCGATTCGAGCAGCAAGTAAAACCCTTTTTGCGGGTTGTAGGTGCCGTGAGCGATCAGATGAAGGGCGTGCGGTTTAGCGTCGAGTAATTCGTTTATGTTTTCAGCGGTAGAAGGCTTTTTGTCGATAATTTGCACACCGCGCGACGCTACTCGTTTGCGCTCGTCAGAGGACAGTCCCTGGAAGCCAGGCAGAATAGCGATTGTCATCAAGCCGCTGTTTAGGAGATCAGAGCAGCACTCGACGACTGTGGCGCAGTGTTCGGCAACGTCGATGGGTTCCAAACCGTCTTCGGGGTTGGCCACTACCAGCAGCAAGCGAAATACTTTATCCTGCGGGGCGTCTTCGAGACCCTGATTGACAGCAGCGAAGCGTGAGAAAGGGGTTTGATTCTCCGTGCCCGCCGGACCGAGCCAGCCGGGTAGTTCCATGCGCTCCCAATAAATGAGCGGGAGGTTATCGCAATCCTGAGTCATTAACTGGATGCGCAGACGCCCCCTGCGATCTGCGTCTCTGAGCGCGTTTTTGACTGCGCAGTTGTTGCCAAGCGACTCACCGAGTATATGGCCATAGCTGTTGCCGGCGGCATTTAAGGCGGATTTGAGTTGCTTCATATCCAGCTGCGTTTTGCCAGCCAGATATATACTGCGATAGTTGAGTTGGGCTTCGACTTCGAGGTCGAGCATGTCGCTGCTTGTTTTGTTCGCCGCGCTTCTCACGCGGAGAAGAAGTAGCGAATCTTCCGTCTCGGGCATTTGATACCTCGGGGAATCTGTAAGTGGTAGTGCAACGAAACGGCCATACGTTTCACTATTTGCTACATGGAGTTCGGAAAAAGGGAATCATTATTATGACTGTCGCGCTGGAAAACGTAAAGCACATTGTGGTGTTGATGATGGAAAACCGTTCCTTCGATCACATGTTGGGAGGACTACGCAGCGTAGATTCCAGAATTGACGGGCTGAGAGGCACCGAAACCAACGCGGATACGACTGGCGAACGAATTCGAGTTCAACCGAAGGCGCAGTATCAAGGCGATTTGCAGCCCGACCCGGGCCACCACTTCCCGGATGTGGACGTACAGCTGTTTAACGGAGCTACAGACCGGACAGCGGTGCCCTCAATGGATGGATTTATAAAGTCTTATTTCCAGCAACAAGAGAACGCTACGCACTCACAGAAAGTTCTTTACTACTTCACGCCCGAAAAATTACCAGTTATGACGCAGTTAGCGCGAAAATACGCGGTGTTTAATCGCTGGTTTTCGTCTTTGCCCGGACCTACGCTTCCCAACCGAGCCTTTGCGCATTTTGGCACGTCTTTTGGCAAAACCGATATGAGCGTCAATTATTTGAACGAGCCAATTCTCTCGATTTACCAACGGTTGGACGCGGCGGGTAAGAGGGCTAAGATTTATTACAACGATCAAACCATTGCGATGGCTTTTCTTTTGCAGGCGCAACCTCAATTGTTCGGCACGTTCGATCAATTTCTGGCCGACTGTAAGTCGGGAGATCTGCCGGAATACAGTTTCATTGAGCCGCGCTACGCGGATAACGGGGATACCGTGGCGAGTGACCAGCATCCCGATCACAATGTGCAGGCCGGAGAAATGTTCGTCGCGACTGTCTACAATGCAATTCGCAGTAATGCCGCGTTATGGCAAAACACGGTTTTGCTGATTGTTTACGACGAGCACGGTGGAATTTACGATCACGTACCGCCGCCGAGTTGCACGCCGGACGGAGCGACTGACCCGCAAACAGGGTTCAAGTTCGACCGGCTGGGTGTGCGCGTTCCTGCTGTATTGGTCTCGCCGTGGATTCCGGAAGGGACGGTGGTGTCTCCGTTGAATGCGAGCGGCGTTATTGAAGATGAACAAATTTATGAGCACGCATCGATTCCGGCCACGGTGACAGATTTCTTCTTGGGTCCGTATGACAAGCGGACAGCGCGCGAAAAGGCGGCGCGGACGTTTCTGGACGTGCTGTCACTGACTGTGCCGCGGACTGACTATTTTGCGTTTTCGACCGGCAGCGACTTTGGAGTGTCGTTCGATCCCAATGGACCTAAGCAGGTAAGCATTCCGGAGCCAGCCGCGGGCGCGAGCAATCCAGCACGGCCGATATCAGGGCTGCTGCGGGATCAGGTCCAACATCTGCATGAGTTGGAAATGACGCTGCGGCCTGAACAGCAAAGCCACGTTGATATCAACGCGCTTCACACGGAGAAGGAAGCGTCAGATTACATGAATAGCGTGATGGCGCAATTGCGGCCCGCAGCCGCGGGAGCTGGGAATTGATGAGGAGGATGTTCATGAAGCGAATCTTGATGGCGGTGTTTGTTTTGGCTGCGATGCGTGTTGATTCGCGCGCGCAGGAAAACCAAGTGCAGAGTGATTTTCGGAGGGAGATCCAAGACTTTCAGACGGACTGCAGTGCGGGAGGGCTGAAAGCGGTGTTCGACTGTGCGAAAGATGCGTTTACCGAGCAGCCGGTTCACATCTCGGTGGGCACCATTGCTCCGGAAGACGGGTTCGGGGCGGGGCCCTCGTTTGTGGAAAGCCGCGACACTGCGAACTGGCGCTTGTCACTCAATTCCGATGCAGTCGTTTCGACGAACGCCTCCTGGCGGGCGGGCGTGTATTTGAAAGCGGTTTTTACGAAGCAAAAAGGCATTACCATCGTGACCAATCCGAACCAGGCGAACGGACTGAGCCTGGTTCGCGAGTATCCAGTCATAAACCTTTATGCGCAAGGAATTTCGTTGAATGCGCTGGATTTTTATGGAATTGGTCCCGCCACACAGCGGAGCGCTGAGGCTATCTTTGGCATGACAGAAACTATTGCCGGGGCGAATGTGCTTTATCCGTTGATACCGCGGCTACACATTTCGCTGTTTGGCGAACTTAATGGGAGGTTTGTGAGTATTCGCAACGGCGGCATCGCTGGTCAGGGGTTGAGTGAACTTTACAACAACACAACAGCGCCGGGTTTGGCTGAACAACCTGGTTTTTTACAGGCGGGCGAGGGCGTGCGTTTTCAGCCGACGATGCTGAACAATCATGTGCAGCCGGATTTGGCACTGACCTATCAGCAGTTTGAGGCGCCTGGCTCGAAATATTCGTTTCAACGGCTCAATACCAATGTGGGGGTGACAGTGCCGCTGTATCACTCCATGATTGTGAAGACGCGCACCTACAATGGACCCGATGAATGCGGAGCTGGGGTGCATGATCGCAAATGCCCGGTGGTGATGGACCGCACGGGGTCAGTCGGATTGCGCTTATTGATTACTCAATCTATGACGCCGGCGGGCAACAGCGTGCCGTTTTATTTTCAGCCCACGATCGGCGGCGGAGATCTGAACAACCAGAATGTTTTGCCGGCATATGCGGATTATCGTTTCCGGGCTCCCAACCTGATTGTGGTGCGGGCGACTTTTGAGCATTCGATTTGGGGGCCGTTGGGCTTTCAGTTTTTGTATGACATCGGCAAAGTGGCTGCTACGCGCAGCGATATTGACTTTAATCATTTGGCGCATAGCTTTGGGGCGGGACTGACACTGCGAGCGGGAGGAATGCCAGAGGTGTCGTTCTTGTTTGCGTTCGGAGGCGGGGAAGGGACACATACGCTTTTACTGATGAATAATTCGTTGCTGGGAGGTAGTGCCAGGCCGTCTTTGTTTTGAGAACGCGCTACTCTTGCCGGAGCGTCTCTGCCGGCTCGATGGCAGAAGCGCGTAGCGCTGGAATGCCGACCGCGACCAATGCGCAAGCCAGCAGGGTGGCCAAGGCGAATAATATGGAGGCGGATTCGAGCGGTTTCATCTGGAATAACTCCTTTTCAAGGTATTTTGCGCCGAACCATACAATCGGTAACCCCATGAGGAGACCCAATGTGGCCAACCACATGCCTTCGCGTAACACCATGGAAAGTACCTCTGCGGGCACTGCTCCCAAAGCCAAACGCAGACCGATTTCACCGCGCCGCCGGGCGGTATTATATGCGACGACCCCGTAAAGCCCTACCACAGAAAGTACCAATGCCAAAATGCCGAACCCGTTACACAACGTGGCAAACATACGCTCGCGTTGAAGGCCTTTCGAGATCAGTTCTTCCATGGTCATGACATCCACCATCGGGAGATTGGCATCTATCTCCCTCATCGTTTGCCGAACAGCAGGAAGGACAAGCTGTGGCGGCCGCGCGGTCCGTAGTACAACGGTAGCGCCTGGACTCTCTTTCCCGAAAGGGAGCCAGACGGCATACGGCCTTTGTTTCATGGAGGTGGGAGCGATAACGGGTGCGATGCCGACGATCTCAAACTCTTCTGGTTTTACACCTGCGGGAACGTCGCCAAATGCCAGCCGGCGACCCAAAAGACTCGCCCCTCCCAATTTGGAAGCCAGATCTTCGCTGATCACGGCAACCTTTGCATCGGTTGCGATATCGGTCCACTGAATATTCCTCCCAGCGACCAATCGCGGAGTGAACAGGGATAAATAGGTGGGCGTCACGCCATTGATGGATGCGTCATTGGTGGCACTCTGGCCAACCAACTGTACGCCCTCCCACCAGCCACCGATATTCATGGGCCGGACTGACGCGAGGCCGGCGGTGGCTACACCGGGCGTTGCGGCCAGTCGCCGCTCTAAATTGAAGTAGAAATCTTTCAGCCGTGATTTGTCGTAGCCGGAGGTGCCGGGGCGGATATCGAACAAGATCAAATTGCGGCGGTCAAATCCCGGATCACCCGACTCAATGGCAAGCAGGTTGCGCGTGAAAATCACAGCGGACATGACCAGCACCACTGACATAGCCATTTGGCCTAAAACCAGTAGACGTCCGGCGTTCCATTTGTTGCGCGGCCCGAATCCTACGCTTCCCGAGCCTTCCTTGAGCCAAACGGCGCTAGGTATCCTGGAAGCACGCCACGCCGGGAAGAGACCGAACAGAAAGAGTGCCGCGGCTGTGGTGATAGCGGCTATCGCCATAATACGCGCATCGAACGAGACGGCAACCGGTACCGTATTGCCTCCGCGGCCCGCGATAAATTGGCCTAACAGGTTCGCGGTTAAGTAACCGACGACAATGCTTAGTAAGCCGCCTCCGACGGCCAGCAGAGCGCTCTCGGTCAAGAATTGGCGCATTAGCCGAGTCCGGCTGCAACCTAAAGAGATGCGGGTGGCTACCTCTTTTTGCCGGGCGGCCGAACGGGCTAGTAGCAAATTCGCGATGTTTGTGCAGGCAATCAGTAACAATAGACAAACAAGCGCGCCTAGGACGAGCAGCGGATTGCGAAACTCACGACGTAACGAGCCTAATCCGCGGCTTCCTGCTTCCAAGCGAATGCGTGGCGCTTTGGCGGGATTTTTCGGCTGCGCCGACCAGGTCGCCGGGAAAACTGTGTCGAAGATTGGCTTAAGTTGGCTTTCTGTCACGCCTGGCGCTCGCCTGGCAATAAGCGAAATGCACCAGAAACGGTTGTCATCCAGTGGTTGCTTACCGCCGTGTGCTTGTAGCACCGATCCGTGATGCAAAGGCACATAAATCTCCGTCGCGTCGCCCGGAACCAGGCCGTAGAAGCTTCCGTTCAGCACGCCCACAATTACGCGAGGCTTATTGTTGACAATCAACGCGCGACCTATGACGTTAGGAGGGGAACCTAGCTCGCGCACCCAAAAACGATGTGACAGAACCACTGTGGGAGGTGCCGCATTACTATCGTCATTGTCGGAAAGCAAGCGGCCTAAATGCGGCGCGACCTGCAAAGTGGAGAGAAAGTTTCCACTCACTCCGCGCTCTTGGGCTACGCCAGGTTTTCCAGCGAAACTTACGCTCACTTGGTCGGCAAAAGTAAACGCCGCGAGGGATGCTTTGCCGGAAAGGCTCTGGCGCATGATTTGCGAACCTGGATAGGAAAAGAAATCGGCGACGTCCCAGCCATCGTCTGCGGGACCCATGCTGCCGGCACCGCCATTCGCCAGATCTCTGGGAAAGCCGTGGCCTTGCCAGTTGACTAAGGTGAGTTGTCTCGGGTTTGGAACTGGTAAATCCTGCCACAGCACAACATTCATCAGCGACAAAATGGCCGTATTGGAGCCGATTGCGAGCGCCAGCGACAGCACCGCTGCCACCGTCACTACCGGAGCACGGCGCATCATGCGGAGACCGAAAACAATGTCCTGTTGCAGGCCGTTGAACCACGCCCAACGGCTTTCGTCCCGGCAACGTTCTTTTGTTTGCTCGCGTCCGCCGAACTCCCGCTTGGCTAGACGTATGGCGTCGGCATAGGGGTATCCTTGGCGCTCGTACTCGACGGTCAACCGGTGCAGGTGATGCGCAATTTCACGCTCCAGATCAGACTCCGCCCGCTTCCAGGGAAAACGCATTTGTCTACCTCCGTTACGACTCTAGAACCTGAGCAACCGCTCCCGCGTAGCGCTGCCAATTCGCCTTCTCTTCCTGGAAATACTTGCGCCCGGCCGCTGTGAGGGAGTAAAGCTTCGCCATAGGACCGTTGCCGGACTCTTTCCACTCGGACTTCAGCAACCCCTTGCGCTGAAGACGATGCAGCGCGGGGTAAAGAGAGCCTTGCTGCACTTGCAGAATCTCTTTTGAGGTGAGGAGAATTTTTTGCGCGATGCCATATCCGTGGATCGGCCCCTGCCCCACTGTTTTCAGGATCAGCAGATCGAGGGTACCTTGGATGAGGTCGGTTTTCTTGTCCGGCATTTGTCTACCTTGGTTGTCTACCTATTATGATAAACGAAGTGCATAGAATGTCAACCTAGTAAATGGTTATGGGTGGGAAGTCACGTTGCGCTCCCTTGCGATCACGGCTCAGCAAAGGGTCCACTCCTTTGAAAATCGTTCCATGAGGGCATTGGGTACCGCTCGTTGACACTCGCGGCTCGGCTCGAGGCTTGACTGCGTAACCAGGACGTTTTCAGCATCATGGGTGAGCCGGAGGTGTCGCACACCCAATCGTTATTCGGAGCGAAGTGCTAGGGATGGATCGAGGCGGCTGGCTCGCAGTACTGGTAGATATATAGCTACGACGCTCACAGCGAGAAAGAAGAGCATGACTGAGGCGTACATCCACGGCGACCCTTGTACGACTGAGCTAGAGAATGAACGGATGGTATTGGTGGCGGCGACTCCTACGGCGAGACCGCAAACTAAACCCGCCATTATCCAAAGGGTAGTTCTTCCGAGGATTGTCTGAACGATGGCGCGCCGGCCAGCACCCAGCGCAAGCCGGATGGCAATCTCACTGGTCCGCTGTGAAACCAAACACGAAACCACGCTATACATGCCGGCGGCGGACATCGCCAAGGCTAGCAGGGAGAACGCACCGATCAAGAATACCTCGAACTTTGGCTCCGCCTCGGCACCAGCAATCAAGTCATTCATGGTGACCACGCCGAAGACACTCTGCTCGGAATTTGCGGACTCAATTGCCGACTTCACATCCTTCAACACTTTCTGCGCCTGCATTGCGGAGCGCACGACGAGGTAAGTGTTGGCCCATGAGAGTTGCAGGGACGAGAGGTAGATTTCTGGGAAGGGGTCGGCCCGAAGGCCACGAGTGCGCGCGTTGCCAACCATACCGATGATGGTGATGGGCTTGGCGTTGGGTCCTTCGTCTGTTTGTTTGCCGACTATATCAGCGCCGAAACCGAATTGGCGGGCGAATTCTTGATTAACGATTGCAACGGTCGCTTTGGGACCCGTGTCACCGCGACGAAACGTTCGCCCGGCAAGCAACTGGATTCGGAGTGTACGGAAATAATCGGTGCTGACCAGATGATTCCAGGCCGTGATGCTTTTGAGAGCGCCTGAGCGATCAGTGACTCCGAGGAGTTCTACGTTACCGCTTCTGGCCGGGCGCAAAGGTGGGCCTGTCACGACGGCGGCTGAATCGATACCGGGGATAGCGCTGATGTTATCGAGATACTGCTGAAAGACAACTCCCGCCTTATGGTCGATGGAGTCCTCATGGTGCGCCGGCAATTTCAACTGCATGGCGAGCACATGGGTCGGATCGAAGCCGATGGGAGTGGCAATCAGGGTCCATAGATTTTGCGCCACGAGCCCCGCGCCGCATAGCAGGAACACGGAGAGCGCGGCTTCAATGGCGAGCATGGCATGGCGCCAGCGGTTTCCCTCGCCAACGGTCAGGCGCGCACTGAGAGAGGGTCCCGGTCTCCAACGGCTGCCTTTCAGGGCGGGTAGAGTCGAGAAAAGGATCGCGGAAAGAATTGAGGCCGCCATCGCAAAACCAGCAACGCGCCAGTCTACGTGCGCCACCGCGAACAGAGGAGTCTGTACGGGCAGCAAGGTAACCATGATCTGCGCAATCCAACCAGCCGCGAGCAATCCAACGGCGCCGCCCATCAGCGCCAAAACGAGACCTTCGAGCAAGAACTGCCGAACCAGACGGCCGCGGCTGGCACCCAGAGCGGCGCGGATGGCCACTTCACGACCACGCCGTAGGGAGCGTGCCAGCAGCAGCTGTGTTGTGTTCGCACAGGCGATCAGCAACAGAACTCCGACGCCGCCGAGCAAGAGCCAGAGCAAGGATCGTTGTGTTCCAACGATAGCGTCGCGAAGCGGGAGCAATACGAACGAAAAACGGCTTGGATCGTGCCAGCGATTCGGAAAAGCCTCGGGGTGTTCGCTAGTCAAAATGTGGGCGATGCGCCGCAGATCCGCTTGCGCCTCAGCAAACGTGACGCCGTCTCTTAAGCGCCCAATCACGCTGACTGACACTCCGTGTCCGCTGGAGCTCGAAATCAGGCGAGTGGCGGGGTCGATGGGAAAGGAGACGTAGACGTCCACTGGCTCGGGAATGCCCAACGCCGGATAGTCGAAGCGGAACTGCGCCGGAAGGACGCCGATGACCAACGCGGATGCGCCATCGAGCCGAAGAGTGTGTCCAACAATACCGGGGTCGCCTCCCGTTTTAGCTCGCCAGAATGAGTGACTGAGGATTACGGTGGGAGGCCGGCCGAGCTGATTGTCATCATCGGCGAAGGTGCGGCCCAGCCAAGGATTTACTCCCAGCAAGGGCAAGAACGAAGCTGAGACACGGGCTGCGAAAACACGCGCGGGCTCGCCACTCCCCGTGATCTGCATGTCGACATATTCAGCGAAGCCCAGCTGCTGGAGCGTGCGGCTGCCGGCGCGAATTTCTGCGAATTCGCCGGTGCTGGGGGTCCAACCGGTGGTCTCCATGATCGTTACCAGATGCCGCGCGTCAGGAAACGGCAGCGGGTCGAGGAATGCGGCCTTGCAGAGGGTGAAAACGGCTGAGGCTCCTCCGATGCCTAATGCGAGTACCAGTACGATCAAACCAGAGACGCCGGCATCGCGCCGGAGCAATACCAACCCGTGACGGAGATCCTGGATGCCCGATGCCAGCCATCCGATGAGGCGCGAGTCACGCATCTCTTCCTTTGCCAGAGTGGTGTTTCCCATACGTACTTTCACCACCCGCTCGGCTTCGGCGTCACTGAGTCCTTGTTCACGCGCTTTGCGGAGGCGATTCTGACGGTGAAATTCAAGCTCGTCGTCGAAGTCGTCTTCTAAACGTCCGGGGAGCAGTGCGTTGAAGAAGCGGAGCAACAGTCTCATCTCATTAGGCCAAACTCAATACGCGAGTGATGGCCGCCGAGGCTTGCAACCACTCGGTTTCTTCCACAGCCAGTTGACGACGTCCGGCGGCGGTAATTCGGTAGTACCGTGCCCGGCGATTGTTCTCAGAAGCAGCCCACTCCGACTTGATCCAGCCCGACTCATCCATGCGATGGAGAGCAGGATACAGCGAACCTTCACCTACTTGAAGCACATTCTCAGAGATCTGCTCGATTCGCTCGGCGATGGCGTAGCCGTGCATGGTTTGTCCGGCCATAAGGATACGGAGGACGAGGAGGTCGAGTTTGCCGAGCAGTTGATCTTTCTTGGTTGTTCCCATCGATGTCGATGGGACCATAATAAATCGCATCTCGGCGGGAGTCAAGACAAATTAATACTGACCGAGGCGGAAGGTTACTTCGTGATCAATTCACTTGAGAGCCGCCCATAGGACGCCCTGTGCGAAAAGCTTTTGAAAATTAGGGTCTTGCAGATTTGGATTTGGCTCATTTTTCCAGGTGTGACCGAGCATGGTTACATAGACGCGGCCCTTGCCGTACGTGCGTACCCAATCCATAGGCTCGCCTTGATGAGAGACCTCCGAGACCGCATAGGTGAGGATGGTCAAGCCTTCGGCGGGGCCGTGTTGGCCGTGAGTGAGTTGTTCGGAGGGATGGAGCCAGTGATCTGGGAGCCCGCGAGTGATAGGGTGCTCTTTGTCGAGAACGAAGATTTCGAAATCATGGCGCGGACCGTGGCCCGGCGGCAGACCTTCGCCTTGGGGAATGACGATAACTTTGTGGTCGGCAGCGACGGCGAGGCCTTTGCCGAAGGATGGGTCGCGCCAGCCGAGACCGATCATGTCGTTGTATTCGGGCCAATTGAGAAATGCGTTATTGGCGGCGTGGAAGATGACGAGTCCGCCGCCAGAGCGAACGTAATTGACCAGGGCGCGTTCAGCTTCCGATGGCCAGCGGATGCCAGTGGCGGTATGGCCGCCGTTGAAGTTGTTGATGACGACGTCGTAGTGGGAGAAATCGGGGAGTTTGGGGTAAGTGGCGATGTCGACGGTGAAGCGGCCGGTGTGTTCGAGGATTTGCTTGACGGCGGCGGTTCCAGCGGCCCAATCGTGGTTGTTGACGCCGTCGACGATGACGGCTTTAAGTTTAGGTTGGGCGGGGAAAGACAGAGCGAGAGCAAGAACAAGAAATAGCGTTCGCATGACTTGACCTAACTTAGCGCGATTGAATGATGCGCGGCGCGTTTGGAGAGTATGGTTGGGAGGGTGGCGTACCAAGCGTTAGCCTAAGGCGAGCAGGATTCGCAGTTTGTATGAAGTTTGGAAACAAATTACAGTTTTTCAGAAGGCTGTCCGATATGTCTCTTATCTGAAGGAGTGACTATGGCAACGGCAGCTCTCGAATTAGAAGAAGAAATAGAATGTTTGCCGGCCGAGACCGCGCCCGCGGCACGGCAGCAGGAACGCGTACTGCTCATAGAAGATAGCGAAGAGGCGATGTTTATGGTTCGCTACGCCTTGCAGGAGTACGGCAACGGAAGATACCGGCTTGAATGGGCCAATAGGCTGAGCGCCGGGCTGGATTATCTGTCGCAAGGAGGCATTGATATAGTGCTGCTCGATCTGGGGTTGCCGGAGAGTTCAGGTCCGGAGAGCTACGCGTGGGTGCGCGAAATCGCCCCGCAGGTGCCGGTTGTGGTATTGACCGGCGATGAGCGCGCCGAAACGGAATTCGCGGTAACCGCCAGCGGAGCGGAGGGCTACCTGGTGAAAGATCAGGTTTCCGGCGCACTTTTGCTGCAGGTAATCGGGGCCGCGCTCTATGCCAATAAGCAGCAGCGGAACCAACCCAGCAGCATAATACGCAAGCTTTTGACGACGCGCTTTCGAATCGGATAATGGCGATTCGCTTTTTGCCGATGCGATTGATGTCCGACAAGGTAACCGGCGAAGACCGGGAAAGCAGCGATTCATGAGCCAAGCCCCCAAAGTGATGATCGTAGAAGACGAAGCGATTATCGCGTTAGACCTAGAGAGTCAACTTAGCCAAGTTGGGTTTGAGGTAACGGGTACAGCTCGTTCCGCGTCGGAGGCATTTCGCCTGATTGAACAGAACACGCCCGACATTGTTCTGATGGATATCCGTATTGACGGTGATATGGACGGCGTGGAGGCTGCCGGGGTCATTTGGCGGCAATATGGTTTGCCGGTGATTTACGTAACGGCGCACGGCGACGAAGCCACCCTGGAGCGCGCCGAAGCCAGCGAATCGTTCGGCTACCTTGTGAAGCCGCTGCGGCAGACTAAAATCAAGGCCGTGATCAC
The DNA here is from genome assembly GCA_003167495.1 of Bryobacterales bacterium. Taxonomy (GTDB): domain Bacteria; phylum Acidobacteriota; class Terriglobia; order Bryobacterales; family Bryobacteraceae; genus Bog-105. Next base: position 4,934 of record PMSX01000355.1, on the reverse strand, counting down.
TATGGCCTTGCGGCGGCATCGAACGGAACGCGAACTGCAACAGAGCCGTAAGCTCTTGTCCGCCGCGCTGCAACAACTGGAGGTGGCGAAGCACGCGGCCGAAACAGCAAATCGCGTGAAGAGCGATTTTCTGGCTCGTATGAGTCACGAGATTCGAACGCCCATGAATCTCATTATGGGCATGAATGCTCTTCTGCTGGAAAGCCCGTTAAGCGAAAAACAAAAGCAGCATGTTGAGGTCTCGCATCGTAACGTTCGCAGATTGCTGCGGCTCATCAACGGCGTTCTCGACTTGTCGAAGGTAGAGGCAAGTGAACTGACCTTCCAGTCGGCGCCTTTTGACCTCAACGAGCTTCTGAAGGAAAGCGCGGCGACGATATCTGCCGCCATCGAACGCAAGGGCCTGGAGCTGGAAATCCTCACCGATCTCAGCGCCGGGCGGTACTGGCAAGGTGATGCCGAACGGCTGCAACAAGTGCTGCTGAACTTGATTGGGAATTCCATTAAGTTTACGGCCCAGGGAAAGATTGAAGTGCGCGTTCGCCCCGAGTGTGGGCCGCAAGGTGAGAAAGGCTTGCGTTTTGAGGTTACAGATACGGGGTGTGGGATTCCCCAGGACAAAGCCGTGATGATCTTCGAAGCCTTTCAGCAGGTGGATGGTTCGATGAACAGACCGTTTGAGGGAACCGGTCTCGGGCTTGCCATCAGCAAGACATTAGTTGAGCGAATGTCCGGCAGAATTTGGGTGGACGAAAGCTACGCGCATGGGGCCAAGTTAATATTTACGGTGTTCTTACCGCCCAGCACGGAATCCGCCTTGCACGGCAAGACGGAGGCCGTTGCGCGTACCAAAATCAGCGCGGTTGAAGCGGGCACGCGTATTCTGCTGGTGGAAGACAACGCCGAAAATGTGATTTTGTTACGGGCCTACCTCGAACATCTTTCGCTGACTCTGGACCTTGCGGTGAACGGCGTCGAAGCTGTCACGAAGAGGCGGCAAGGCGAGTACGACCTTGTGCTGATGGACGTCCAAATGCCGATCATGGACGGTTACACGGCGACGCGCGAAATCCGCGCCTGGGAAAAGGCGACCGGCGCGCGCAGAGTGCCTATTGTAGCTGTCACAGCGCATGCTCTGAGTGGCGCCGCCGCAAACAGCCTGCGCGCGGGCTGCGATGCCCACCTCACCAAACCCTTGGAACGGAGTGATTTGATTGACGCCGTCGCGAAGTTTGCCAATCGCGCCGCACCCGCTCCGGAGTCCATTTCGGAGCTGGTTCAGAGCCGGAGGCCGATCTTTTTGGCGAACCGGTGGTCGGATCTGGAGAAGATGCGCGTAGCTTTGGCGGTCCAAGATTTTCAAGCCATTCAAAAAATCGGCCACAACTGTAAGGGGATTGGCAAAGGCTACGGTTTCCCGCAGATCAGCGAAATCGGCGCTAGCATCCAAAGCGCCGCGAGGGCGCAAGACCTCAGTCTGACGAAGCAAGCGATCAGCTCTTTCGAGGGCTGTCTCGAGGCTGCCTCGAAGGAAGCCGCTTAGGGCAAGGGCGCACCACCCCAAGGACAAGCGAATTCCGCTGCTGTGTGCGGCGCGCAGCCGCGCCCTTTGCGGTCGGAACGCCTCGCGCAAGACGGGCGCGGTGTTGGGCACGCCGCCCGAAGAGCTAGCGAGTTCCGGTGCTGTGCGCGGCGCGCAGCCGAGCCCTTTGCGGTTGGGAGGACGTCGCGCAAGACGGGTGCGGTGTTGGGCACGCCGCCCGAAGAACTAGCGAATTTGCGCTCTTCAAGTCAAAAAATAAATTCTGGATTTGCATTTTTCGACCGATAGAGAGGGTGTCTCCTGATCGGAGGGAAACGTTATGGCTACGGTCGGACTTCAGATTTGCGATGTAGTGGACTGTCAACCACGGAAGAAAGATCCGGTTGGGAATCGGGAGGAATGCGTTCTTCTGATCGAGGACAGTGAAGAAGCGATGCTGTTGGTGCGCTACGCCCTACAGGAGTATGGCAATGGAACGTACCGGCTGGAATGGGCCGACGGATTAACGGCAGGACTCCACCGGCTGGCAAAGGGTGACGTAGATCTGATAATTCTAGATCTTGGCTTGCCCGAAAGTTCAGGGGCAGCCAGCTATGCCTCGCTGCGCAAAGCGGCGCCGGATTTACCGGTGTTGGTGCTGACTAGCGATACGCGGGAACAAACGGAGTCCGCGGTGGCGGTCAGCGGCGTAGAGGATTACCTAGTCAAAGACGAAGTATCCGGAGCGCTGCTAATTCAGGCGATCCGCAGAGCTCTTTATGCAAACCGCCGCTGGCAGGAACAAAAAAACGCAACGTACAAACGGACACAGCGCTTTGTGTGGGCGCAGGAAAAATGCCAGGCGTTGAGCGCTTTGGCCACGCGCATGCTAAAGTTGAACCGCATTGAAGCGGCGATGGCTTGCGCAAAGGCGATCTGCGGGATGGTCGAGAACTATGGGGAATCGGAAGGCGCCGCGGTAGCCGGACGAGCGGATCTGTTCGTCGAACTGGAGAACCTGGCGCGCGCCGCTGCGACGCAAGGTTTGAGGGAACCCGCACGTGAGTTCCGGGCAATGATGGCACCACCAGCCAAAGCGGACCGTGCGAGCCGCGAAGAATTCGCTGTCGTCATGAAGCAGCGGATTGCGCAACTGGGCCGCGATCCGGCGCTCTGCGATGCGGAAACGCCGGTGCAGGATTCCGCAGACCTGGCGCAACTCCTGCGGCAGATTCTTGAATCGGTGCCTACACTTGGCTGACGCTTGATGGTAGCCCAGTCTCCACTCCGTATCCAATGGCTCCAGAATCTCCGTTTGACCGGATTGTCACCTTGGCCGCACGTCTCTTTCGTGCCCCGCTCGCTTTTATTTCCTTGGTGGACGATGCGCTTTTACGTGGCGCTCCTATTCGCACGCGGGATGGGTTTCCGCTCGGCACCTTACGCGTGATTGATACGGTTGCCCGTGAACGCCTGCTCAGGATTTGCTCGATAGCCTGCCAGATTTAGTATTTCTGGTTAGCGAACGACTGGATTTTCGCTCGGCCATGGCCGTGAAACGCGGCGTCAGCGAGCAAGAGCTGCGCCGCTCGCTGCAAGAAAACGAGACTCTAGTGCAAGAAGTACATCACCGAGTGAAGAACAACCTGTAGCTAGTTTCGAGCTTGTCGAAGCTGCAAAGCGATTCGTTAACGGGCCGAAGCGCCGCGGCGGCGCTCAAAGAAAGCCAGCAGCGGGTTCTTTTGATGGCGATGATTCACGAGCGGCTCTATGCCGCAAGCAGATGTCTGAAATCGATTTTGACGATTATGCCCAGGACCTCGTTCAAGAATTGGTGTATTGCTATATCAGGAAAGCGGAAGAGGCGAAGTCATTGTTGAATTGAACGAGACACCAGAAGGGCGCATCCGGCTGGCTGTTTCGGGCCAAGGCAGGGGCTTACCGCCTGGTTTCGATTGGAAGAATTCGAAGTCGTTGGGATTGCGCATTGTGGACGTTCTGGCCGAGCAACTCCGGGGCACTCCTACACTGAAATCGGGCGAGGGAACCACGTTTACATTAGATTTTCCGCGGGAGGAGACTAGGTCGGCGAAACATCCCCGGCTGAATCTCTCCGATTCCCAATGCAGCGTCCTGTATTCTTGAGTAGTCCCCTCCAAACGAGACTCTCCATACATGCCAAACTCTCTAGCACGGCAGCCGCCAGTGTCGACGGTTCCCGTGCCGCGAACTGTTGCGATTCAGTTGTTCGTCTTCTGGTTCGCGCTTTCAGGCGTTCTTCCTTTAAACGCAGCGGACGTGCCGCGGGCAAATGGTATTCCGTCGCAACAACGCAGCTTCCAGCGCCGTTATAAAGCCACCGCTTATATCACCTTTCTATCGGTTACGGTTTTCAGCCGGTCTGGCGTTGGGTTCGGATTTGCGGGGACGAATGAGAGTTCAAGCGGCGCGCAGCAGAAATTCAGCCTGCGCTTTCTGAGTGGGTCGACGCCTGAACGCGCGCACGGATTAAACCGGTTTGGGTTCATTCAAGAGAACGTGCAACAAGCAAACCGCGCCACAGTGTCGGCCGACTATTTTGGCTTAATGACCGCCAATGGAGAGGAATCGCTGAGCGATGCCAAGGCCGCGCTCGATTCGAAAACCGGCGAGCAGGTGCCTTTTATCGCGGCGCGCGCGTTTATCGACGCGGACAAGACGAGCTATTCGGTGCGCCAGCTGCTGTTGCCCGCTTCCTACCGCGGCTCGAATGCCGATCAACTGCTCGAAACAGTGCAGGCGTCGTTTGTGGCTCCCGCGCCCGGGCAGAAGGACGAAACCAAAGCGCTGAACGGACAAGCCACGGGAACGTTCCTCAATTCGCTGCGGCAAGCGATTGTGGCCGATGGAAAAAGCTACCAGAGCCGCATCGTTTTCAATGGCCAGACATTCCAGTTTCACGCCGCCAAACGCGCCGACGCCAAGACAGGTGCAGATTTGCGCAAAGCCGGGCTTACTACCGCGCCCGACGGCATTATGCTGTTGAGCGGCGCGCTCCGCAACGAAAAGACCAACGAAGTGAGCAGTTTCCGTTTGTGGTTCGAAAAAGATTCGGAGAATTTTCTGCCGCTGCGTTTTGAGTTCAAACCGAAGTCTTATCTGCGTCTGGTGTTTGATATGGAGCCGCTGATTGAGTCTACTCGTGCGAACTTTCGCTGATCAGTTTCCGGTAGACCTCGCGGGCGTGATCGTACGCCTCGGGTCCCTTCACTTGATCGGTTTTGTGCGCGGCGATCGTCAGTGGTCGTCCCACCGCGTCATTCACGTTTCCGAAGTCATTTCGCGGATTGCCGATGTTTGCCGCGCCCATTAGTCGGATCTGGGATTCCAGGTGCGATGTTGCTTAGCTAGTGCTTAATTGCATAAGTTGACA
>PMSX01000082.1 GCA_003167495.1 Bryobacterales bacterium | reverse complement strand
CACGTTATGTTCAAACCAACTTGTGGCAGTCTGCCGGCGTCTTCCGCTTTAATCCGGATCGCGCCCCTCCGCCCGACCGGCCAACCGGCTTAGATCTTTCTAAATCGAATATTTTGCTTCTGCGTGCACGAGACATTGCGCGCGCCATTGGGTTCGATTTTTCACTCGCTCGATGGCGCCGCCCGAGGGTACCCGAACAACGGTTTGGCTTCGTTTCTATAAAACGCCTCGTGCCACCGATTGGGTTCGAGGCGAAAAACAGGCGCTTCGCAAAGCTCGTTTCGCAAAAAACGCTCTTTCTTCGCCTTTTTGAGCAAATGCCACTTTGCCGCCGTAAATCATCAGACCGTCGCCGGGGCTCCTATCCGAGTTGCCGGATCTGGCTCGCGCCAATGTGCGCATTGACGATCGCCCGGCTCGCCGGCGTTTCCGTTTAGCGCCTAAAGTCCGCGCAGGAAGTTGATAATGTCCTGCTGCGCACTCGTCGTCAACCTGCGGAACCGCTCTACCACGCGATTTGCTTCGCTCCCCGGGGTCCGGTGCGCCGCAATCGCCTCTACCAAATCGCTGGTTCTCCCGTCATGCAGAAAAAAGATCCGTTGTCCCACTCCCCAGAGCGGAGCCGTGCGAAATTCATCTGGCCCTGCGCCTCCCTGGGTAATCCCGTCCGCCAGACCTCTGCCCATGTGATGAACTAAGACATCGGAGTAGAGATGAACCGGTTGATTCGATAACGCCACGCTGGGAATTTGCGCTCCTCCGCTGCTAATTTTTTGCGCGGTCATCAACGTCGGCGTGTGGCATAAAGCACAACCAACCTTCGCGAACAAATCGCGCCCACGGATAGTGGAATCGGTGTCAGGTGCCGGAGTGGGCGGCGCCAACATGCGCATAAAGTTTGCGAACGCTTCGATATCGGAGAGAACGGCGGTGTAAGGGGCGACCGCGCCGTTCTGCCCACCGGTGGGTGTGAAATTGGTTGCGTCTTCCGGCGTGGCGTTAAAGATACAGCCGGGCGTATAGTCGCGCTCTTGCGGAAACATCATGTTGGTGATGCCCATTTCGACGTTATAGGCCTCACCGGCGAAGACCAGCAGCGATTTGTTTTGCGCTTTCCAACCGAATCGTGTAATGGTGCCATCGTTAGCGCTGCGATTAGCTACTCCGCTGATCTCCGCATTGGGGTGGCCCTTGATACCGAACGTGCGCTTGGAGTCTGAATTTTCAACGCTGTTTGCAAGGATGGTGGCATCGGTGATCGCTTCGATGAGCCCCAATCCAAAGAGAGGTGTAGCAATGCGAAAGCTTAGGTTCGGATTGCCGCCCAGACCGGTCTTTGGGTTGCCCGGGCGGCCAAAGTTTGGTTGCGCAATATTGCAGCCCGGGGCATCGGTACGACCGGTGATTACAAAAACCGCGTGTACGCCCCCGTCCACCGTGCCGTCCGGATTCCGTTTGAAGCGTGATTCGCGTATCGGTCCTTTGTCATAGAGGAACCAGGGCAGTGTATTTTTTCCACCTTGCAGGGTTGCCACGGCCAACTGCGGATTGGTCGCGGGACTTGAGCCACCTATGGCTGGTTGCACATGACATTCCGCACATTGATTGCCATTGAAACGCGGCCCAAGACCAATGTTGGGACCGCCGCTGACGGTTTCGATTTCCACGAAGCGCGCAGCCCCGTCTTGAAAAAAGGCCGTTTCGTCAGTTGCGAGGCCAGGCAGTGGTTGCCCTGCGTTGGAGGCTCCCTGGCGTACCCCAGGATCCACGGGTCCTTTGGTTATAGCTCCCGCTATAGCTAAGCCCGAAATGACCATGCCGGTCGTTAATCGAAAAGAATGCATGACAGCCTCCTTCGTAGGCTTAATACTGTAACAGAGAATGATAGAACGTTACGGCAGCATGCTAACCTACTTCCTTCCACACCATGCGACGCCTCACTCTCTGCAGTCTTCTGTCCTTGGCGCTGTTACCGATCATGAGCCACGCCGCCGGGCAAGCCAATATCGCCAGCCAGTATGGCGCCACCGCAAACCAGATTATCGATGCCGCCTTGCACGACGACGCAGGCTACGCGCGTCTAGCCAATTTGTGTGATCGCATTGGCAATCGCCTGAGCGGTTCCGAATCTCTCCTGCGGGCTGTGAAATGGTCGGCGGAAGAAATGAAGAAGGCGGGTCTGACCAACATCGTGACACCTCCTGTGATGGTTCCACATTGGGTACGGGGTAGGGAGTCAGGCGCGATTCTGTCTCCCGTTGAGAGACCTTTGCATTTCTTAGGGCTTGGCATGAGTGTGAGCACGCCGGCTGACGGACTTACTGGCGATGCTGTGGTAGTGGCTGATTTTGCAGAGCTCGCGAGTTTGGGCGCTAAGGTGGCCGGCAAAATTGTCGTGTTCAATGCACCTTATGAGGGCTATGGGAGGACAGTGGCTTACCGTGTGGGAGGTGCGTCGCAAGCAGCGAAACAGGGGGCCATCGGTGTGTTGGTGCGTTCCATTACACCACTGGCGCTGCAACTTCCTCACACTGGGACTTTACAGTATGCCGATGATGCGCCGAAGATTCCCGCTGCGGCGATCAGTATTGAAGACGCTCTGTTGCTGAAGCGTTTGCAGGATAGCGGAGCCGTTCCGCGCGTTCATATGGAAATGCAAGCACACATGGAACCCGACCAGGAAGCCGCCAATGTCATAGGAGAGATTCCTGGCTCGGAGCACCCGGAAGAGATTGTAGTAATGGGAGGTCATCTCGACTCTTGGGATGTAGGACAAGGTGCGCAAGACGACGGATCGGGCATTATGGCGACTCTCGAAGCCGCCGCGCTCATTCAAAAACTTGGTCTCAAGCCGAAGCGCACGGTCCGCGTTGTGTTCTGGGTGAACGAAGAGAACGGCGGACGGGGCGGGGAAGCTTATCTGAAATGGGTCGGCGACAAAGTATTAAACCACGTAGCCGCCATCGAAATGGATGAAGGCGCGGAACGCCCGCTGGGCTTTGGTTACAGCTGGTCCTTCGGAGGACGCCGTGCCGGCCCGGCGTTCGATGTGGAACAGAAACGAAACGCTGAACAGGACCGCTCCTTTAAGCTTTGTCAGGAGATTGGTCAACTGCTGGCGCCCATTCAAGCCACACAAGTGAACCAGGGCGGTGGCGGCTCCGACATTGGCCCGATTGTAGCCAAAGGCGTGCCTAGCCTGAGCCCCACAACGACCGCTGAACATTATTTCGATTGGCATCATACGCAAGCCGACACGGTGGACAAAGTGAATCCCACCGAATTCAAGAAAAACACCGCGCTCCTGGCGGTACTCGCCTACATTTTGGCGGACATGCCGGAGCACTTAGCTGGCCGATAAACTGCTATAATTGGCCTAAATCTCGAGTCTGTTTAGGATGATTCAGCAGTCCCGCTCATGAAAGCCAGCAACCCGCAATGGAAGCAGCGCCTCGGTGCCCACATCAAACCAGAGTTGGCGACGGAGATTGACATCTTTGAAAACGAACTTGCCCTGAAAAAGCAAGGCAAAATCGATGACAAAGTCTTCGCTGAAACACGTTTGCGCCGCGGCGCTTACGGCCAGCGTTATGACAACGGTCAGCGGCATGATGGTGTGGAAAGCCGCAAGCTCAACTATCCGCAGGAAGCGTTGACCAAAGGGCCGGGCACCCTGTGGGATGCGCCCGGCATGGAGCGTATCAAAATTCCGTTCGGCGGTTTGAATGCAGCGCAATTGGAAGTGCTGGCAGAGTTGGCGGAAGAATATTCAGATGGCATTGCGCACGTCACCACGCGGCAGGACATCCAGCTCCACTTCATTCATATAGAAGACACGCCGGCGCTGATGCGCCGTCTGGCGGCGGTCGAGATTACCACGCGCGAAGCCTGCGGCAATAGCATTCGCAACGTCACGGCATGCCATCTGGCGGGCGTTTGCCGCGATCAATCTTTCGATGTCACGCCCTATGCCAAAGCGACCGCATATTTTTTGCTGGGGCATCCCGATGTGCAGAACTTTGGCCGCAAGGTAAAGATCGCTTTTTCAGGCTGCGACACTAATCCTTGCGGTCTTGTTCGCATTCACGATATTGGTTGCATTGCGCGTGAACGCGATGGCCAGCGCGGCTTCGAAGTGTGGGTCGGCGGCGGACTGGGCGCGGTTCCTTATCAAGCCAAGTTGTTTGACGAATTCTTGCCGGAAGCGGAGCTGCTGCCCTTGACCCAGGCCATTTCGCGCGTGTTCGCGAGGCTGGGCGAAAAGAAAAATCGCAACACGGCGCGCCTGAAATTTCTTGTCGCGAAGCTTGGGCTGGACGAATTCAAACGCCTGGTGAAAGAAGAGCGCGCGATCCTTACACCGGATGTTCGTTGGACAGCCTATCTGGCGGACGTGCGCAAGGAGCAGGAAACGGCACGCCGTCCTGTTGGCTTGGTGAAAATCGATTCCGAAGAGTTCCGGCAGTGGAAGGCCGCAAATGTCTACGCACAGCGCCAGCCGGGATACGCAACCGTCACCATCGCGCTGCCGTTAGGCGATATTACTTCCGATCAATTGCGCGTGCTGGCCGATATCGCGCGCAAATATACAAATGAGACCGTCCGTCTCACCGTGGAACAGAACATAGTTTTGCGCTGGGTGAGTGAAGCCGACTTAGTTGATTTGCACAAAGATCTGAAAGCAGGGCGTCTAGCTGCGCCGGTGGCGGAGACGATTTTCGATCCGACCGCGTGCCCCGGAACGGATACCTGCAAACTCGGTATCTCGTCTTCGCGCGGTCTGGCGGGTGAGTTACGCTTGCGCCTGGTAGAAAACTCCGTCACGCAGGACGAAGCGGTGCGCAAACTGCGCATCAAGATCAGCGGCTGCTTCAACTCCTGTGGCCAGCACCATCTCGCGGACCTGGGTTTCTACGGTGTTAACCGCAACAAGAATGGCTATGCCACGCCGCATTTTCAAGTCGTGCTGGGCGGGCAGTGGGGCAACAATGGAGGCTCCTATGGCCTGGCCATTGGCGCGGTTCCCTCGAAGCGCATCCCCGAAGCGGTGGATCGCATCACGCGCCGCTTCGTCGCCGAACGGCAAGCCGGCGAAGAGTTTCAGGCCTTCATTCGGCGCATTGGCAAAGCGGAGTGTAAGAAGATGCTCGACGATTTGGGCACTCTGCCGCCACATGATCAAGACCCCACGCTTTATACCGATTGGCACGATCCGCGGGAGTACACGCTCGGTGACTTGGGAGTGGGAGAATGCGCCGGAGAAGTCGTGACACCGCTCGAGTTTCAGTTGACAGCATGTGAACGCGAGGCGTTTGAAGCCCAATTGGCCATGGAGAAAGGTGACACCGCTGGCGCGACCCAGCGAGCGCATGAAGCGATGCTCAACGGCGCCAAGGCGCTGCTCGCCTGGCGCAAAGCGTTCTTTCTCGCCACGCCCGACGGCATCGTAGATGCCTTTCGCCGCGACTTCTACGACACGGAGCTCTTCTTCGACCCGTTTGCGGGCGGCAAGTTTGCGCAATTCCTGTTCCGTGCTCACGAGCATGCGGCGGAATCGTACACTCCGGAATCGGCTCACCGCTTGATCGAAGAAACACAGCTCTTTATTGAAGCGTGCCATAGTTGTTCACTGCGGCTCTCCACACAAACGCCGGTGCCTGCTTAAGGGGACAGATCAAGCATGCAGCACATAAACATCAAAATCTTTGCCAAGACGGACCGCGACGTAAACGTGGCGGACGCAATCCCGGTGTTTCACCGCTGGATTCAAAAACGCGATCTGCCCGAATTGCTCATTGATGTGGCCGATTATTCGCATGTGCCGGAAGGTCCGGGAGTGTTGCTGATTGCGCATGAAGCGAACTACAGCCTTGACTACGCGCGAGACGAACTGGGGCTTCTCTATAACCGTAAGGCGAAAGGCTCTGGCGACGGGCAAGAGGAACTGCGGCAAGCCTACGACGCAGCTCTCCATGCCTGCCAGCGGCTTGAGCGAGAGCCCGAATTCCAAGGTAAGCTGCAATTCGATGCGAGCCACCTGGAAATTGTTTTCAACGATCGGTTATTGCATCCCAACACCGATGAATCGTGGAACCATGTCAAGCCGGAGGCGACGCGTTTCTTCGACGGTCTTTTCGGCGCGGGTCAATACGTTTTGGAACGGCGTGGCGAACCCCGCGAACGTTTGCGGGCTGCCGTTCGTAAGGTCGCTTAATGAGAAACGGCCGCCATCTGCTGGAGCAAATCGGCAATACTCCGCTGGTAAAGCTGGGGCGCACGTGCGCAGACTTGCCCGGCGTCGAAATCTGGGTAAAGCTCGAATATTTCAACCCGGGTGGATCGGTGAAGGACCGGCCTGGTCTTAATATCATTCACGAAGGCGAGAAGTCCGGTAAACTCTCGAGCGGCAAAACGATTCTCGATGCCACCAGCGGCAACACTGGCATCGCTTACGCGATGATAGGCGCGGCGAAGGGCTATGCAGTGAAGCTCTGTCTTCCGGCCAACGCGAGCGACGACCGCAAGATTATTTTACGAGCCTATGGCGCGGAACTCGTGCTGACCGATGCAGCGACGGGCTCCGATGGCGCGTTCCGAAAAGTGCGTGAGATCTACGCCGCCGATCCCGATCGCTACTTTTACGCCGACCAATACAACAACGATGCCAACTGGCGCGCGCACTTCGAAACCACCGCGCCCGAGATTATCGAGCAAACCGAAGGCCGCCTCACTCATTTCGTCGCGCTGTTGGGAACAACCGGTACGTTCATTGGCACCAGCCGCCGCTTGAAGCGCGATATCAAAGGCGTCGAATGCTGGTCGGCTCAGCCTTCGACGCCGCTGCACGGCGTGGAGGGCACGAAGCATTTGCCGACATCTATTGTGCCTGGCATCTATGACGACAAAGTCGCGGATGGCAACCTGTGGATCGATACCGAGGACTGCTACGCCATGGCACGCAAGCTTGGCCGCGAAGAAGGTCTGCTGCTCGGAATTTCCGCAGCGGGTAATGTGGTGGCCGCGCGGCGTATTGCCGAGCAGCTTGTCAAGCAGGGACGCAAAGGAGTGATTGTCACAATTGGATGCGATGGCGCTGCTAAGTATTTGCGCGAAGAGTTTTGGCACGAATCGGAACTAGCCGTGCAGGCTTAATTTCGGTCGCTTTAAATCGCTGTGGAATCAGCCGCATTTATTTCATCAAGACGTACTCGCGCCTCTTGATCGCTTGGGCCAGGCTGGCGGTATTCCGTACCAGCGCGGCCTATAAAATCGCAGTTCACAGTCGTAGCATCGACAAGAAACCATCAAAAACCGAAAAGTTGTCTCGAATAGATTGCGTTCTTGTGAGTGTCTAATGTCGCTGGATTTACAGCGAGGGCAACCATACGGATTTAGAATCAACGGCATTTAGAGAGCATTACTATGAAAATCAGGTTAGGCAGGCGTGCTTGGCTTCATGGCTATTGGCAAGGAATACTGGGCTTACGAGAAGTCGACGCCAGCTATCTGACTATTGTTACATGAAATCCGTCCTTGAATTGGCGCGGGACGGGTGCTAGGCTTGCCTAGGTGACCATCCTCAGCTGACCGGTGGGCTGTCGCATTGCGGACCACCTCCGTTTCTGTCAGATACTTTGCGAGGCTAGTTTTCCGTTGCCAAAGAACCGTTTCGCCATTCTCCCGAGGGCGTCAAAGTGTAGTCTTTGCCATCGTCCAGGTTATGTACCACTACACCTTCGGCACTCGTGCCAATCGACAAAACTTTGGTTGGCGATTGATCGGCGCCCCGTGGCACGAGCCAATAGTCGACGGTTCCATCTGCACCCTGGTGAGGCACTGCTGATTCAGTCGGTTTGATGTCCAGGACTTCATGCCAGTTCCTCGGCAAACTTTTTTCAGGAATCGCACTGGACTCGTCATAATTCACGTTGTCGTATTTGGCCGCGGCTGAAACAGTCTTCCCATGATCTCTGCCTTTCACCTTACTCGCGAGCTTCTGGAGATCGCGGTTCGACCGCTCCATGGCCGCTTGCAACCGATTCATTCGTTCAGACGATGAGACCAACGCGCTGGCCAGATGATCGACGGAGTTGGCGACTTTTTGCTCTTGCACATCGGACTCTGGAGTGATCACCAGCGGCACACGGGCGGATGCGCGCTCAGTGCCGGAAGAGTGGGTATAACGGATGTAGGCAACCGCAAGAACCAGGCTACTCAGCCAGAGGGCAACCAGTACACCGGCAAGCAGACCAGTAGCCGATTTGCGGGCCGGCGCTTCGCGCAGGCTGCCGTAACCATAGGGTATGAGCGCCATTGACCGCGCTTCCAGTTGCGAAAGTAAGCGTTCCACGCGCGCTACTTCGTCTAGGGTGCGCGCAGCCGGCTCCACGCGCGGGGCTTCCAGCGCCGGTCTTTCCTCCGGATTGTCCAGCAGATGCTGGTTATCGTCTTGTGATTCTTTGTCGGCGATACGCGACGTCGCAGTTGCGGACGAACTCATGGCAGCCTTCCTTCTCTTTTGAAAATCAGCCGGTTTCTTCCGAACCAAGCCCGGATTCTCTGCGAAAGAAGTGTACTTTAGGGGCGGGAATCTCTTACTGATTTGAGGCGTTGGAGTAGCCAGAGGGGAAGAAATCGCGGAGTCACCAGCAAATACCGCCGCCACAGCCGCCGCGGCTCTGTACTCAGGCGGAAAAACCATTCCAGTCCCAGCCGTTGCATCCACAGCGGCGCTTGCCTTGTGCAGCCTGCATGAAAATCAAAGGCTGCTCCCACGCCAATCATTGTCACGCCCGGAAACGCGTGCCGGTGTTCGAACATCCAACGTTCCTGTTTCGGCGTGCTGATGCCTACGAAAATCAAGTCGCTGTCGGAGTGCCGAATGTCGTCCTGAACTTGCCGGTCTTCTTCTGAAGTGAGCGGACGAAAAGGCGGCGAATACCGTCCACTGATCCGCAGGGCGGGGAACTGTCGCCGTATCTGTTCTTCCAATTGCGGCAATACTTCGGGTCGGCCGCCATATAAATAGATACGGTGGCTGTGTTCCGCCGCGCTGCGGCACAACTCCAGCATCAGCGTCGGGCCGTAGACCCGCTGTTGCCCCGTGCTTCCGAATGAGCGCAACGCCCAGACAACAGGCATGCCGTCGGGTGTAGCGATATCGGCTGAGTTCAAAATTTTGGCAAAAGACGGATCGTCTTTCGCCAGAATGACGCCGTGCGCAGACGTCACGCAAATGTAATGCCCCGGCGCGTTCGGATTCGCCATGCGCTCCGCTGCCCATTGCCGGCAAAGTTCGACGACTTCGGCGTAACTTGTCTTGCTGATGCCGGCGCTAACGACGAATTGTTTTTGAGGGAGCACACGTATAAGGAGACGATAAAAGTAACATCACTTGCTCAGCAGCGGATTGGCGTTAACCGTCCACGCCAGGCTCTCGCCTCGATTTTGCTCTTTCAACCATTTGAGAAGCGGCTCGAAATACTCCACCATGGCCGATGCATCCGCCTTGTCTTCGCCTGTCATAACTCTCATAGCCTCAGGCCAAGGTTTGGACTGGCCAAGCTTCAACATCGCTCTTAACCTGGCGCCCGCTTCCTTCGACTCGAAGAACGAGCAGCGATTCAACGGACCGGTGTAGCCCGAGGCCTGACACATCGCGCGGTAGAACTGGAACTGGTAAATGGCCGCCAGAAAATAACGAACGTAGGGAGTGTTATCGGGGATGTGATATTTCGCTCCCGGATCAAAATCAGTTTCGCTGCGATTCACTGGCGGAGCCACACCTTGATACTCTTCGCGAAGCTCCCACCAAGCACGATTGTAGTCGGCCGGCTTTACTTTCCCCGAAAACACCTCCCATCGCCATTTGTCTATGAGCAATCCGAACGGCAGAAAGGCGATCTTATCGAGCGCCGTGTGTAATAGCAAAGGAAGATCGGCTTGCGTCGGTGGAATCTGCTGAATCAAACCAATCCTCTTAAGATATTCGGGTGTTATGGATAGCGCTATCGAGTCGCCTATCGCCTCATGAAAACCGTCGTTGGCTCCGCCCCGGAAGGAAGGCGGCTGCGTCCGGTATGAGAGGAAGTAATAAACATGGCCCAGCTCGTGATGAACCGTTCTGAAATCGTCGGCCGTTTGATGCAGGCAAACCTTCAGGCGTACGTCTTTGTCGCTATCAACCACCCAGGCGCTCGCGTGGCAAGTAACCTCGCGGTCTCGCGGTCGCGTTAACATTGATCGCTCCCAGAACTTCTCGGGCAGCGCGTCGAAACCAAGCGACTTGAAAAAGCTTTCGCCGTAGCCCACCATTTGCTTGGCGCCGTCCCTTTTTCGTGAAGGATTTTTTCCAGGTCATATGTCGGCGGCGCCGAAAGCGGAGCCACGATGTCGTAGATATTGCCCCACTCCTGAGCCCACATATTGCCCAATAAATCCGCCGGAATCAAACCGTCCGACCGGTTGGCGGTCGGCCCGTATTTGGCAATCAACCTGTTCCGAACATAGGCATGGAGTTCCTGGTATAAGGGCTTGACTTGTCGCCAGAGGCGCTCAAGATCAGCCGAGAATTCTTCCGGGCTCATGTCGTAGCCGGAGCGCCACATGGCCCCTGTGTCGGCGAACCCGAGCTCCCGTGCGCCTTGATTGGACAGCTCCACAAAACGTGCATATTGATCGCGCATGGGGATGCCAACCTTGTGCCACCCTACCAGATAGCCTCCAGATCTTTGGGATCGCGCACCTTTCCCATCCGCGCTTCAATTTCGTCAATGCCCATGCATTTCGTGGAATCGCCTTCCGGGCAATACTTGCCTGTTCCGTAGCTCGATTCCAGTGAAGCCGCAATCATTGTTAGTTCCGATCGCAACTTGGCGTCCGCCGGCGCGGGCAGCGGCAGACTCAACTTCAGGAGGTTGAATTTGCGGCAGGCCGGGCGGCAGATCCAACGACTCATATTGCTTTGCTTCATTCACCAACTGCGTTACTCGCGCGATAAAGCGCTCGTTTGCCTTCGCTGCCAGCGCATCGGTATCGCCGGTCAGGTACGTTTCCTGCACCCAGCCGGCGCGCTGGCTTTCATTCCCGAGGTCGAGCATCTCCGCTTCAGCTTTGTTCATAAACGCAAGTGCGTCGTCTGTCGTGGGCGAAGCGGCAAATGCGCCACGGGCAGCCCAGAGAATGAATAGGCTGGCCGCGAGCCGAAACGACCTTTTGATAGGCATGCCGATGATTTTAGCTTAATGATTCGCCGCCGCTCCACCGAAGCTGCGAAACGCTTGGCGATCCCGGCTCACGAGCACCGGAAACAGTTCGCCGCGAATTTCACCGACCTTCGATGCCGGCTTGAGACTCCCGATGCAAGCAAATGATTGCGGCGTTCTGGAAGTGCGCTCTCCCGCAACCGCGAAGTTTTTCGAGGATTGACGCCGGGAATACGATCTGCTAACGTACTTAGCAGAAATGAGCGTATTTCGTTTCGGCCGGGGCGATGCGAGCACCATTCTTGGGCCGCTCGAAGATGAAGTTATGAAACTCGTGTGGTCGGCGCAGAGCTCGGTTACAGTGGCAGAAATGCATTCAGCGCTGGAACAAGAAGGGCGGAAACTCGCTTATTCAACCGTAAAGGCCGTCCTCAGTAATTTAGCCGCGAAGGGGCATTTGAAGAAAGGCAGCAAGGGAAAGGCCAATGTCTTTGTTCCAGTGATGAGCGAAGCGAGTTTCAGGGAAAAAGTTGTGGGAGAGGTGCTAGATGCTTTGACTCAGGACTACCGCAATCCATTACTGGTGTCTCTTGTGGACAGGCTCGGAGCAGACCCCAAGATGCTGAATGAGCTCGAGAGGCTTGTGGCGATTAAGAAGAGCGAGGGGAAACGCCGTGGCTAGAACTATATTGGCGTGGCTCTCGTTCTGGTTGAGCGGTCCATATAGCACTGTGCTGCCGTTCGCGCTCCTGCCATGGATTTGCCGTTTCGTTGTGGAGCGGTTTGTAGATAGCGCAAACATCGCCGCGTTTCCTTTGCGCTGGCGGGCATACTTCACCGGCTTTGCAGCATGCATTCCAGGAATCGTTACTCTGTCGTTGCTGTCGTTCAGTGCCGGCTGCATTTTCCACGCGGTTCCGGATGATTTCGATTGTCACGTGGAAATGTATGGGCCGCTGTCGATCGTCGCAGTTCTTGTTTTTCGCGCGGTGGCTCTATGGATTCGCAGAGCGTTGACACTGCGCCGCCTGCTTGCGTCGACGAATTCGGCTTCTGAAGGGCTGTTGCATGTCGCGCAGGGACTCAACATCTCTTTGGTGGAGCTTCCGACACGGGTTCCAGTCTGCATGGTGGTGGGAGCGCGATCGCCTAGAGTGGTTGTTTCTACGGGAATGTTGTCGGCATTTTCCAACGAAGAGATGCGCGCTGCCTTATGGCACGAGAAAGGTCATTTGGAGCGCGGCGATACCAGATACAACGTTCTAATCTCGTTCTTTAGCGAATGTGGTGTATGGCCTGTGCGGAATGCTCTGCGAGAGTACAAGCAGGCTTGTGAGAAACTGGCCGATCAAAGAGCGGCTCAGGAAGTGAACGGCTTCGTTTTAGCTGCAACCTTGATTCACTTTGCGCGCAACTCCTGGCATCTGCCTTTTGCCGAAGCGTTGGCCGAGAACCATGATCTGGAAGCAAGAGTGCGGTCACTGCTCGACTCTCCCGAGGCCCTGCCAAGTTTTTCCACAGTGTCATGGCGTCCGGCAATTCTCCTGATCTTTTGTGGGTTCATGGTTTCGTACCCGATGATTGCGCGCCGCATTGCGTCTCTGGTTGTTCACTGTCTCTAGCAGAAAGGAAAAATATCTTGCGAAACACACAGGGATTCTTTTGGCATCAACTGCTAATGTACTTAGCACGTCGATGGCGGGCAATGCTGGTGCCTGCCGTCCTATTTCTTGCCGCGAGCACCGCTGTTGCCGAGACGATTCAAGTCGAACCGAATATCCTCGTGAGCCGTGAATCTGCTCTTCCCAAGATCCAGATGATGGTGGTGGCAGACCCGAAGGATGCGAAGCACCTGATTGGGACGGCTATTGCTGCGACTCCTGTCGAGGACGCATGCATGGTCTATGTCTCCTTTGACGGCGGATACTTGTGGAAGGCGGTCGTTCCGCCCGGGCTCCCTGAAACTGGATCGGGAGATCCACAGGTGGTCTTCGACGATCAGGGCATCGCATATTTCAGCACCTTGGGCCTTGTTCCGGATGAGAACAAGCGGTTGCGTTTTATGGTCGTGTTGTATCGGTCGCACGATGGAGGATTGAGCTGGCAAAAGATTTCGGCGTTTGGCGCCGGTACTGGACCTGACCACGATATGGCCATCGCAGATGACACCGGGCGGCTGTTCGTTTCCGTGGTGTACCGAATAGGCGGCCACGAGAACGTGGGCGTCTACCGTCTGGACCCAGGCGAAACCAGTCTGCACGGTCCGCTGCGTGTGGCTACCGCGGATGCAGGTTTGGGTCTGTTTAATTGGAATCCATTGGTACTTTCCGACGGAACGCTTTTTGTTCCTTTTGAGGCGACACGAGGACCAGTGAGCGGAGCCCCTAAGCGCGAACTATTTGCAGCCATCTCGCACGATAGCGGCGCTACGTTCTCTCCGGCGAGACGAATCGGTACTCAGACGCTCAATAACAACAATCCTGTCAATCCGTATGGCAATGTCACGTTCGCCGTGGATGGAGGGAGCGCGCGCTTTCGAGACCGGCTTTACATGCTGTGGAACGAGAGCGACGGTAGCGCGGATTATCACCTGAAGTTAGCCTATTCGACTGACAGAGGAGCGAGTTGGAGCGCGGAGCGCGACGTCGACGCTCGACCCGCGCAACATGCGAATGCCTTTCGCCCGGTTATTGCGGTAAACCGACAAGGCGTCGTGGGCATCAGTTGGCTGGACACGCGAGACTCGCCGACGGGAAGGACCTATCGTGAGTTTTTCACAGCCTCGCTCGATGGCGGGGAGTCCTTTCAAACTCCGGTCGCAGTTTCTTCCGTCTCGTCCTCCCTTGATGAGGCGGCCAATTACGCCTTTCACCCAACGATCGATTCCCCGCGTAGAGCAGCGGACGGGAGCATCGAATTTTCATTCGATACGACTTTGGGAAGAGCTCCCGATGGAGGAGATTTCATGGGACTGACAGCAGATGCCAGTGGTACGTTTCATCCTTTCTGGATTGATACGCGAACTGGAACATTCCAGGTCTGGACCGCCGCGGTTCATATCGGATTACAAACGGTTGCCGCGCCTCCGGAAGCAGCGGATCCTGAACTGAATCAACGATTGCGACCGGTGTTCGACCCAGCAGGCTACGATCTGCAGACGGGGACAGAAACCATCCCAGTGCGCTTTCAAAACGTGTCGGAACTACCCGTCTGCGCACCGATCTTCGCGATCGTACAGGATAGCGATGCTACTCCACACGAGACCCCTCGAATATTGAATTCTGAGAATCAAAGAGATTGGGCAGGTGCATACTTCGACTATTCTGCTGCGTTCCGAGATCTGGCGTGCCTCGCTCCAAGACAGATGACGGAGGCTGTAACCTGGCGGGTGCAGCCACTCGTGTCAGAACGAACATTTGTGACGCTGCGCTTCAGGCTCTCGCACGTGAGGCCAAAACAATGAGACCCCAATCTCATGTCCCTATACATATGAATCAGATGTACAGAATGAATCTCAGATGCACGTTCCGACAAACATGAGCAGTGGCATCTCCAACCGCGACCCGTTCTAAACTAGTAATTGTGAAGAACCTCTTCGGAATATTCTTACTTTCTGCGGTTTCAACCGTATCTCTGACCGCAGGTCAAGCGCCCGCACTCCGCAAAGCGCCCGAACTGGCGTTTACTATTCCTGGCGAAGGCGAAAAGCTGCTCAGCCAATACCGCGGCAAAGTTGTGGCGCTCGAATTCATTCTCACTACGTGCCCGCACTGTCAGGCGGCTTCCAGAGACTTAACGAAATATCAGCAGGAGATGGGAAAACGTGGCTTGCAGGTGATCGATCTCGCCATCAACGCTCTTGACGATATGCGTAAGCCGAACGAAGCCGAAGAGATGGTGACCGCATTCAGCCGGAATTTTCAAGTCGGTTTTCCCGTTGGTTATGTACCCCGGCCGCAGATGCTCACTTTCCTGGGCGTCCTCACGAATGAGCGCATGGTTGTCCCGCAACTGGTTTTGATAGACCGCAAGGGCTTCATTCATTACCAGACATCGATCAGCAGCGGACCCGATTGGGACAGCGTCGCTAAGGAGCCTGCTCTGCATGAGCACCTGGAAGAGCTGGTAGCGGCCGGCAGCACCACGACGGCGCGCCCGAAGAACAAAATGGTAGCAGCCAGCGCGCCGCAGAAGTAGGCCGCCGCGCCTTCTGCCGTTCTCTAAATGCATACCAATGCGCTGATTCACGAGAAGAGTCCTTACTTACGCCAGCACGCCCATAATCCGGTAGACTGGCTTCCCTGGGGCCCAGCGGCATTCGAAAAAGCGCGCCGCGAAGACAAACCAATCTTCCTTTCCATCGGTTATTCCACCTGCCATTGGTGCCACGTGATGGCGCACGAATCGTTTGAAGACGAAAATGTCGCGGAGGTGTTGAACCGCGAATTTGTCCCAATAAAGATGGACCGCGAAGAGCGGCCCGATATCGACCGCATTTACATGCTCTTCGTCCAGGCTTCGACAGGCAGCGGCGGTTGGCCCATGTCGGTTTGGCTTACACCCGAATTGAAACCATTCTTCGGCGGTACGTATTTTCCATCCGGAGCGCGCTACGGGCGGCCGGGCTTCCGCGAATTGCTAATGCATTTGGCCCAAGTCTGGAAAAATGAGCGCGCCAAAGTCGAGCTTTCCGGCAAGAACGTTTCCGAACAGCTGGAAGCCATGGCCGCGCCGGCGCTGACCACTTACGAACCGGACGCGGAATTACCGCACGCCGCCTTCCGCCAATTTGAGCGCATGTATGACACCCAACACGGCGGCTTCGGCGGCGCACCCAAATTTCCACGCCCGGTAGTTTTGAATTTTCTACTCCGCTACAGCTTCCAAGAGAACAACCCGGACGCGCTGGCCATGGTCACGCACACGCTACATGCGATGGCCGCCGGCGGCATGCACGATCAACTCGGCGGCGGCTTCCACCGCTATTCGGTCGACGAGCGCTGGTTTGTCCCGCACTTCGAAAAAATGCTGTACGACCAAGCGCAATTGGCTATCGCGTATCTGGAAGGCTACCAGGCATCGGGCGACCAGAGACTGGCCGCTGTGGCGCGCGATATTCTCGGCTACGTCCTACGCGATTTGACCAGCCCTGAAGGGGCCTTTTATTCAGCCGAAGACGCCGATAGTCCGGATCCCGAGAACCCCACGCATTCGGGCGAAGGTTCGTTTTATATCTGGCGAAAAACTGAAATCGACAGTTTGCTCGGCGCCGACAGCACCTCATTTTGCAATTATTTTGGGGTTGAATCTCAGGGAAATGTCGAAGTAGATCCTCAGGGCGAATTCCGCGGCCGCAACATTCTGTTTCAAGCGCAGGAAGGGGAACGATTGCCGGTTATCCAAACGGCGGCGCAAGAGCTATTAGCCGTGCGCGGGAGGCGTCCTCGCCCACACTTGGATAACAAGATCTTGACCTCCTGGAACGGTCTGCAGATTTCCGCGTTGGCCAAAGCATACCGCGTGTTGGGTGACCAGCGCTATCTGGATTCCGCCCATGAGGCCGCAAAATTCCTACTCGCCAAAATGTACAGGCCGGAGAGCGGCGCGCTGCTCCGCCGCTACTGTGAGGGCGATGCCGCAGTTGGCGCCTTCCTGGACGATTACTCGTTTCTTTCCCAGGCTTTGCTCGATCTATTTGAAGCGAAACCCCAGGCGTGGCTGCTCAAGTTTGCCCTCGACTTGGCGAAGCGCGGTTTGACCCGTTTTGAAGACGAGCGCGCCGGCGGATTTTTCGGCACCGAGACTGACGCTAGTGACGTATTGCTGCGCATCAAAGACGATTACGATGGCGCTGAACCTTCCGGCAACTCTGTGGCAACAGATCTACTGCTTCGCCTTGGGCACATCACCGGCGAACCAGGCTTCGGCGTGCAGGCGGCCCGTTCGTTGCGCGCGTTTGCTCCTAAAATGAAAGCCCAGCCTACCATCGCTCCGCAGATGTTGGTGGCGTTAGGCCGCTGGTTGTACGATGCCGAACAAGTGGTCATCCGCTGCCAGAATCTGGATGCCGAATCGGATAAGCTGGAGCGCGACTACACACGAAAATTTTCGCCGTCGGCGGTGGTGCTCTCCATCAGTGATGAGTGTGCCGCAGAGCTGCGCGATGTAGCGCCTTTCCTCGCAGGTTTGGAACGTCGCGGCCGGATCACCATTTATGAATGCCGCAACTTCACGTGCCAGCTTCCCAAAGTGATCGAATAGCCCGCTTCCGAAAGCGGCCGATGCTACACTGTTGCCGCATGGCTAATCAAACTGATTCAACCCGAACGACGATTTTAATGGGCAAGCCCTTTGCACTGGCGGGCCCGGAACTGAAGGCCGGCGACAAAGCTCCCGACTTTGAAGTAATTGACGGCAAGTTTCAGACTGTGAATCTGGCGGGCACTGGCGAAGGGGTCCGCATTTTGAGCGTAGTGCCGTCTTTGGATACGCCGGTCTGCGACGCACAAACCAAACGTTTTGAGGACGAAGCCGCCAAAATGTCCGATGTGAAGATCTACACCATCAGCATGGATCTGCCTTTTGCGCAGAAACGCTGGTGTGGCAATTTCGGGATCAACCATGTGGGTATGCTGTCCGACCACCGTTCGGGTTCGTTCGGCGAAAACTACGGGACTCTGATTCCTGGAATGCGCATTGAAAGCCGCGCCATTTTTGTGATCGATGGCAACAACCAGCTGAAGCACGTCGAGTACGTGCCCGAAGTAAGCGCTCATCCCAATTACGAAGCAGCTCTTTCCGCCGCGAAAGAAGCTTTGGCGAACAAGTAGCCTTTCTAGTACTGGTTCGCTGTGGGGCGGACGTTGCCCACAAGCGTGGTCATCTGGGTTTTATCGGTAAAATTCTCCCAGCTACCTGCACCATTTGCCTTGTCTTTTTGGTTCGGCTTGGCGTCCACGCGTGTTTCCAATTGAATAGATGAAGCAGTCGCTCGACCGTGGTCGGGGATCCCCAGTTGGCCCATCAGTTGCAAAACAGATGTGTGGATATTCGTATACACCGATACGGAGTCGTGAGTGCAAGGAGGTGTAGTCGTGTCCGTTTTAACGACCCAAGAAGTTGCCAGCGTGCTCAATCACTTAATAAAGGCCGACAGGGATGTCTGCGAAGAATTCAAAATAGCGTCGCGAGACGCTCGCTCGATCTCCGTTCAGCGTGCCTTAACTGAATTTGCTCGCGGCAGCCGGTCGCGCGTTCGCGAACTACAAACCGTTGTTAGTGGCTTGGGTGAGAGTGCCGCAATGGAGGGAACACTTGGCAGTTGGTTGCATCGCGGGTGGACGAATTTCAGAAATCGTTTTAGTCGACAGAGCGAACACGCAATCCTCGAATATTGCATGACCTATCTGGAGTCTGCCATCGACAACTACTTGGACGCGCTCGATCAAGATCTCCCGAATGTCGTAAGAACGATTGTTGAACGAGAGTTTGCAGACATGCGAGCCGCCCATGATTTGATTGACGCTGAACTTTCAGCGAGCTTTGCACACGTCGCAATCGATCAAGTGACCGGGCACCCTTGAATTTCCTTCACGACTCGATAGAGGTCGACGCTGATACCACGACATCACAGGCGGCGATTTTTTTCAGAATACGAGCATCCAATGGCCATGAGCCAGAGCCTATAAACGCGTCGCGCGACAGCTTATTTCTGTTTGTTTCCTTTTACGACGGACCGGCGCAAGTCCGGTAAGTGCTGCGCCGAATAGGCCGATTGATGCGGGCTCTGGAGTTCAACGGCTAAGGAATCGTTGCCGTTGTCAGCGAGGCCCTCAAGTCAAACACTGCGATCCGGGTCCTTCTAACACGGTGAGAATTGGGCCGGAGGTATCGGTTGAGGAGAAGTCGAGGGTAATCGATTTGTGCCCTGCTGACGCGGCACTGAAGCACGGAAAATTGGTGATCGCGTTACCTGAATTGTGAAGGTCAAGAAAAACATCCAAGGAGGCCGGCGAACCGTCAGCATTGGGTTGAATTCGGCGAAGCTGGTTGTATTTCCGATAAGGCCGATAGCTGAGCTGGGTTGCATTGTAACGTTTCTCTGGCCGTTACGCTAAAACTCAAACATCGAGCAATAATCCTGCGCTGACGAGTTGGACAAATCGCGGCGCGCTTTTGCGTAGCGTCTGGAGTAGGGCACCGGTTTCCCATCCGATCGCTTGCGCTTGCTCGCGTAGAACAAGCGCCAAAGTTTCCGAGTTCCGCCGGTACTGAGCCATCAGAAAATCGTCAGGGTGCTGAGCTTCTATGAGCCAAGGGTCAAGGGCCTCTGATGGAAAATGCCGAACATTGAATGTCACAATCAAACGAGCGCCGCTTTGCACAGCACATGCAAGAACGTGGCGGTCTTTTGAGTCATTTTGCATCCTGGGGAGCAGCGACTCGTATTCGCTAACCCAGGCGTCGTCGAAATGCAGCTTTAACTGCTTGACGAGATGAGCCGTCTGGCTCGGGGTTTTGTGCAGTTTCCGCTGAAGTGTTCGGACGAGTTCATTTAGTGATTTCGTCAGACCAGTATGGAGTGTAGAGTCCTCTTTGCGCTAGTCGCAGCAGCGTGTCACGAACGGCGGCGTTTACTAACACACACGCGTCCAGAACGGCACCATGTGGCGTCATTCATCCGGCGAGACAAACACGTCATACGTGCCGGCCTCAACTTCCTCGCGCGCCATTTCGCGCAAGGCTTGCAAGCGTCGGGTATCGCGTGCGTTCTTGTACGCCATCAAATCTTCCAAATAAATACGCCGGTGAGTGCCCACCTTGTGAAATGGCAATTTGCCGTCTTCCAGAAGTCGAACCATGTATTGGCGCGAGACACCAAGCAGGTCTGCCGCCTCTTGCGAACTCAACTCATGGTTGGCCGGAATGATGGTTATGGCTTGGCCCCCTTGTAGGTGGGTTAGAATCTGCACCAGAATGTCTCGTACTGGTTCAGCAAGGGATTGCGGCTTGTTGTTCTTGCCTTTGAATGTGACGTTGCCTTGGAGTAGAAGGGAGCGGAGCGTGCGAAGCTGCTCTTCTCCGCCAGAAGGAATCGAGATTTGATCGGTGGACATTTCAGAGCCTTAGACCTAAACGCTATAATCGCAACTCCAGTTTACAATGGAGCGGGATCTTCCCCTCGTTCGGCCGATTAAGACGAGAACTCCCGTGAACATGCTTGACCCGACGCCCGCGACTGAATTCACAGAAATGCGAATAATTGCGCCATCAAAGGCTTTCACGCCCTCCGCGCCGTTACTACCTCACGTGGCGCCGAGTCGCCTACTTGATCTACTTGAAACGTCTGGTATCCAAACTGAAAGTTCTTACATTGGCTGTGCCGATCCTCTAAGCCTTTCCATCCTTTAGGTAGGTACTGAATCAAAATGGCCTGCGCATCTGAAATTGTGAATTGCACGCCATATACCGATCCTGTCGACGCAACACTTCCGAGCCTGGGTCGGACTGCCAGATGAACGTTCGTGTTCGCACGATCGCGCCATCCAACACAGCACAGGTAGAAGATGTCAAAGGAGCTTTCTAGTGCATACTCTCCATCGACCATCGTCGGGTGTATTTCATTCGCCTTTTTCGCGGAGAAGCATTTTAGACAGTGCGTCCACGGCTTGAATCCAAGTACATAACGCCCCCAAAGATGTTGGAACTGCGTCTTACTTCCGTTTGTCATTCCCTTTATGACTAGCTTCATTTGCCGAATCCAGGGGTAATCGTCATGAGAATTTAGTCGCCAGGCCGCCTTTGACTTCTCAAGTATCGGTCCCAAA
Organism: Bryobacterales bacterium; assembly: GCA_003167495.1. Taxonomy (GTDB): domain Bacteria; phylum Acidobacteriota; class Terriglobia; order Bryobacterales; family Bryobacteraceae; genus Bog-105. The sequence goes on along the minus strand of PMSX01000082.1, from coordinate 82,560 downwards.
CACTCCGAAAATGTTGTACAACACGACACGGACCGCTCACGCGATGCGCTAAACTATCTGGTGTAGAAACAAGCAGTTGCTCAGAGCTGAAGTGCGCCATCCATAGCCTCTTTCCCGCTCCACAAACCAAAACATCCGGTTATGTTCGATAATCTTTCCGACAAGCTCCAGCGTGTCTTCAAAAATATGCGTGGCGAAGGCAAACTTTCGCCCGCCAATATGGAAGAAGCCTTGCGTGAGATCCGCGTCGCGCTGCTCGAAGCGGACGTACATTTTAAAGTCGTCAAGCAATTTATCGAAGACGTCAAGGTAAAAGCAATGGGCGAGGAAGTGATGACCGCCCTTTCGCCGTCGCAACAGGTGATCAAGATTGTTCGCGACGAGTTGACCAAAATGCTAGGCACGCACCAATCGCGGCTGCGCTTTGCGAACGAACCGCCTACGGTGATTCTGATTGTGGGGTTGCAAGGTTCGGGTAAGACCACCAGCACGGCCAAACTGGCGCGCTTTCTGACAAAGGAAGGCAACAAACCGCAACTTGTTTCGGTTGACGTTTATCGCCCTGCCGCGCGCCACCAATTGAGCATTCTTGCCAAGCAACTCAACGCGCCCATCTATGAAGGCACCTCGGAAGAAACGAAGCCGCTCGAACTCGCCAGATCAGCTCGGCGGGAAGCGATGCAAACCGGGCGCGATGTTGTACTTGTCGACACCGCAGGCCGCCAACATATCGATGAACAGCTCATGCACGAGCTGACGGAACTCAAAGACGCGCTGAACCCGACCGAAATTCTGTTCGTGGCCGATGCTATGACCGGGCAAGACGCCGTAAAATCCGCCGATGAATTTCACAAGCGATTGGGCATCACTGGCATCATCCTTACAAAGATGGACGGCGATGCGCGCGGTGGCGCGGCGCTTTCGATCCGTTCGATTACGGGTCAGCCGCTCAAATTTGTCGGCGTTGGTGAAAAGAGCGATGCACTGGAAGCGTTTCATCCCGATCGAGTGGCATCACGCATTTTGGGCATGGGAGATGTGCTGTCGCTGATTGATAAAGTTCAGCAGAACATCGACATGAAAACCGCCGAGAAGATGCAGGAGAAACTGCTTGGCGACGATTTTACGCTGGAAGATTTTCGCGATCAGATCAAACAGGTCAAGAAGCTGGGATCGCTGAGCGGACTGCTGGACATGATGCCGCAGGTTGGGCCGCTGAAGGAATTAAAGAACGCTAAGCTGGACGAGTCGGAAGGCGATTTGAACAAAATTGTTTCCATCATCGACTCCATGACGCCGAAAGAACGCCGTAATCACATGATAATTAACGGTTCGAGGCGGCGGCGGATTGCCAAAGGGAGCGGCACGACCGTTCAGGATGTAAACAATTTACTGAAACAATACGCGCAAGCGCGTAAAATGATGAAGAGCTTCACAGGACAGGTCGGTTTGCTTGGCAAACGCATGGGAAAGTTCAAATTTCCTGGCCTTCCCGGATTTTGAACCCAAGTTTGTAACAATAAGGAAAAGAAAAGGTTACTAGATGTTAGCTATTCGGCTGGCGCGTTTTGGCGCCAAGAAGAAACCCACGTATCGTGTAGTGGTGATTGAAAGAGAACGCGCGCGCAATAGCCGTTCGGTGGAAGTGGTTGGCCATTACAACCCGATTTCGAAGCCGGCGGAGGTGCATTTGGACCACGAGCGGATCAACCATTGGATTAAGCAGGGTGCGCAGCCCTCGGTTACGATTACCCGATTGATGAAGGCGCATCCGGTGCAAGCTGCGCCGGTTGCCTAGAAACTACGTCTCCCCATGAACGAGAGTAATGGCGTGAAAACGCTGATTGAGGACATCGCTAAGGCGCTTGTGGATACGCCTGCGAGCGTTGCGGTGAATGAAGTCGCGGGCGAACATGCAACTGTGTTTGAGTTGCGCGTGGCCGAAAGCGATTTGGGAAAAGTGATTGGCAAACAGGGGCGCACGGCGCGCTCGTTGCGCACTTTGCTCACAGCCGTTGGCACGAAGATGAAGCGGCGCTTCACGCTGGAAATTCTTGAATAGCCAGCGTGTTGTCGTTGCTGATATTCTGAAGCCGCGAGGTATTCGCGGAGAGTTGATCGCACGGTCGCAAACGGATATTACCGGACGTTTGGAAACGTTGTGCCAAGCGCATGCGCATTTGGCGAACGGGGAGGACGTGGCAGTTGAGCTGACTGAAGCATGGCCGCACAAGGATGATTGGATTTTGAAGTTCGCCGGCGTGGATTCCGTTGACCAGGCGGACAGGTTTCGCGGTGCCGAACTTTGGGTGCCGCCCAGCGAACGACGCGAATTGCCCAGTGGAGAATTTTTTCAATCGGATCTGGTGGGTTTGAGCGTTGTGGACGCCGTCACCGCTCAGCCGTTGGGCGTGGTAGAAGACGTTCAGCGCTATGGCGGTTCGCCGTTATTGAGTTTGACGTACAAGGGAAGGGAAGTCTTGATCCCTTTTGTGCCGGCGATTTGCAGTGTAGATTTGCCAGGCAAGGTGATTCGAGCAACGCTTCCAGACGGGTTGTTGGACTTATAGCCGGAGAACTAGATGCGCTTTCACGTGGTGACGATTTTTCCGGAATTTTTCTCCGGTCCGTTCGCCCACGGGGTGGTGGCGCGGGCGCAAGCGAGTGGCGTGCTGGATATTCGCATTCACGATTTGCGAAACTGGACTTACGACCGCCATCGCACGGTAGATGACCGTCCGTTTGGGGGCGGGGAAGGGATGCTGCTGAAACCGGAGCCTCTTTTCGAGGCGGCTGAAGCAGTGTTGCCGGTGCGAACGGAAACGCAGAAAGTAGTTTTGCTCTCGGCGCAAGGGGAAACGTTTAGCCAGAAAATGGCGCGCCAGTTTTCCACGTTGGACGACCTGCTGCTGATTTGCGGAAGGTACGAGGGTGTGGATGAGCGGGTGGCGGAACATTTGGCGGACTGCGAACTATCGATTGGGGATTTTGTTTTGAGCGGCGGCGAATTGGCGGCTGCGGTAGTGATTGACGCTGTGGCCCGTTTACTGCCCGGCGTATTGGGAAATGAAGATTCGGCGCGGAATGAAAGTTTCGGCGAGGCTTACGACGGTTTATTAGATTGCCCGCAGTACACCAGACCAGCGGAATTCCGCGGCTGGAAAGTGCCCGAAGTGCTGTTGGGTGGTAATCATGAGGAAATCAAGCGCTGGCGCCGGGCTGCGTCGCGCGAGAAAACGAAGCGGCTCCGTCCGGATTTAACGGCGGAACGCACATAAGAGGCCAAACGAAAATGCAAAACGCACTTGTCTCAAAGTTCATCAGCAAACACGGCCGCCAGGAGGCTCATCCGGAGTTTCGGCCTGGCGATACGATTCGCGTTCACGTGAAGATCAAGGAAGGCGACAAGGAACGTCTGCAGGCGTTTGAAGGCACGGTGATCGCGCGCAAGAACACGGGTATGGGCGAAACCATCACCGTGCGCAAGGTTAGCTTCGGGCAGGGCGTGGAACGAATTTTCCCGGTGCATGCGCCAGTGATCGATCATATTGACATGGTGCGAACGGGCAAAGTGCGGCGCGCTAAGCTTTACTACTTGCGTGGCTTGAAGGGCAAAGCCGCCCGCCTTAAAGAGCGCGCCTAAGCCGGTCATTCTGTTGTGGCCGCCAGCGGCAAAATCGACAAACGGCGCCGCAAGAGCGAGTCTGGCGGCAAGCGGGAGAGGTCTATTCGCTGCCGCACGACTTACGAACGAGAAGCGCGGGATCGTGGATTTCGCGTGATCGCTGGAGTGGACGAAGTAGGGCGCGGCTGCTTGTTTGGGCCGGTTTTCGCCGCTGCGGTGGTGCTTGATCCCGAGCGGCCGATTCGCGGTTTGCATGATTCGAAAATTCTGGAGGCCGAAGAGCGGGAGCGGCTGGCGGCGGAGATCAAGAAGCATTGCCGGGCTTGGGCGATAGGGGGCGCGGACGTTTTTGAAATCGACCAGATCAATATCTACCAAGCATCGCGGCTGGCCATGCGGCGCGCGGTGGAAGCGCTGGCACTGGTTCCGGATTACTTACTCGTTGACGCTGTGAAGATTGATTTGGCAGTGGAACAACTTCCCTTGATTGACGGCGATGCGCGTTGCCGCGCGATTGCCGCCGCCTCCATTGTGGCGAAGGTATACCGCGATGCCTGCATGGCGCGCTGGCATGAAGTGTTTCCGGCGTACAATCTGGCGTCGAACAAAGGTTATTCGACGCCCGATCACCGGCAAGCGCTGCGCGAACATGGTCCCACGCTATTGCACCGCTTTAGCTTTGAGCCGGTGCGCGCATGCTGCACGTACTGCTTTTGGACTGGATACACCACCGACCCGGTTCAGATGAATTTGTTTGCCGCGGGAGCAGGCTTATGAGTGCGGCGGGCGCGGGCGTAACGCCACCTCCGAGCGATACCCGACTTGTTCGCTGGCACCGCCGGGTTTTGGGCATCTGCCTGGTCATTTTTGCGTTTGAGCTGGGTTTGTTTTTGCTGGTGTTTCCCTGGCTTCCCAACTGGGATTTGAACTGGATTCCATTGCATTCGCCGTTTCTCTCGAGCCTTTGGATGAACCAATACTTTCGCGGCGCGTTGAGCGGGCTTGGTTTGCTGAATATCTACGTGGCGGTTGTCGAGGCGGGACGGCAGATTGCAGCGGTCCTTTCGCGAAAACCCGAGTGACATTCGTCTTCGGCAGATTGTCTCTTCAGGAGTAGGGTTTTTACTGTACCAGCGATATATTCTTTAAGGGGGAGATGACTGGAATGTTCACTAGATTGTTAGCCGGACTGCTTTTGGCCGTGACGAGCTTTACGTTGGCCGCATCGGCCGAAACTGTTACGTGCTCCTATTATTCAGCCAAATTCGATGGCCGGCGCACGGCGAGCGGTCAGCGTTTTAGCAGCAACGCTTTGACGGCTGCGCACAGGACGCTACCCTTAGGCACGCGTGTGAAACTCACCAATCCGAAGAACCATCATTCCGTGATCGTGAAGGTGAATGACCGGGGCCCGTATATAAAAGGCCGTGACATTAGCGTGACGCGTCGTGCGGCCAAACAGTTGGGTTTTTTGGGTAAGGGTGTGGCGCAATTGGACATGGAAACGTTGAAGTAGGTTTGTAAAATTGGGGACGGTTTCGAGCTCTGCCTCTGCATGAAGATTTCTCTAATCTCCGCTCGCGGGTTGCGTTGACGGGCTGGGCGCGCCGCGATTCGACCAAAGCATGGCTGCATAGATAGGAAGTGCAATCAAGAAAGCGGCTAGGCCCCAAAGTGCAGCGTCACGGCCTGCGCCCCAAATGGCCCAGACCGAATAAACCGCGCTCACAATGGCCAGAACTGTCAACAGCGGCGACTTTTCGAGTTGGCGTCGCGACTGAAGTTTGAGCGCGGCCAAGGCAGTGAACAAATACGCAAACAGGCAGCCCGTGGTGGCCAACAGGATGATGAAGGTGAACAGGTCGATCATGGACCGATTGAAGTTCGTTGCAACAGTCAGGGTGAGTACGCCGCTGGACATGAGGTGCGCGCGAACGGGAGTGCCATTGCTTGAAGTATGAGCCAGCCAACGGGGGAACACACCGCGAACCGCGATAACGTAGGCGAGCTCGCCCTGCAAAAGCACCCAGCCGATGAGTGCGCCAAAGCCACTCATGGCGGCGAAGAGGGCGAGCACCGAACCAGTGTGGCCGCCCCAATAGCGCTCGAGAAAATCGGCGAACGGCGCAGGCGAGTTTCGGAGCTGCGCGGCGGGGAGCATGAGGAGAACCGCCGAGCAGACGACTAAGTAGAGGAGGCCAGTGAAGCTGGTACCGGCGAGCGTGGCGCGGGGAATGGTGCGCGCAGGATCTTTTACCTGATCGGCGGGAACGGTGGCCGATTCAAGACCAAGCAGCGCCCAGAGTGTGAGGGTTGCCGCAGCGCTGATAGATCCGAAATGAATGTCGCTTGCGCGCAAGGGGAGGAGGAGCGATGGACCAGCATGAGCCAGCGCGACGCCTGCCACGATGAGTACGGCACCCAAGGGGAGGAGTTTGATAGCCGTGGTGAGGGTTTGGAAGGTCCCGGCCGCCTTAGCGCCCCAACAGTTGAGCAACGTGAGACTCCAGATCGCGGCGAGTGTCAGCAGGGGCGGCAAACTGTGCACCTTGCCGATGATTGGGAAAAGAACACTAAGGTAACTCACACTACCGGTGGCGATGGCCGCGTTGCCAACAACTACCGAGAGCCAATAAGACCAGGCGACGGCGAACCCCACGACGGGGCCGAAGGCCGCTTGTGTGTAGGCATAAGGGCCGCCCGCTTGTGGGAGTGCGCGTGCGAGCCTGGCAAAAACAAAGGCGAGCGCAAACGCACCGCCGATGGTCAGCAGCCAGCCGAACACCGCGTTCCAGCCGAACGGCGCTAGGGAAGCCGGCAACAGAAATACGCCGGAGCCGACCATATTGCCGACCACCAGGGCCGCACACATCCAAAAACCGAGAGCTTTACCGGAAGCGGGTTCGGTCATTATGCCTCTTAGTGTCGCAGAGGAGGGTCGCGTGGAAGGCGATTAATTCGTGGTTGGCGGCGGCAGGAATTTCTTTTTGATCTTGGCAACGACTACGTAGTTCGGGTCAACCATTTCGTCCAAATGGATCTCGGCAACTTTGGAGAGGAGTTCGTAGGAATCCATTTCCGAAAGCCCGTAGCTGGAGTGCATCCAGTGAATGAGTTCGGTGAACGCGATGCGGAGGGCGTCGTCGAGTGGGCGATAAATACCAACCGACATGATGTATTCGTCGTTCTCGAAGCGCGGCCAATCGATTTTTTTGTTCTTGATGAGGTTGACCTGAAGCTGGACCTTCATCGATATTTCGATGGCGGTGCCGTCTACCTCGCCGTCGCCCATGGCGGCGTGGCCGTCGCCAAATGCGAGAAGCGCGCCCGCGACGCTGACTGGGAGATAAAGCGTGTTGCCCACGCTGGCTTCCGGGGCATCCATATTTCCGCCGAACTCAGCGGGAACAATCGAGCTGCGAGCTTCCCCATTTCCCGGTGCGACACCGACACAGCCGAGAAAGGGATGCAACGGAATCTTTACGGTGTAGTAGGAATCTTTGGCTTTGAAAATGGCTACGTTGGCGGCTTTGTCAATGAGATAGGGCCATTCACCCTTTGGGATGGGGCCGCCGAGTATGGGGGTGTAACCGCTGCTGTTCAAAGCGCCAAAACCGGGGCCGGCGCTACCAAAACCTTCCTTGGCGTTCGTTTCAATCGAGATGAACTTTACCGCTAGCGTATCGCCTGGTTCGGCACAGTCGATGTAAAAGGGACCGGTCAGTGGATTTGGGCCTGGCACCTTATAGCAGGCGGCTTCGGGCTCTTTGCCATCGGCGTCGACAGTGGTGGTGTCGATGATGTCGCCGGGTTTAACGTGCATAACAGGAGGCAGGTCGCCGTAAACGGTCTTCAGTTCCCGCATCTTGAGTTCGTAGTGAACGACGTGTTGCGCCAGGAGCGACACAGAAGCTGTGAGATAAGTTAAGCAGAGTTTAGTCATTTTTCACCCGGACCGATGCCCGGCGCCGTTGTAGTCTCTGATTGTATCGGAGCTCTGGCGGAATCAGCTCTCTCCCATTTGTACTTGCCAGTCCAGTAGAACATGATAAGTTATCTACTTGAATGTCTAGTAAAGCTTTTGGATTGGAGACGGAGCGATGGCGACGCGCGGCGGGGTTAGTCAATAAGGTTCTGCTGGAGGAATTTTAGGTAATGGCTCTCTGGCGCCGCGTGCTTTGCAAGTTAGACAACTTCATTCGACCCGGCAGAGCGGAGAAGGAGCTCGAGAGAGAAGTAGCTTCCCACCTCCCACTGCTACAGGACGATTTCATGCGAAAGGGGATGACTGCGGAGGAGGCACGATTGGCTGCAAAGCGAGCGTACGGAGGAGTAGAGCAGGCAAAGGAGTTGCAACGGGAGGAGAGATCGTGGCTTTGGCTTGAACAACTGCGCCAGGATATCCGGTTTTCTGCCCGAGCACTCCTAAAAAGTCGTGGATTTACAATCACCGCTGTTTTGACGCTCGCGCTGGGCATTGGAGCGAATACGGCGATTTTCAGTCTGATTGATGCGGTGATTCTGAAGGCCCTGCCGGTCAGTCGTCCTGAGGAATTGCTTCAGGTGAACATGAGCAACAAAGACGTGTGGGGCATCGAGGAGCCGTTTCTGAGTAATGGGATTTGGGAGCAACTCCGCGACCGTCAAGATGTATTTTCCGGATTATTTGCCTACGAAGTCGGACACTTTAACTTGGCGTCCGGTGGTGAGGGGCGTTACGCGCAAGGAAGCTATGTATCAGGTCAGTTTTTTGACACGTTGGGACTGCGTCCCGTCATCGGCCGGACGTTTACGCGGGCCGACGATCACCGAGGCTGCGCTGGAGCCGCCGTACTTAGCTATGGTTTCTGGCAAAGCGAGTACGGAGGGCGCGCCAGTGTAATGGGAAAGACCGTCTCGCTCGATGATCATCCGCTTGAAATTTTGGGCGTAATTGGGCCTGGCTTTACTGGCGTCGACGTCGGCAGAGAAAGCGATGTGTACGTGCCGCTCTGCGCGGAAAAGATCATTGGCGGCGAAAACAGTTCATTAGATCAACCTGCCGCCGGGTGGCTTCGTGTCATCGGCCGCCCGAAGCCGGGCATTTCCGCAAACCGGATCGAGGCGCGGCTAACGACATTGGCTGCCCGCATCATCAAGGCTACGGTACCGGCAAACTTGAGACCCGACCAGCGGGAAATCTATCTCAAACGTTCGTTTAGCACGGAGCCGGCCGCCCACGGGCTCTCCAATCTTCGAGAGCAATACCGGCAACCGCTGATCATGCTGATGGTGGTCGTCGCAGTGGTTTTGCTGATCGCTTGCGCTAACGTGGCGAATCTTCTTCTCGCGCGTGGCGCGGCGCGTCAAAGAGAGATTGCGATTCGCGTGGCGCTCGGATCGGGGCGTCGACGTCTGATGCGTCAGTTACTCACGGAGGGCATGCTGTTGTCGCTCGCCGGTGCTGTGCTGGGGATTGTATTTGCGCAACGGGGCGCGCGGCTTTTGGTGGGTTTTCTTTCCTCGAATATTCACCAGGAGAACAGAGTCTATCTCGATCTGAGCCTCGATTCCCGAGTGCTGGTATTCACCTCTGGTGCGGCCGCTCTCACTGTTCTATTATTCGGCCTTGCGCCTGCGTGGAAGAGCACGCAGGTAAATCCACAATCGGCGATGAAGGCGAACGCGCGAGGGATGATTGAAGGCGGGAAGTTCGGGCTCGGTAAGATGCTGGTGGTAGCACAGGTGGCGCTGTCTCTGGTCCTGGTGGTCGGCGCCGGATTGATGCTCTCGACGTTCTTCCGGCTCGAAACACTCAACCCAGGTTTTGATCGCGACCACGTTCTTCTGGCCAACGTAGCCACGCGCGGCGGGAAATATACGCCGGGACAGCGCCGTCTAATCTTTGAGCGAATCCTGGAACGTCTGCGTGCGGCGTCCGGCGTTCACTCCGTTAGTTATTCCGATGTGTCACCCCTCGACGGCGCTATCGGCGTGGACTATGTACAGATCGGAGGCGATGCGTCAAGGAGTAAGGATGCCTCGCTGATCTACTTCAATCGGGTGAGTGACCGGTTCTTTGAAACACTTGGATCGACTCTCCTCGCGGGACGGGACTTTAACGCATACGACACTCTCAAGTCGCCCAAGGTGGCCGTCGTGAATCAGGCTATGGCGGAGAAGTTCTTCCCAGGGGAGAGCCCCATCGGCAAGCGATATCGTCCGGCGGGAAATAACAAATTAGGCGATCCGGTCGAAATCATCGGTGTGGTCGAGAATGCCAAATCTCTCAGTCTGCGGGAGGATATGCACCCAACTGTGTACGTCGCTGCTGGCCAGGACGCAAATACCGGCGAATCCTTCACCTTCGAGGTGCGCGCGGCCGCCGGCTCACCCACGTCGCTGATTTCCTCCGTGAAATCCACCATTATGGAAGTCAATCGCGACGTCTCCTTGGAATTCAAGACGCTAGCGATTCAGGTGGACGAGTCACTGGCTCGCGAGCGATTGCTGGCGACACTCTCGGGATTCTTCGGAAGTTTGGCTCTCGTCTTAGCGATGATCGGACTCTACGGAGTGGTCTCGTACAACGTGACACGACGGCGGAACGAGATTGGGATTCGCATGGCGCTGGGCGCCGAACAGTCGCGCGTGTTGCGTATGGTGCTGGGAGAAGTGGCAATTCTGATCGGTATCGGGCTTGTGATTGGGCTGGGTGCTGCGATGGGAACCACTCGCTTCATTGCCAGCTTTCTCTATGGGATGAAGCCGAACGATCCTTGGACGCTTTCTCTGGCCGCGGCGGTGCTTGCGTTGGCAGCGGTGCTGGCTGGATTTGTTCCAGCCCGTAGAGCGTCACGGCTTGATCCGATGAACGTGCTTCGGGAGGAGTAGGCACAACCCCCACCGCTGTTCAATGCACCCGCAGGGGTATGGAGCAAACGCCCCAGCCCCGGCACAGTCGTGTTACCATCTATAAGGGGTGCGAGCACCCCGCAAGTGTACGCGCGTTTGTTAATCCGCCGGCGGCCCCGCCGTTGATCGGTTCATCCCGCGAAGTTGCCATTCGGCCGGTCGATTTGGTCTCAATGGTAACCACTTCGGGTCGTTTGTCGGCCCTGAGTTTTTAATCAATTCTTCTCCACCAACAAGGACGAACGAAGTTTTTTACTGGAAGTGTAAAGCTATATGGCGAAAGAGAAATTTGACCGGAGCAAACCGCACGTCAACATCGGGACGATCGGACACATCGACCACGGCAAGACGACGTTGACGGCGGCAATCACGAAGACATTGTCGAAGCACAATCCGAAGAACAAATTCCGGAGCTTCGATTCGATCGATAACGCGCCTGAAGAGAAGGCCCGTGGTATCACAATCGCGGTGGCGCACGTGGAATATGAGACGGCGAACCGTCACTATGCGCACGTGGATTGCCCCGGCCACGCCGATTACATCAAGAACATGATCACCGGCGCAGCGCAAATGGATGGCGCGATTCTGGTGGTGGCGGCGACCGATGGTCCCATGCCGCAAACGCGTGAGCACATTCTGCTGGCCCGCCAGGTAGGTGTGCCGTACATTGTGGTCGCTCTGAACAAGGTCGACATGGTGGACGATCCGGAACTGCTCGAACTGGTCGAACTCGAAGTGCGCGAATTGCTGACGAGCTATCAGTTTCCGGGTGACAAGCTGCCGGTCGTCAAAGTAAGCGCGCTGGGCGCGTTGAACGGCGAAGCGAAGTGGGAAGCGACCGTCGATGAATTGATGGCCAAGGTGGATGAATATATTCCGATGCCGGAACGCGTCATCGACAAGCCGTTCATTATGCCGATTGAAGACATTTTCTCGATCCAGGGGCGCGGCACTGTGGTTACGGGCCGAATCGAAAAGGGCATCTGCAAAGTAGGCGAGGAAATGGAGATCGTCGGCTTCACCGATACGCGCAAGACGGTTGTGACGGGCGTGGAAATGTTCAAGAANNTGCTCGACGAAGGCCGGGCGGGCGATAATGTTGGACTTCTGTTGCGCGGTATTGAAAAGAACGATGTAGAACGCGGACAGGTTATTGCTAAGCCGGGCAGCATTAAAGGCTACAAGCGGTTCAAGGGCGAAGTGTATGTGTTGTCGAAGGAAGAAGGCGGACGGCACACGCCGTTCTTCAACGGTTACCGACCGCAGTTCTACTTCCGCACGACGGACGTGACGGGCGTGGCGAAGTTGCCGGAAGGCATGGAAATGGTGATGCCGGGCGATAACGTCGCGGTGGAAGTGGAATTGATTACGCCGGTGGCCATGGATAAGGGCTTGCGCTTCGCGATTCGCGAAGGCGGGCGCACCGTGGGTGCGGGAACCGTGTCGGAGATTCTTGCGTAGGTTAGGGATTAAGTTATCGCGCGGCGCCTGCCCATTGAAGCCGGCGCCGTGCGAGGCATGAAAAGAGATAAGAACGTAAATGAAAGAACGCATCCGAATCCGGCTCAAGGCGTACGACCACCGCATCTTGGACCAATCGACCGGCGACATCGTCGACACGGCCAAGCGCACGGGAGCCACGGTAGCCGGACCGATTCCGCTACCGACGCTCAAGAACCGGTACACGGTTCTGCGGTCGCCACACGTGGATAAGAAGTCACGGGAGCAGTTTGAAATTCGCACGCATAAACGGTTGCTCGATATCCTCGAACCGACGCAGGAGACCGTGGATGCATTGATGAAGCTGGATCTTCCGGCTGGCGTCGACGTCGAAATCAAGGCGTTCGGCAAGAAGTAGGCAGCTAGCAGTAAGTACCTTCAGGACAGGAAAAGAAACATGAGTCCAGGAATTCTCGGCAAAAAGATCGGCATGACGCAGGTGTTCACGGCGGACGGGCAAGTGGTTCCGGTGACCTTGGTCAAAGCAGGCCCCTGCATTGTGACGCAGCGGAAAACACCGGCCACCGATGGCTACGACGCCATTCAGTTGGGGCTGGTGGAATACGCCAAGAAACAGAACAAGCCGCAAACCAAGCACCTTGCCAAGTCGGGCGCAGAGGGTGTGCGTTTCCAGCGTGAGTTCCACCTGAAGGGCGGCAGCGGCGACTACAAGCAAGGCGATCGTGTGCTGGCCGAAGAGTTTAAGCCGAATGAAGTGGTTGATGTGATCGGCACGAGCAAAGGCCGTGGTTTCGCCGGTGTGGTGAAGCGCCATCATTTCCGGGGTGGCGATGCGACGCACGGTTCGATGTTTCACCGCGCGCCCGGATCGATCGGTGCATCGAGCTTTCCGTCGCGCGTGTTCCCCGGCATGAAGATGGGCGGGCGCATGGGCACGGATCAAGTGACGGTGCGGAATTTGCAAATTGTAAGCGTGGATGCAGAAGACAGCGTGATTGCCCTGAAGGGTGCGATTCCCGGCCCGAACGGCGGCTATGTAATGGTGCGGCGGGCGAAGCGCTAAGAGAGATCAGGCAAGGATAGAAACGACATGCCGAGTGTAAATATAGTGGATCTGAACAACGCGCCGGTGGGCTCGATAGAGCTTTCCGATGTGGTGTTTGGCGCCGAAGTAAACGAAGCGCTGCTGTACGAAGCCGTGCGGCAATACACCGCCGCTAAACGTGGCGGCAACGCTGCCACCAAAACGCGCCATGAAGTGTCCGGATCGGGCAAGAAGCTTTGGAAGCAGAAAGGCACCGGCCGCGCCCGTATGGGTTCCATTCGCTCGCCGCTCTGGCGGCACGGCGGCACCACGCACGGACCGCAACCGCGCAGTTACGAATACAAACTACCCCGCAAGATGCTGCTGGGCGCGCTCCGCTCGGCTCTTTCGGCAAAGCTGCGCGACGGCGAATTGCGCATAGTGCGCGCCTTCTCGCTTGAAGATCACAAAACCAAGAACATGATCAAAATTCTTGCCAAACTTGAAGCCAAGAAGACGGTTCTTCTGGTGGAGAACGGCGAGAACACCAACCTGCAGCGCGCCTCGCAGAACGTGAAAGGCATCAAGTTGGTGCCTACAAAGGAAGTGACTGTCTACGATCTGTTGAAGCATCAGGAAGTGCTCATCAGCGAGACAGCCGCTCAGAAACTATCGGAGGCCTTGAGCAAATGAACATCTACGATGTCATCCGCCGCCCGCTCATTACCGAGAAAGGGCATATTCAGCGCGAAGCCGATAGCACGCTTTGTTTTGAAGTCCACAAAGACGCGAACAAGATAGAAATCAAGCAGGCTGTTGAAACGGTTTTCAAAGTGAAAGTCAGCGAAGTACGCACCAGCGTGTTCGCCGGCAAATTGCGCCGCCGGGGCCGTTTCACCGGCTACGCGTCCGACTGGAAGAAGGCCTATGTCCGCTTGGCCCCAGGGCAAAAAGTGCCCGAGTACGCGGAAATTTAATAGAGGAAGCACCACGCCATGCCAATAAAAAGTTTTCGTCCCACAACGCCGACGCGGCGCTTCCAAACGTACCTGACGCGGGAAGACATCACCAAGCAGACCCCCGAGAAGTCGCTGACGGAAGGCAAGAAGCGCACCGGTGGACGTACTGCCAACGGGCGCATTTCCAGTCGTTTCATCGGCGGCGGCGCTAAGAAGTCTTACCGCCTCATCGATTTCAAACGCGACAAGACGGGCATTGAAGCGGTGGTTGCGGCGATTGAGTACGATCCGAATCGTTCGGCGCGCATCGCGCTGTTGCATTACGTGGATGGCGAGAAACGTTACATCATCTGCCCGGTCGGTCTTGAGGTCGGCCGCAAAGTATCCTCCGGTCCGGAAGCTGAAATCTTTGTGGGAAACGCTTTGCCGATGAAGAATATCCCCGCCGGTACAGTGGTGCACAACATCGAATTACGTCCCGGCAAGGGCGGCCAGATGGCGCGTTCGGCCGGCGCGCAGGCGCAGTTGGTTTCAAAAGAAGGCGGCATTGCGCTGCTAAAACTACCCTCCGGCGAAATCCGCCGGGTGCCGGTGGAATGCATGGCCACGGTTGGCCAGGTTGGCAACGTAGAGCACGAAAATGTGTCGCTCGGCAAAGCGGGACGCTCCCGCTGGTTGGGACGCCTTCCGCATAATCGTGGCGTCACAATGAACCCGGTCGATCACCCGCACGGTGGTGGTGAAGGTAAGACCTCGGGCGGACGCCATCCGGTGACGCCGTGGGGCCAGCCGACCCGCGGTTTCAAAACCCGGAATAACAAGCGCACGGATCGTTGGATTGTGACGCGCAAGTCGAAAAAGCGCTAAGAGGACGAGGATTTCATGGGTCGATCGTTAAAAAAAGGACCGTTCACCGATAACCACCTTTCCAAAAAGGTTGAGGTTCTGAACGGCAAGAGTCAGAAGACAGTGGTGAAGACATGGTCGCGCCGCTCGACTATTGTGCCTGACTTCATCGGGCATACGTTCGCGGTGCACAACGGCAGGAAGTTCATCCCGGTATACGTTACCGAGAACATGGTGGGCCACAAACTGGGCGAGTTTTCACCGACGCGCACTTTTAAGGGTCACGCGGCGAAGTCCACGGAAAAGGCGGCTAAGTAAGTTATGGCTGAACGTAGAGGTTCGTTAGCGGCGGCGGAAGCGCGCTATGTGCGTGTGTCGCCCCAAAAGGCGCGCCTGGTGGTGGATATGATCCGCGGCGTGCAAGCGGGCGAGGCCGTCAGTATCCTCAACGCCGTGAACAAGAGCATCGCGGGCGCGGTCGAGAAAGTTTTGAAATCGGCCATCGCCAATGCCGAGAACCGATCGACCGACGTCGATGTCGACAAGCTTTTTGTGTCGGAAGCCTATGTGAACGAAGGCCCGCGCCAGAAGCGCATCCGTCCCGCGCCCATGGGCCGCGCTTACCGTTATCAGCGCCGGACCTCGCACATAGTGGTGAAGGTGAGCGAGCGCGCCGCCGAAGCGGAGAAGGAATAATCATGGGTCAGAAAGTACATCCGTATGGGTTCCGCCTGGGCGTTACCAAGACTTGGCGTTCACGCTGGTTCGCCAAGCAGGATTACGCCAAGCTGCTGCACGAAGATCTGGACCTGAAGGAATCGTTGACCGAGCGCTTGAAAGCCGCCGGCGTGAGTTCGATTGAAGTGGACCGTCCCGGCAACAAGCTGCGCATCACCATTCGCACGTCGCGTCCGGGTATCATCATCGGCCGCAAAGGCGCAGAAATTGAAAAGCTCAAAGGCGATCTCGCCAAGAAAACGAAGCGCGAAGTTTTCGTAGACATTCAGGAAGTGCATCGCCCCGAGCTGGACGCACAATTGGTTTCCGAATCGATAGGCCTGCAGCTCGAGAAGCGCGTGGCTTTCCGCCGCGCCATGCGTAAGGCGGTGGATTCAGCGCTGCGTTTCGGCTGTAAAGGCATCAAGGTTCGCGTGTCGGGCCGTTTGAACGGCGCTGAAATCGCCCGCAGCGAATGGTATCTGCAGGGCCAGCTGCCGCTGCATACATTGCGCGCCGATATCGATTACGGTTTCAGCCAGGCATACACAACGTATGGCGTGATCGGCATCAAAGTTTGGATTTATAAGGGTGAAGTGATCGAAGGCGGCAATAAGGGCCGCAATACGCTGCGGAACGAAGGTGAACCGCGCCGCCGCCGCCGTGATGATCGGGGTCCCGACCGCGGCGATCGTGGATCGGACCGTGGCGGAGACCGTCCGCAATACAAGCCGGTAGCAGCGGCGCCGGAAGTATCCGGCCCGATTACCCAACACGCGCCGATTTCTGAAATGGCAAAGCCCGCCAGTTCGCCGGCGCTCATCCCGCCTATGTCAGCGCCGGTGGTGCCGTCGTGGAAGCAAGAACAGCCGAAGGCCGCTGACGTTCAGGTGGCTGAGGCCAATCCGCCGGTAGCAGCTCCCGCCGAGCAACCGCCGGTCGCTAAAGAAGAGAAGGAGTCGCACGAATAGCGCTGGTTTAGCGCGCTTGAGGGCAAGGAATATACCGCTATGTTGATGCCGAAGAAGGTTAAATTTCGCAAGCAGCAGCGCGGCCGCATGACCGGGAAAGCCTGGCGCGGTTCGACGCTGTCGTTCGGCGAGTTCGGATTAAAAGCAATGCGCTGCGGCTGGGTGACCAACCGCCAGATTGAGGCCGCCCGTATCGCCATGACGCGTTTCATCAAGCGCGGCGGCAAGGTATGGATCAGAGTATTTCCGGATAAGCCGATCACCAAGAAACCGCCCGAAACTCGTATGGGTAAGGGAAAAGGCGCGCCGGAAGCCTGGGTGGTTGTCATTAAGCCGGGCCGGATTCTTTTCGAAATGGAAGGCGTGACCTTGGCCACCGCGACCGAAGCCATGCGTTTGGCTGCCATGAAGCTTTCGGTGCCAACCAAATTCATTTCCCGCAACCAGCCGGAAGTGTTGGCGAAGGTGAAGGAAGCCTGAAAATATGAAGCATAAGAGTTATTTGGGCGTGGACGCCAACGATTTGCAACGCCAGATCCACGATTCGCAGGAGCAATTGTTCCGGCTGCGATTTCAGATGGGCATGGGGCAGCACGAGGGCTTGACGAAATACCGGGCGCTGAAGAAAGACCGGGCGCGGATGCTGACCGCTTTGCGCGCCAAGGAAATCGGCGGCGAAACAATCGTACCGCTGGTCAAAGCGGCCCCGGTGGCTCCGAAAGCTACCACCAAGCGCGAAGGCCTACGCGGTTTGTTCAGACGGAAACAGAAGTAGGAAGGTTTAGGAAGAGATATGGCGGCAGCAGAGCAGACGCAGGAAGCACCGGGTCACAAGAACGAAAAAGTGGGCGAGGTTGTCTCGACCAAGATGGCGAAAACGATTGTCGTCGAAGTGACGCGCCGAACCGCTCACCCCGTTTACAAGAGAATCGTAAATAAGCGCAAGAAGTTTTATGCGCACGACGAAGAGCAATCGGCCAAGGTGGGCGATGTGGTGCGCATTATCGAATGCCGCCCGTTGAGCCGTTTGAAGCGCTGGCGTTTGGGTTCGATTGTGCGCCGCGCGGTGCAAGTGGCGGTGGATCATCCGGCGCTGGCGGAACAAGCCGATACGCGCGTGAAGAAGACTTTAAAAAAGAAATAGTAAAGCGCCGCGCGCCAGTTCGATAAAGAGCGGCGCGGCGGTTTTAGGAGAAACGTCATGATTGGAATGCGAACAATGCTGGAGGTTGCCGATAACAGCGGCGCGCGCAAATTGCAGTGTATTTTGCCGCGCGGCGGCGATCTCGGATTGCGTGCGGGGCTGGGCGACGTCATTACGGCGAGCGTGAAAGAAGCCGCTCCGGATTCAGCGATCAAGAAAGGCAAAGTCGTTCGTTGCGTAGTGGTGCGCATGCGGAAGGAAACTCGCCGCAAAGATGGCACCTACATCCGTTTCGATTCCAATGCGGCGGTGCTGATCAACGAAGTGGGTGAGCCGGTGGGCACGCGCGTCTTCGGTCCGGTGGCCCGCGAGTTGCGCGATAAGCGCTTCATGAAAATCGTCTCTCTCGCGCCGGAGGTGATATAGCTCATGCCGAAAGTTGCGTATCAGCGCCGCCAGGAAAAAGGCGAGCGCAAACCAGTTCGCGTGAAGATCAAGAAAGACGACTTGGTCCGGGTGATTGCGGGAAAAGACAAAGGCAAAACGGGCAAAGTGCTGGAAGTGGACCGCTTTTCCCGAAAAGTAACGGTGGATGGCGTTCAACTTGTTAAGAAGCATACGCGGCCGAACCCCTCGAAACAAATCAAGGGTGGAATTGCGGACAAGCCTATGCCGTTGGATATCTCAAATGTGATGATTCTGACGGCGGGTGGAATCCCGACGCGCGTGGGTTACAAGCTTGAGAACGTGGGCGGCAAAGCGCGGCGTACGCGCATTGCACGCAAGGGCGGCGAAACGCTCGACAAGAGATAGCGGAATAGAGAACGGACATGGCTGACAAGACAGAAAACAAACCGGCAAAGGACCAAAAGGCCAAGGAACCGAAGCCTAAGGAACAAAAGGTGCCGGCCAAGGAAGCCAAAAGCGGCGGCGAAAAGCGTCCGCGCACTGGCAAGGGCGAAGGCGGCGGCATTGTTCTCGAAAAAACGGATACGCCGAAGGCTTCGGCCGGCAAAGCGCGTCTGCGCGAACACTATGTCAAGGCTGTAGTCCCGGCGCTTACCAAGGAATTCAGCTATACGAATCCGATGGCGGTGCCGAAGATCAAGAAAGTCTCCATCAATATCGGATTAGGTGAAGCTACCGGCAACAGCAAGCTGATGGACGGCGCGGTGAACGAAATGGCGGCGATTGCGGGACAGAAACCGGTGGTGACGAAAGCCCGCAAATCGATTGCAGCTTTTAAGTTGCGCGAAGGTATGGCGATTGGCTGTATGGTCACGCTGCGCGGCGACCGCATGTTCGAGTTTTTAGACCGGCTGATGAACGTGGCGCTCCCGCGCGTGCGCGATTTCCGCGGTGTGTCGCCGAAATCGTTCGATGGCCGCGGCAATTATACGCTCGGTTTGAAAGATCAGTTGATTTTTCCCGAGATCGATTACAACAAGGTGGAGAAGACCAAGGGTATGAATATCTCCATCACGACAACCGCTAAGACGGATGCTGAAGGTTTGGCGCTGTTGCGCCAAATGGGCATGCCGTTCAGGCAGTAAGAGGATTAATGGCAACAACAGCAAAAATTGCAAAACAAGATAGCCGGCTAGCAGCATTGGCACACGCCAAGGAAACCAAAACCATGGTGAAGTTTCCAACGCGCTTGCGTAACCGCTGCAAGCAGTGCGGGCGGCCGCGCGGATTCCTGCGAAAGTTCCAGCTTTGCCGCATCTGTTTCCGGAAGTTTGCGCTCGCCGGCGAAATCCCGGGCGTCACGAAAGCTAGTTGGTAGGCGAAATTCCCCTATTACGCCGTACGACCGCTAGCCGAGCCGCGACTGGCAAGGAACGGTACCACGGATTCTCAGGGGAAAGAAAAGGTAGCAGAAGAACAAGGAATGAAAGGTGCTGAAGGTAAGTAAATGACAGCAGACCCCATTGCCGACATGCTGACGAGAGTGCGCAACGCGCTCATCGCCCGTCATGCGAAGGTGGACGTGCCGGCCTCACGGCTGAAGAACGAGCTGGCGCGCATTTTTAAAGAAGAAGGCTACATCCTCAACTATAAGTTGACGGAAGAAGGCGCCAAGAGGTATATCCGCCTTTATCTCAAATACACGCCTGGCAATTTGCCGGTGATTTCGCGCATCGAGCGCGTTTCGCGTCCGGGCTGCCGGGTGTATGTGGGGAGCAAAGATATTCCGCGCATTCTGGGCGGGCTTGGCATCAATATTCTCACCACACCCAAAGGTGTGATGACCGGTTCGACTGCGCGCAAAGAAGGCGTGGGCGGCGAAGTTCTGTGTCAGATCTGGTAAGGACCAACGCATGTCAAGAGTAGGAAAAAAGCCCATTCCCCTGCCATCGGGGGTCAAAATCAAGATCGGCGCAGACCTGCAGGTGGAGGGTCCCAAGGGAAAGCTGTCAGTGCCTCTGCCGGCGGGCATTCGCCCGGAGCAGAAAGGCGCCACGCTTGAATTCATTCGCGATAACGATAAACTGGCCGCCCTGCATGGTTTGACGCGCGCGCTGGCGGCCAATGCCGTCACCGGCGTCTCAACCGGTTTCACGCGTGAGCTCGACATCGTCGGCACGGGTTACCGCGCCGATGTGAAGGGGAAAATTGCCACCTTCACTCTCGGCTATTCGCATCCAATCGAATTTATTCTGCCGAAAGGCGTGGATTTGAAGATCGACAAGCAGACACACTTGGTGCTCACAGGTTCGGACCGCGAGGAAATCGGGCAGGTGGCGGCTTTGATGCGTTCGTTGCGGCCACCAGATCCATACAAAAACAAAGGTGTGCGCTACACCAACGAAGTGCTGCGCAAGAAGGCCGGCAAGACCGGCGCGGGAGCTAAGTAAATGGCACAGGCGGGAAGAAACGAAATTCGTCAGCGCATTCATAAGCGCATTCGGGCGCGCGTGGCGGGCACGCAGGAGCGGCCGCGGCTGGCAGTATTCCGCAGTATCAATCACATTTACGCCCAGGTGATTGACGACCAGCAAGGACACACACTTGTGGCTGCTGCGTCTACCGAAAAAGATTTGAAGGGCAAGGGCGGTAATTTGGATGGCGCCAAGCTGATCGGCAAGACCGTTGCCGAACGCGCCAAAGAAAAAGGCATTACCAAGGTAGTCTTCGACCGTGGAGGATATCTTTATCATGGCCGCGTGAAAGCGCTGGCCGACGCGGCACGCGAAGCGGGACTGGAGTTTTAAATCGAATGACAGCAAATGGAACGGCCAAGCGGATCGATGCGGGTAGCCTGAACCTCAAGGAGCAGGTGGTGAGCATCAACCGCGTAACCAAAGTGGTCAAGGGCGGTAAGAACATGAGCTTCTCGGCGCTGGTGGTCGTGGGCGACCCGGCGGCCAAAGTCGTTGGCTTTGGTACAGGCAAAGCCAAAGAAGTCCCGTCGGCGATCAAAAAGGGCATTGAGGCTGCGAAGAAGAACTTGCGCAAAGTACATGTGCTCGAAACCACCATCCGGCACCCTGTATTGGGGCGTTTCGGCAGTGGACTCGTGCTGTTGAAGCCGGCTCCGGCTGGTACTGGCGTGATTGCCGGCGGCCCGGTGCGCGCCGTCATTCAAGCGGTTGGAATTCCGAACGTGCTAACCAAGTCGATCGGATCTCACAATGCTCACAATGTGGTGAAGGCCACGATCAACGCTCTCGAACAGCTCTGCGACAAGTCGGCGGTGGCCGAAATGCGCGGGCTGGCCATTGAGAAGTTGTAGCTAAGCGAAGGAAACGGATATGGCTGAAGGAAAAATCAAAATCAAGCTGGTGCGCAGCCCCATCTGTACGCCGCAAAGGCATAAAGACATCGTGAAGTCTCTGGGGCTTCACAAGATTAACCGCGTGGTGGAGCGGCCCGATACGCCCTCGTTCCGGGGGATGGTCGCGAAGGTGCCGCATTTGCTCGAGATCGTGAAGGAATAAAGGACATGAATTTAAGCAGCCTGCGCCCGCCGAAGGGCCAGAAGCACAAAAAACGCCGTCTTGGCCAAGGCATGGGCACCGGCCGAGGCAAATTTGCGGGCCGCGGCGCCAAAGGTGCCAAGTCGATTTCGGGCTACAGCAAAATGCGCGGTTTCGAGGGCGGACAAATGCCGCTTCACCGCCGTCTTCCAAAGCGCGGGTTCACCAATATTTTCCACAAAGACTACGCCATCATTAATGTAGGCGTGCTCGAAAAACTGGACGGCGATGCGTTCACGCCGGAATCTTTGCAGAAGAGCGGGATCGTCAAAAAGCTGGGCGCCGGGTTGAAGATTCTGGGCAACGGCGAACTCTCGCGTAAGATCACCGTCACCGCGAACGTGTTCTCCAAAGCGGCACTCGATAAGATTCAGAAGCAGGGTGGCAGCGCGGAAGTGATTGCCAAACCGCCCGCTCCGACCGGCAAACCGGTCTCGAAAAAAATAACGAGTTAATTGGTCGATGTTCCGTTTAATCTTTTACAACTCGCGCGCTATTATCACCCGAAACAGAGCCGGGAGCGTTAGCGACCTTGTTATGGCATCCGCAAGTTAATACAGATCGACAGAAAGCTTCGGTTTATAGGGTAAACGATGAATAAGTTTTTTGAAGCTCTCGCTAATGTGTTCCGGATTCCGGACCTCAGGAAACGTGTGTTCTTTACCTTGGGTCTGCTGGCCGTTTATCGTATTGGCGCTCATATCCCCACGCCTGGCATCGATTCCATCGCGTTCGAAAACTATTTCACGCGAGCCGCGCAGTCTGGCTTTCTGGGATATTTCGATTTGTTCAGCGGTGGCAATGTTCGTAAGATGACGATTTTCGCGCTCGGGATCACACCGTATATTACGTCGTCCATCATCCTGCAGTTGCTCACCGTTGTCATACCTACGCTCGACAAATTACAAAAAGAGGGTGAACTGGGACGTCGCAAGATTACCCAGTGGACCCGCTATCTGACAGTTTGTCTCGCCATCGTCCAGTCGTTCGGTATCGCTATGGCGTTGCAAGGTTCCGACGGAAATTTTGTAATCAACCCCGGCTGGCAATTCGTCGCCATGACCATGTTGACGTTTACCGCTGGCTCGGCTTTCATTATGTGGCTCGGTGAGCAGATTACCGATCGCGGCGTTGGCAACGGCATGTCGCTGATTATCTTCACCGGTATTGTTGTCGGTTTGCCACGCGCCATCGAAACCATCTATGTGAACACGTTTGTGACGCAAACCTGGAACAAGCTGCAGATGATTATCATTCTCGCCGTGATGGTGGCGGTGGTTGCCTTTGTTGTGCTGGTGGAACGCGGTGAACGGCGCATCCCCGTGCAATATGCCAAACGTATTATCGGACGGCGCATGATGGGTGGCCAGTCTACTCACTTACCGCTGAAAGTGAACGCAGGCGGCGTCATTCCAATCATTTTTGCGTCTTCGCTGCTGGCTTTACCCTCGACGTTTTTGCAGTTTGCTCCTTTCAAAAACAGCCGCTGGGCCGCCAGTTTCTTCGGCGCGTTCGGCAGTGCGGAGCCTCTCTATTATCTGGCGTTTATTCTGCTGATTGTCTTCTTCTGCTTCTTCTACATTTCGATCATTTTCAACCCCAGTGAAGCAGCCGACAACATGCGCAAATACGGCGGCTTTATTCCGGGCATCCGTCCCGGCAAGAATACGGCCGATTATATGGACAAGATTCTTTCCAAAATAACCGTGGTCGGCGGGCTATACCTGTCTGTCTTGTCCATTATCCCGAGCATCATGATTTCGGGTATCAAGTTGCAGCATCTGCCGCCGCCCGTGCTGGGGCAGTTTATCGATTCGCACTTTCCCCGTTGGCTGCTGGACGGATTGAACGTGAATTTCTATTTCGGCGGTACATCGTTGCTGATCGTCGTCGGCGTGGCCATGGATACGGTTAATCAGATTGAAGCGCAACTCATTATGCGCCATTACGAAGGATTTACCCCGCGAGCCGGCCGTATACGTGGCCGGCGGTAAACATTTATCTCTTTGACAGGAACGACGACCAACTCGATAGCAGCGGCCCCGGCGGTCATCCTGTTTGGCTCACCCGGGTCCGGCAAGGGAACGCAGGCGAAACTGTTGCGCCAAACCATAGGTCCCCATATCTCTACTGGCGATATGTTAAGGGCCCATGTCAGGCTGGATGACGACCTCGGGCATAGAGCGGAGACCCTGATTAAAGCAGGGAAGCTGGTTCCGGATGAGGTAGTCAACGAGTTGGTAGATGAACGGATTCAAGAGCCGGATTGTAAGGATGGCTTGATTCTGGACGGCTATCCGCGCACCGTAAAGCAAGCGCAGGTGCTGCTGAACATGATGCAGCGTGACGGATTCCGCCCAGCCGTGGTACACTTGGTGGTTGACTACGACAAAATCGTAGCCCGCCTGAGCGGCCGCCGGGAGTGCCCGGTTTGTGGAACCATTTACAGTTTAACAAGTAATCCTCCTAAAATCGCCGGAAAATGCGATCTTGATGGGTCCGCTTTGGTGACGCGCGAAGACGACAAGGAATCTGTGATCCGCGAACGATTGCGCGAATACGATTCGCAGACCTTGCCAATCTTGAGTTTCTTCAAAGACGCGGGCGTTTCGTTGTTTGAGATTAACGGTGGGGAAGATTCGCCGCAGCGGATACTCGAAAAGATTACAGAGAGATTGTCCGGCAAGAATGGCGCTCCTCAAGAGAGTGTACGGGCGTGATCGTGCGGCGGAGCAGTGTTGAGCTTGAGAAATTGCGGCGCAGCGGAATGCTGGTCTACCGCATATTGCAAGACCTCAAGGGCATGGTGACCGAAGGCGTAACCACGCATGAATTGGAAGTGGCCACGGAGAAGATGATTGCGGACGCGGGTGCAAAACCGGCGTTCAAAGGTTATTACACGCAGGCCTCGGGTAGCAAGTATCCGTTTGTTTTGTGCGCGTCGGTGAATGAAGAAGTGGTGCACGGCATGCCTTCATCTAAGCGGAAGCTGAAGCCGGGCGACATTGTTTCTCTCGACACCGGCGTTTTGTTGGATGGCTACTACGGTGACTCTGCCTTGACGGTAGCTGTGGGCGAAGTGAACGATTCGGTGAAACGCCTGTTGAAGGTGACCGAAGAGAGTTTGGAAATGGCGATTGACCGGGTTCGCTCCGGCAATCGCTTATTCGACATTTGCGGCACGGTGGAGAAGCACGTTATTTCAAACGGCTTCTCCATAGTTCGTGAGTTTGTAGGGCATGGAATTGGAACCTCGCTGCATGAGGAGCCGCAAATTCCGAATTATGTCGACCGGCGTGGTGAAAACCCGCGTTTGAAACCGGGTATGGTGCTGGCGATTGAGCCAATGGTCAACGCAGGCAAGCCGGAAACGAAGGTGCTGTCGGATAAATGGACAGCGGTGGCGAGGGATGGTTCCTATTCAGCCCACTTCGAACATATGGTGGCCGTCACGGATAACGGCCCGTGGGTTTTGACGAGGCCATAGGCGGCCATGGAAGCGGAACGGACCGCCGAAGGCGTCGTGATGGAATTGTTGCCGAGTGCGCTGGTGAGAGTGAGGTTGTTAGAGGGTGAGCATCCGTTGGTCGCCCATTTGCCGAGCACCCAGCAGGCTAATTTTGTGCGTTTGCGCGTTGGCGACCGCGTGAAAGTAGCGGTTTCGGCGCAGGACAGAACGCGCGGACGGATTTTAGAGCTTTTGGCGAAATAGGAAGGCGCGGAGTAGGAAGAGGAAAGACATGAAGGTCAAGGCATCGGTTCGTAAATTGTGTGATAAGTGCAAGGTGATTCACCGCAACGGCGTCGTTCGCGTGATCTGCACCAATCCCAAGCACAAGCAGCGGCAAGGTTAGGCGAAGAGGAAATATGGCGCGTATAGCAGGCGTTGATTTACCAGCAAAGAAGCGTTCAGCCATTGGGCTGACTTATATTTTCGGCATTGGGCGCACTCGCGCGTTGTCGCTTCTATACCGGGCGCATGTGGATCCCGAAAAGAAGGTAGGTGATCTTTCGGAAGAGGAAGTGAACCATCTTCGCAATTTGATTGAAGGGGAAGGCGCGATTGAGGGCGACCTCCGCAAGGAAGTCTCCATGAACATCAAGCGCTTGATGGAAATGGGTTCTTACCGCGGCTTGCGGCACCGCCGTGGATTGCCGGCGCGCGGCCAGCGTACCCACACCAATGCCCGCACCCGCAAAGGTCCGCGTAAGGGCACTGTCGCCAACAAGAAGAAGGCAACCGCGAAGTAGGGAGATCTGACATAAATGGCGAAGGCACCCGCAAAAGCAGCAAAGAAAAAAACCTTCAAGAAGAAGGAAAAGAAGAACGTTCCCTTCGGAACGGTGCACATTCAAGCGTCGTTCAACAACACGATCGTGACGTTTACAGACCCAATCGGCAACGTGTTGGCTTGGTCAAGCTCAGGCTCGCTCGGTTTCCGTGGATCGCGCAAAGGCACGCCTTTCGCGGCGCAGCAAGCATCGCTCACTGCCGCGAACAAGGCGAAAGAATCCGGTTTGCGGGCGGTGGAAGTACGCGTAGCCGGGCCTGGCTCGGGACGTGAATCGGCCGTGCGCGCGCTGTCTACTGCCGGTATCGAAGTTAGGTCGATTAAAGACGTCACGCCGATTCCGCATAATGGCTGCCGTCCGCCTAAAAAGCGCCGCGTCTGAGATTTTTTGATTTATCTGATCCGGAGCCATTGAGCTCCGGGTTTAACTGGTAACTTAAGCGGGACGAAGGCTTAATTATGGGCTGTAAACCGCACCTGACACATGTGCCGCAGGCGCATGATTTTTGTGGAGGTCATTGATTGGCACGTTATAGTGGCCCCGTTTGCCGGCTTTGCCGGCGCGAGGGCATGAAGTTATTTCTGAAAGGTGAGCGCTGCCACACCGAAAAGTGTGCCATTGAAAAGCGCAACTTCGCTCCTGGTCAACACGGCAAAGACAAGAAAGCCAAAGTGGTCGGCTATGGTTTGCAGCTGCGCGAAAAGCAGAAGGCCCGCCGTTACTATCAGGTTCTGGAAGGCCAGTTCCGCAATCTGTATGAGAAGGCCGTAAAGCAAAAAGGCATCACTGGCGAATTGATGCTGGCGGCGCTCGAAAAGCGCCTGGACAACGTCACGTATCGCATGGGAATCGCCACCAGCCGCGCCCAGGGACGCCAGTTGGTGCGTCATGGCCACGTCTCCGTCAACGGCAAGAAAGTTAACATTCCCTCGTACACCGTCAAGCCCGGTGATTCAGTCGAAATTCGCGAAAGCAGCAAGAACAATACCAGTATTCTGGCCGCGCGCGATGCCACAGCCCACACTCCCAGTCCTTCGTGGCTGGAAGTAGACCGCGATGCCCTCAAGGCTCGCATTCTGCAGCAGCCCAAGCGTGAAGAACTGGTGCAGATTCAACTGAACGAACAACTCATCGTCGAGTTGTATTCGAAGTAAGTGAATAGGACCCCAAAGAGTACATTATGTTTAAAGGATTCCAGAAACCAAAGCGTTTAGTCGCCAATACCGAAACTCTAACCGAGCGTTTCGGTCAGTTTGCGGCCCAGCCGTTCGAGCGTGGATTCGGATCCACCATCGGCACCGGATTGCGCCGCGTATTGCTGAGCTCCATCGAAGGGGCCGCCATTACGGGCGTCCGTATCGATGGCGTCTCCCACGAGTTCAGTCCGATTCCGGGCGTCGTCGAAGACGCCACGGATATCATCCTCAACCTGAAACAGGTTCCGTTCAAGATGATGGGCGAGGGCTTGCGCATTGCCCGCCTGAGCATTGACACTCCTGGCGAAGTGATGAGCAGCCAGATCGAGACTGATAACGATATCGAAGTTCTCGACCGTAATTTGCACATCGCCACGATAGGGGAGGGCGGCAAACTCAACATCGAAATGCGCATCAAGAGCGGCCGCGGCTATGTTTCGGCCGATCGCAACTACGACGAAGATCTTCCCATCGGCTACATTCCCATCGATTCAGTTCATTCGCCCGTGCGCAAAGTGAACTATACGGTGGAAGCAGCCCGTTTGGGGCAGAACACCGATTACGACAAACTGACCATTGAAGTCTGGACCAACGGCGCGATTTCTCCGCAAGACGCGGTAGGCCAAGCCGCCAAGCTGCTCAAAGACCATATGACGATCTTCATTAACTTTGAAGAAAGCCCGGAAGTGGCCGAGGAGCCGGCAGAGCGTGCCATCAATCAGATGAACGAAGTGCTGAACCGCTCGGTGGAAGAGCTCGAACTGAGCGTCCGTTCGTACAACTGCCTCAAGAACGCCAACATTCAAACCATTGGCGACCTGGTGCAGAAAAGCGAATCGGAAATGCTCCGCACCAAGAATTTCGGGCGCAAGTCGCTGAACGAAATCAAGGAGATTCTTTCGGGTCTCGGTCTTTCGTTCGGCATGAAGTTCGATGCGCAAGGCCGCTTAGTGGGCGGAGCGCCGCCGGCTTCGCACGCCGATTTCGCCGCTGCCGAACAATATGGAGCAGAGGAATAATAGATGCGGCACCGCAAGGCCGGATTTAAACTTAAGCGTAATGTGAGCGCGCGCCGCGCGCTCCTGCGCGGCTTAGTTACAAGCGTAATCGAAGAGGAGCGCATCACCACTACCATCCCCAAGGCGAAAGCCACCCGGCCGCTGGTGGAGAAGATGATCACGCTCGCCAAAAAGGACACGCCGCATACCCGCATGCAGGCGGCGTCTTTCCTCATCAGGCCCGCGGCGGTGGAAAAGCTGTTCGACAAACTCGGACCACGCTTTAACCAGCGCAACGGCGGCTACACCCGCATCGTAAAGCTCGGTGCCCGCAAAGGCGACGGCGCCGAAACCGCCAAGCTTGAATTAGTTGGTTCGGAACTCGTCAAGCGGGCCGCCGAACGCGCTGTGAGACGTGAAGAGAAACTCAAACAGCTGCGCGAAGGCCAAGCTGAAGGCACTGAGCCGGGCGGCGAAGAGACGAAGTAAGAAGTCGCACAAAAGGGGCTGAGCCCAGAGGTGCAGCCCCGGCACTAACGTACTATTCGATCAGGCGGAACGTGTACATCTTTCCAATCGAAGCACTGCTCGAAGAGGTAACGGCTCCGGGCGGCAAGAATCCGTATTCGCCAGCTCCGATCTTTGGCAACAGCACTTTGTACATCCTGCTTGCCACCTTTTTGCCTTCAAAGGGAATGACATCGCGGGTCGCTCCGCCGGACTCGTGGAGAACACCCCCGGTAACCGTACGAAACTCGCGCGAGTCGTCTGCATTTTCGTGAAGATGTATGAGCTGGTACTCCGTGATGGCAACGCCTTCCGGGGCATAGATCAGCACTTCCACCGGCGAATTCACCGAATTCCGGCTGTGAACACCTTGCAGATGACCGTTCACGTCACCTTTCACAACCCCGGCGGAAGCGAAGTGCTTAATGACTCCACCCGTCTTCCAATTGACAACGTCCGGCAACATTTCTTCCCACTTGCCCGCTTTCTTGAAGTACACGCCTATGTCCACCCCCTGAGGAATATCGCTATCCATAGCGCTCCCCGTAGCTGGGGAGGGAGATGCAACTGAAGCGCCTGCAGAACCCTTGGCTACCATCGCCTCTATTATCTTTTCCGAGACACCCTCCTGCTTGAGCTTGATGAGCGCATCGGGGGTCACGGTGTACTTGCCTGGCTGACTCTGAATTGTACTGACTACAATCCCTTCTCCTAGCCCAGCCTTGATCATCTTGACGATGGAATCGTTAGTCAGAACATCCTGCGCAATAACAGCAAGACTTAACGCAAAGAACAACCAAAGAGCTTTCAATTGTTACCTCCTCGAGACGGCATTTTCATTTTGAAAATCCGGTACTAGAAGATTATACAGCAGATCTCCCTCTACCTCGTTAAGCCGCAGGAGCACGGCCGCCAAGCTCCCAGGCTCCGGAACAGCAGCGCAATTCCCGATTCAACCACGCAGCGGCGGTCAACAAACAGGGGTGAACTCGGTGCCCTGAGCCGGGCGGCGAAGAGACGAAGTAGCCAAGCAGCAAGTCGAAAGAAGAAAAGGCTCGGGAGCGCACCACGCTCTCGGGCCTTTATTTTTTCGCGATGACGAAAGCCGGCAACACTGAGCCTATGTCGCCGCGCGTCACGACAAAAAGCCTTTCGACCTCGCCGCTCTTGGCTTCGAATTTTCAAAAGAACGCTTCATCACTTTCCTCGCCAGCCAAACCCCCGCCATCCAGTACGAGGACCTAACCGAATCCATGCAAGCCACCGCCTAAACACTGATAATCTTCCACATCTCCGACACAATCCTGCTCCCGAATCCGAGCCAGGAGCGTCAGCGACTTAGCTTTGGCGAATCAGCCGCTACAACAACGCTATCGCCGATTGGCAATCGGCGCTTCGAGACGTGTGTCTCGCTCGATATACTGACCGTGACGGTGCCCCCTCAACCGAAAGCCAGCCGCTACGAGATCGCTATCGCCGGCGCTGGCATTGTCGGCGCTGCCTGTGCCTGGGAGTTTGCCCGCAACGGGTTCAGGGTCGCCCTCGTTGAACCCGCTGAAATCGGCGGCGGCGCCACGGCGGCAGGCATGGGCCATCTTGCCGTCATGGACGATTCGCCGGCGCAGTTTGCCTTAACCAGCTATTCGCAGGCTCTTTGGAAGGAGCTCGCCCCCGCTTTGCCCGCTGACGTCGAATACATGCCTTGCGGATCTCTTTGGGTGGCAGCAGACGAAATGGAAATGGACGAAGTGCGCCGTAAGTACAGTTACTACACCACGCACCGCCTTGCAATAGAGATACTTGACGACAAGGCTTTAGCCGAAGCCGAGCCGAACCTACGGCCCGGATTGCTGGGAGGACTTCTGTTACAGCATGACGCGGTAATCTACCCGCCATGCGCCGCTCGTTACTTCGTTGCGGAGGCTTGTAAGCTGGGAGCCGTTTTGCTTTCCGGCAGAAGAGTCGTGAAAGCGGAGCAGGGAAGTGCTCATCTCGATGACGGAACAAACCTCGCCGCTGCCCACACCGTTCTCGCCACCGGAACCGCCGCCCGCAAAATGATCCCTGGCTTAAACCTGCACCCGCGAAAAGGACATCTTCTTATTACAGACCGCTACCCCGGCTTCGTGAATCATCAGCTAATCGAACTCGGTTACTTGAAAAGCGCGCACTCATTGCAGGCCGATTCCGTCGCGTTCAATGTGCAACCACGCAAAACCGGGCAACTCCTCATTGGCTCCTCACGGCAGTATGGCGCGGAAGATCCCGCCATCGAAGCCGACATGTTGTCGAACATGCTGCGCCGGGCCATTGAGTACATGCCCGCCTTACGCTCTGTTTCTGCCATCCGCGGCTGGGCGGGTTTTCGCGCCGCCACGCCCGACAAGCTCCCATTTATTGGTGAGTGCCCTGATGTTCCCGGCGTCTACTTAGCAACGGGGCACGAAGGCCTCGGTATATCTACTTCGCTTGCCACAGCCAAGCTACTGTGTGATCTGTTGCAGAACCGCGAGTCAGCCATTCCCCGCGAGCCTTATGCTCCAAGCAGGAGTTTCGCTCATGCCTGACACACAACTCACAGTCAATGGTGTCGCCGTTTCCGTGAACCAGGGAACCACCGTGGCCTCTGCAATTCTGATATCGGGCATCTCCGCATTTCGCCGCTCAGTCTCGGGCGAACCGCGCGGACCTCTCTGTGGAATGGGGATCTGCTACGAATGCCGCGTCACGATTGATGGCGAGTCTCATGCCCGTAGTTGTCAGATCGTCTGTCGCACCGGCATGCGGGTGACTACGCGATGAGCGGCATCGTGATCGTAGGTGCGGGTCCGGCTGGTATCGCTGCCGCTGTTACTGCCGCGCAATCAGGCGCGGAAGTAGCTGTTTTCGATGACAACCCGGCCGTGGGAGGTCAGATTTGGCGCGCTGGTCACTCGAACCAATGGATACAGCGCCTGTCTCAGAGTCGAGCCAGAGTAATCACGAGTGCGCGCATTGTTTCAGGTGACGCCGCTCGTCAGACGCTTCTGGTTGACACCAACGGCCAAGCGGAAGAGATCTCGTACGCTAAACTGATTCTCGCCACCGGCGCACGCGAACTCTTTCTCCCCTTTCCCGGCTGGACTCTGCCCAACGTCATGGGCGTTGGTGGATTGCAAGCCCTCGTCAAATCCGGCCTCCTGGTTAAGGGAAAGCGCATTGTAGTCGCTGGCAGCGGACCTCTGCTGTTAGCCGTTGCCTCCTACTTGCGCAAGTGCGGAGCCGGCATTTCACTCATTGCCGAGCAAGCTGGACTAAAATCACTCGCCGCCTTTGCTGTCTCCCTGGCCGCGCACCCCGCCAAGCTCCGGCAAGCCGCAGGTTTACTCCCGCGGCGTTATCTCACCAACTGCTGGATCGAAGCCGCCCTCGGATCTGAGCGAGTGGAACGAGTCCGGCTGCGTCAAGGTTCGCGCGTCTGGGAAGAGCCCTGCGATTATGTTGCCAATGCCTATGGCCTCGTGGCCAATACAGAACTCGCAGCCCTGCTCGGCTGTGCCGTGGAAAACGGCGTGGTCAAGGTAGATTCGTCTCAGCAGACCTCCGTCGCCAATATCTACTGTGCGGGTGAATCCGCAGGCATCGGCGGTGTCGATACCGCCTTGCTCGAAGGTCAAATCGCCGCGGGAGCGTCAGAATTGCAACCAAAATTGCACAAGGCCAAATCCTTCGCCCGCCTCCTAAACCAGACTTTCCGTCCGCGCGCTGAACTCCGCGCTCTTCCCCAACCCGGCACCATCGTCTGCCGTTGCGAAGACGTAACGCTCCAGCGTTTGCGTTCCACCGATTCATGGCGTTCCGCGAAACTTCACGAACGTTGCGGCATGGGACCCTGTCAAGGACGCATCTGCGGACCAGCCATACAGTTTATCCTGGGCTGGGAACCTGCGTCCGTTAGGCCGCCGCTGTTTCCCACGCGGCTTGAAAATCTGGTTCAGGAGAATTCTGTCAAATGAAAATGCCATGGCAATATTTCGAACCTCCCACAGCCATCAGTGGGGCAGGATGGCATCCTGCGCGCCGATTGGAAATCGGCGCTTATCCGCCACCGGACCATATATGAAACCTTTGAAAATCGCAGTGGCCGGACTCGGCCGTATGGGCGTCGTCCACGCTCTCCATGTTCACGAACTAGCCCGTGATACCAACGCGTGCGAACTCGCCGCCGTGGCCGACTTGGATACAACGCGAGCCCAACGCTTCTTGGCTGAAGTGGGCCGCGACGTCCCCATATTCTCTTCCGTCGACGAACTCGCCAAATCCGGTGTGTGCGATGCAACCGTAATCGTCACACCTACAGACAGCCACCGCGAACATGCCGCCAAACTCATCGCCGCCGGTCACCGCGTCATGGTCGAGAAACCCTTAACTGGCACCCTGGAAGGCGATCGGGAGTTTGCCGCCGAGTTGGATGCCCAACATCCCGACGCTCTCATGCTCGCCTTTCAACGCCGTTTCGACGAGCCTCTCATCTATGCCAAGAAACTGGTGGACAGTGGCACAATCGGCCGTGTGTTCAAAGTGTTTTCCGCGCTGGAAGACTCTAACCCCGCTCCAAACGGCTACAAAAGCGGCGGTATTCTACCTGACATGAGCGTTCATAACGTCGACGAAATTCTTTGGCTAACGGGCCGCATGCCAACCCGCGCACTCAGCATTGGATCGCGCGTCTACAGCCACAAATTGACCACCTGCAACGAAGACTTTGACGACGCTCTCCTCTATCTCTGGTTTGGCGACGATCTTCTCGCACAAGTCCAAGTCACCCGCAATCATGTTTCCGGTTACCGCGTGGAAACCATCCTTTTCGGCGAAGAGGGACAAGTCCATGTGGGCCATTTTGACGGCAAGCCATTCGAGGTCACGGTGGAAGCCTATGGCCGCCGCGGCCGCAAGGAACCGCTAGCATTGCGAACCTTCACGGCGCGCGATTACGGAAAACCGCTGCCGGAATTTGTCGATCGCTTCGGCGCGGCTTACAAAGCGGAATTAGCAGCCTTTATCCAGTGCTGTTCCGAAAAGAAGCCATTCCCTTCCACACATCGCGACGGACTGCGCGCGCAGGAAGTAATTTCGGCAGGCATGAAAGCGGTGATGGGAACAGATCACGCCGCCGTGGTGGGAGCGAAATTATGAACACCAGACGTGTCTTTCTCAGCGGCAGCGCGCTGGCTCTTCTCGGTGCTTGCGGCAGATCGGGCGAGAAAGTCATCGGCGTTATCCCCAAAGCCACGTCTCACATGTTTTTCGTCTCTGTCCACGCAGGTGTCGATCAGGCAGCACGTGACCTGAAAGTGGATGTTTTGTGGAACGGCCCGCAAAACGAAACCGATTTCGCGCGCCAGATCGAAATTGTCGATAGCATGATCGCGCAACAGGTATCGGCCATCGCGATATCCGCTACCGACGAACGCGCCCTCGTCGCCCCTCTCGAACGAGCGATCAAAACCGGCATCCCGGTTACAATTTTCGATTCAGGCGTCAACATCGATGATTACGTCAGCTTCATAGCCACCGGAAACTTCGAAGCAGGCTGCACCGCTGCTCGCACGCTGGCCGGGTTCTTGAATGGCGCGCAACACGTTGCCATGGTCATGCAGAAGCCGGGAGGAACGTCCACGGTCTTGCGGGAACAAGGTTTTGAGCAGACCATCGCCAAAGAGTTTCCCGGGTTGAAGATTGTGGCGCGCCAATATTGCATGGCCGATGCCGCCCGTTCGCGTACCGTTGCCGAAGATATTCTCGCCGCTCATCCCGACCTCGGCGGCATCTTTGCCTCAAGCGAGGCGGCCTCCTTAGGCAGCATTCAAGCCATCCGCGGCCGCGCATTGTCGGGCAAAGTCAAACTCGTTACCTTTGATTTCAGCAAGACGCACGTGGAAGCCCTCCGCGACGGTACAGTGAGCGCCATGATGGTGCAAGATCCGTTTCATCTGGGCTACGAAGCCGTCCACTCCCTTTATCAAAAGCTCAACGGCCAGACCCCGCCGAAGCGCCAGGATCTGCCGGCGCGTGTAATCTTGAAAGCTGATTTAGACAAACCCGAAATTCAAAATCTGGTGCAACCCAAATGGCTCGACGAAACCCACTAACGCTTCTTTTCGCCCTTCTTTTAGCGCCATCGCTGCTTCCGGCCCAAACGGATAACCATGCCGATCGAGTCGAATGGTTTCGCGACCAGGGCTTTGGCCTCTTCATTCACTGGAGTGTCGACAGCCAGCTAGGCTCCGTGATCAGCCACTCCCTCGTCGGCGCCTCCGACGACTACACCCAGCGCTTTTTTGAAGATCTGCCTAAAACGTTCAACCCGCGCAAATTCTATCCCGGCGACTGGGCCGCCTTAGCAAAACTAGCCGGCTTTCGCTACGTCGTGTTCACCGCCAAACACCATTCCGGGTTCTGTATGTTTGAAACAAAATCGACTCAGTTTGGCATCATGAACACGCCGTTCCAACGCGACATCACGGGTGAAGTTCTCAAGGCATTCAAGGCGCAGGGCATTGCCCCGGGAATCTATTTCTCGCCGGATGATTTTCACTGGCTGCATGAGCACAATATCGCCATTCGGCGTCATGTCGATGAAGTATCGCCCGAGAAAAATGCCGCTTTGCTTGCCTACGATCAAGCACAAGTCAAAGAGCTATTGACTCAGTATGGACCGGTAAGCGTCATCTTTTTCGACGGACCGGCGGGAGGTTTGCGCGAAGTGGCTTGGCAAACGCAGCCGGAGATCGTGGTAACTCGCGGCGCGCTCCAAACTCCCGAGCAATACGTCCCCGGCATTCCGCTCGAAGGCGCTTGGGAGGCGAATCTTACTATGGGCACTCAGTGGCAGTACAAGCCCACCAATGAGACTTACAAATCAGGTAAACAATTGATCATGACACTGGTAGAGACGCGCGCTAAAGGTGGTAACCTGCTGCTGAACGTCGGACCAAAGCCGGACGGTGAACTGCCCATCGAACAGGAAGAGCGCCTGCGCGAGATCGCGCTTTGGATGGCTGTGAATCGGGAGGCGATTTACGCCGTACGCCCCTGGGTAATTACCAACGAAGGCGACGTTTGGTTCACCAAGCGCAAAGACGCGCCCACGGTTTATGCCACCGTCAGTGGCGATCGCTGGAAGTATGGTGAATGGCGCGATGTGACAATTCGCTCCATTCGCGCAACCGCCAGCACGGAAGTCAGCGTTTTGGGGCAAAATGATCGAGAATTGGAATATCGCCCCGACGTCATCCCAAAGACAACTTGGAAGCAGGAATCCGACGGTTTGCATATCCGCGCCATGCACGCGCAACGGCTCTACAACAATCGCGAGTGGCCCAATCCCGTCGTCCTCAAGATTACCAACGCTCAAGCGGCTTTCGAACCTCCCATTGTCAAGACGGGAAACGCTTTTTGGAACTCAGCGAACCGTTCGGCGACTCTGCAGGGTACTCTTGAGAAAATCGGTAACGCGCCAAAGGTTTCGGTCGGCTTTCAATACCAGCACATTCGCGGACTTGACGTCGATGAGCGCGGCGAATCCTGGCATGATACGGAATTCAAAACCATCACCGCGCCCGGACCCTTTGAGATTGTGCTGCACGGTCTGACCCCCGGCGACTCTTACGCCTTTCGTGCCGTGGTCCGGCATCCGCTCGTAACTATGTATGGTCCGGACGTGAAATTTAGCGCGAAACCCTAACCTGTGAAGCAAAGATGGGGACGGCCCCACTACATGCACGAGAAACGGGAGACCTCATCATTCTGACAGTCGATCTACTGCGGGCGAGTTTTCCGCGCACGTCCGTACGGGTCTGTGCGGGGAGTAATCAGTGATGGTCGTCACTACCGCGACCATCTTTGCGTTCGTGCATGTAAGATGTAGTCCATGTCCATGGAACTGTTTAATCTGTCCGGCCGAGTCGCTGTCGTGATGGGTGGGACCTCTGGAATCGGCCGCATGATCGCCGTTAGTCTGGCGAGCGCAGGCGCCGACGTCGTCGCCACAGGCCGTCGCGAAAATCTCGTGAACGAAGTGGCCAGCGACATCGAGACAACCGGTCGCAAAACCCTGCGCCAAACCACCGATGCCGCCAAACGCGAATCCATCGATGCTCTTCGCGATGCCGTCGTGAAACAATTGGGTCGCGTCGATATTCTGTTGAACGCCGCTGGCCAGATCTTTCGCAAGCCAACCGTAGCGATCACCGAAACCGAATGGAATAATCTAGTCGACGTGAATCTCACAGGAACATTGCGCTCCTGCCAAAGCTTCTATGAGCCCCTGGTCGCAAGTGGTCGTGGCCGTGTCGTCAACATCGCCTCGCTCAACTCGTTTGTCAGTTTCTTTGAAGTGGCTGCCTACGCGGCGTCAAAGAGTGGCGTTCTCGGTTTGACGCGTAGTCTGGCCGTCGAATGGGCGCAGAAAGGCGTCAACGTGAATGCGATTGCCCCCGGCGTATTTCGCACCGAACTAAATTCAGGCCTATTAGACGGAACCGATCGCGGTCGCGAGTTGCTCATGCGCACGCCCATGAAACGGTTCGGTAGTATACCTGAGTTGGGGGGTGCAGCCATCTTTCTCGCTTCCGACGCCGCAAGTTTCATCACCGGCCAATGCATCACGGTCGATGGTGGATTTCTAGCATCAGGTGTGAATGGATAATCAAAGGAGCATGAAATGAGAATCAATCGTAGGCAAGCTTTGGGATTACTGGCCAGCGTTTTACCAACCGCTGCCTATCAAGGACCCCGCCCGGAATTCCCCGCGGGCTTGGAGATCGAAAAAGGTCCGTTCCTAGGTACGCGCCAATCACTAAGCGCTTACGAAATTCCCGAGTGGTTCCGCGATGCCAAGTTTGGCATCTGGGCTCATTGGGGTCCGCAATCTGCGGTCGAGGCGGGCGATTGGTACGCCCGCAACATGTACATGGAGGGTAGCTCGCAGTATCTGTATCATTGCGAAAACTACGGCCACCCTTCCAAATTCGGCTTCAAAGACACCATCCCACGCTGGAAAGCCGAAAAGTTTGCTCCAGTCGAGCTAATGAAGATGTACCGCCAAGCAGGCGCGAAGTATTTCATGAGCATGGGCGTACACCACGATAACTTCGACATGTGGAACTCGAAGCACAACTCATGGAACGCCGCCAACATGGGTCCCAAGAAAGATATCGTCGGCATGTGGCACAAAGCAGCCTCTGACGAAGGGCTGAAATTCGGCGTGAGTGATCATCTCTGGATCACCTTCAAATGGTTCTCCACAAGTCACGGAGCAGATAGCCGCGGTCCGCTGGCTGGAATTCCATACGACGGAGCGGATCCAAAAAATTTCGACCTCTATGTCGATTCAGACGAGGTCCACACTAAACTGGATTGGAACGAGAGCGGTATTCCAGAATGGTGGAAAAAGCACTGGTACGCGCGCATGCGCGACTTAGTCGACAACTATCAGCCAGACTTACTCTATGTCGATGGCGCGCTGCCTTTCGAAGACTACGGCTTGAGCTTAGTCGCGCACTTATATAACGAGAACGCCAAGCGCCATGGCGGCAAAACTGAAGCCGTCTACACGAGCAAGCGTCAAGAAGACACAGAGAAGGGAATTGCCGTATTTGACGTCGAGCGAGGCTTGGTAGATACCATCTGGCCCCGGCCATGGCAGACCGACACCTGTATCGGCGATTGGCATTATAAGCGTGGCGTCAGGTACAAGAGCCCGAAGACAGTCGTCGATCTGCTGGTCGATGTCGTCAGCCGCAACGGAAATTTGATGCTCAATTTCCCGCTGCCCGCCAGCGGTTATCTCGACATCGAAGAACTGAACGTTCTAGCCGGGATCACTAAATGGATGGGCGTCAACGCCGAGGCGATTCACGGCACGCGACCCTGGAAGATTTTCGGTGAAAGTCCCACGCTGAAGGAAAGCGAACCGCAAAGCGCTTCGTTCAACGAGGAGAAGCGAAAAGACCTCTCGGTGGCCGACATCCGTTTCACCACCAAAGGCAACGCTCTCTACGCCTTCGTTATGGGCTGGCCCGACTATGAAATCTTGATCCGCCCACTCGCGCTCAACACGCCCCTGCGCGTCGCCAAGATTCAAAACGTCGAGCTTCTCGGCTTCGATGGAAAACTAGAATGGTCCCAAGACGAAAAGGGACTCAAAATCCTCACGCCTCCCAAGAGCCCATGTGAACACGCCGTCGCCTTCAAGGTGACTGGCGCCTAAGTAGCCTGAAAGCATGAGCGACTTTCGGCAACGCATTGAACAGTACATCCGCGAGCAGGCTCGTCCCATTGAGAAGTTCGGACATCAGCCGCGCCTGTACGCCCTGACTCGGGAGATTGGTAAGAACCACACCTACGATGACGACGTGGTGTTTGCCGCAGTCTGGCTGCATGATCTGGGCGTGTTCACGGGCCATCGTCCGGAGGACCCGCAAGCCCTCGCCACTTGGGATAACACTGCATATGCGACGGCAAAAGCCCCTCAGCTGCTGAGTGACGTGGGGTTTCCTGCCGCCAAGTGCTCCGCGGTTGTGGAAGCCATCCGCACTCACCAGACAGCCGAAAGTCCGGCAACAATCGAAGGCGAAATTGTGCGCGATGCCGACATTCTCGAACAACTAGGAGCGATCGGCATCCTCCGCACGGTTTGCAAAATTGGCCGCGACACGCGCTTCCCCGATTTCACGTCATCTGCGGCATCCCTGCGAAAAGCCCTCACCAATCTCCCTGGACAAATTCACCTCGATTCCACGCGCGCGCTGGCCCAACCGCGCATCGCATTATTGGAATCCTTTTTGAGCCACCTCAGTGCCGAAGCCCTCCCGGCTCTGTACTGACTCATAGATTTGGAACTCCCATGCATCGCAGAGACTTCTTACGCTCCTTCAGCGCCGGAATCATGGGATCCCTTCAAGCGCCAGCGGATTTTACTTTACGCATCCAGCCCGTCACTCTCGAACTCACGCCCAAACACCAGATCAAGACGATCGGTTACAACGGTAAATCCCCAGGGCCAATCCTGAGAGTGCCCGAAGGCAAAACCGTCTCAATCGACGTTTTGAACGACACAGACACCGACGAAATTGTTCACTGGCACGGCCTCCACATCCCTTCGAATGTCGACGGCTCTACTGAAGAGGGCTCGCCGTCGATACCGCGGCATAGTTCCCTGCGCTACACCTTTACGGCTACTCCCAGCGGCACACGTTGGTATCACACTCATGTCGCCGCCGGACGAAACCTGAATCGCGCTCTCTATACAGGCCAATTCGGCTTCTTCTATATAGAACCTCGCAACGAGCCAGGCGACTACGATGCCGAATTTTTCCTCGCATTGAAAGAATGGGAACCCTACTGGACAGCCCAAATGAGCGACTCACTCGATGTCGCCTACCAGAGATTCTCCATCAATGACCGTGCGCTCGGTTTTGCTGATCCGCTTCGCGTGAAGGAGGGACAGCGCATCATGCTGCGCGTCCTGAATGCCAGCGCTACAAGGCTACGGCGCATCGCTTTACCAGGCCACCGTTTTCGAGTCCTCGCGCTCGACGGCAACCCAGTAGCAGCGCCGCAAGAAGTGGACATCCTCGAACTGGGGCCGGCGGAACGTGTCGACGCCCAAGTCACCATGAACGCGCCGGGTGTCTGGATATTGGGCGACACCGACGACCATGACCGCGATGCCGGCATGGGCATCATCGTCGAATACGCCGGGAAGACGGGCCCGCCGATATGGCGCACGCCGAGCCACACACCTTGGAACTACGCCGCCTTTGGATTGCCGGGAGATGCCGGCTCGGAAACAGCCACTCGTATTCCGCTTGTCTTTCGCCAGAAGTTCGTTAGCTCCCATTGGCAGGATAAATGGACCATAAACGGAAAACAATTCCCGCACACCGATCCAATTCCAATTACTGCGGGCGGAGTCTACCGTCTCATCTTTGATAACCAGAGCGCGGAGGCACATCCGGTGCACCTGCATCGCCACACATTTGAGCTGGTCAACGTCGCTGGCGTCAACACTCGCGGCGTCAGAAAGGATGTCGTGATGGTTGGCGCTAACTCCCAGGTACACGTGCAACTGATCGCCAACAACCCAGGGCCCACGCTGTTCCATTGCCATAATCAGATGCACATGGATTTCGGTTTTATGGCAATGTTGCAGTACACTTAAACGTTCGGTCGGAGGCTCGTATGGCATTCAATCAGGGGACCGTTCCCACCATCGCCTGTTTCAACCATGCCACGGTGGCGCTCGGAGTTGACTTTGACAAGCTCATCGCGGCAATGCAGAAATATGTTGACACTTGTGTTGCACCGGTCTGGGGCACGCCAGCGAAGCTGGTCAAAACGAAAGATTTCCGGAGTGGCGCTTGGGCGATGGTGTTCCTCGACGACAGCGACCAGAAGGGCGCGCTGGCGTTTCACGACCTAACACCGGACAGCCTGCCGGTAGCGAAAGTATTCGTCAAATCCACTCTGAAAGACAACGTATTGGTCAGCGTTTCGGCTTCCCACGAGTTGGCAGAAATGCTGGTCGATCCGGCGATCAACCTCTATGCGAATGGTCCGGATCCAAAGGCAACATACGCGTACGAGAGCGCCGACCCCGTGGAGGAAAGCCACTTTCTTGTGAATCAGATCGCGATGAGCGATTTCGTCTATCCTGCTTATTTCGAGACCTTCCGTAAACCGAAATCTGTGCGGTTCGATCATATGAACCTGGTGGCCAAACCCTTCCAGATTCTAAAGGGCGGCTACCAGATCGTTAGTAAGAGTGGGAAAGAGACTCAAACGTTCGGATCCAAGGCCAAAGAAAAATGCTTCGCCAAAGAAGACCGCCGCGGTCATCGCAGTGAGACGCGCCGCCGAGGAAAGCTTCTGCCGGCAGATATCAAGACGATCCGAAAGTATTTCGGCTAGTTCGCAACGCCGCAAAACTTCTGAAAATTCTTGCGGAACAGGCGGTCGAGATCGTGCCGGATGTGTTCGCGCGTCACTGGGCGTCCATCTTCTGTCAGCAGAGCGTAGCTGTTGGCCAAAATCGGCGCCATGGTTCTGCGCGTATTGCGCCACTTGTAAATCACTTGCTCCAAAACGCGCGCGTCTGAATGCTGGGGAATGAAACTCATGCCCAGCATCTCAATCCGTTCTCGCGTAATCTCTTCCACAATCGACGGGTTATTGAGAAACCACCAACAACCAAACGGCATCAGATTGGCGAACTTGCGGGAGTAGACGCAAAGTTCATGCTGATTCTCGCGGCTGAGGAGGCTGGCCAAGAACCGATTCTGCGGAAACTCGCGGCACAAATTTTCTACCGCACGCAGATCGGCTTTGCCCGAGCCGTCACCGGCCAAACGGATCGCCGGATTCACTTGCCTCCGCACCCCGATCATTAGCGAAAGCGGAATGTTGAATTCGCGGCAGGCAGGCAGCACCGCATCGCGCAACAATTGTGCCCGAATCGAATTTTCGGGAAACGCGAAATCGTCAGAGAGCGAAACCGCCATATAGACCGGCTCCATCACCTTGCACCAATCAGCCAGGAATCGCCGCACTTCCGCGATGGTGGCTGGCGTGGGATTCTGCTCCACTCGATAGCCTTCCGCTTGCAGTTTCTGCCAGTGTTCCGGCCATTTCTCAAGCACTCGGTCCAACCGCAACACCGCGTGGAACAAATTGTGCGGAGGCGAATCTTTCCAAAGCGGCGCTTCCGCCGGGTCCAGCGGATCGTTGGTCATTACCGCTTCGCTGATGCCGGCCAGACGGAACACTTTGCCGATGTGCGCCTCCAGAGTTTGGCCCGCGTAAAACTTGCGAGCTTCACTCAGATCGCGGCCCTCGGTAGGCAGGTCAAGCGCCTGCAGCACCGCAACAACGCCGCGCGTAGCTTCGGAAATAGGAGGGTTTTCCACGAACAGCGTGCGCCAGATCAGGTCCGCCTGTTCGCGTTTTGAGAGAGCCCAATATTTTTCAGGCGCTATGTCATCGGAACGGAACAATTCGGCTTCCAGATAATGATACGTAACCAGCTCGTCGATGCCCCACAGTCCTACCGCGCCGAGCGACGGCTTATAGAGGTGTGTGTGGATATCGATGATCTGGGTAGCGTTCAGTTCCTCTTCCACAACGGAAACGAGGTTCTGCTTGGAAAGTTTGTCTTCGACGATTTGATTCATTGCTTTGCCAAACGATAATATTATTGCGGTGCGCGATCAAGATCAAACACAAAAAGTAAACGAAGTGTTCTCTTGAACTAAACGGTTCATCAATGGCTCGTCTTCCGCACATATAGTGTAAGAGAAATGACTCGCCGTGAATGGTTGGACCGCAGCGTCGCAGTGCTCATGACAAGCAAAGGCGGG
Source organism: Bryobacterales bacterium (assembly GCA_003167495.1). GTDB lineage: Bacteria > Acidobacteriota > Terriglobia > Bryobacterales > Bryobacteraceae > Bog-105. Next base: position 39,546 of record PMSX01000082.1, on the reverse strand, counting down.
CTAACGGCCGAGTCATGGCTTGACGCGGCAGCGATCATGCAGCGGATTCAGCCGCACGTCTTCCCTCGCCGTGATTTCGCAATTACGAAGTACGGCGCGGTCAACGATGGCGAAAAACTTTGCAGCCGGGCGCTTGCCGATGCGATTCGGGCCTGCAGCCAAGCCGGAGGCGGCTCGGTGATCGTGCCGAAAGGAAGGTTTCTCACGGGCGCAGTCCATTTGGAAAGCAATGTGGATTTGCATCTGGAAGAAGGTGCGACACTCGCGTTTAGCAGAGACCCGAAAGAATATCTGCCGGCGGTCTTCACGCGCTTTGAAGGCACCGAATGCATGAATTATTCGCCGTTTATCTATGCGTTCGAAAAAACGAATATTGCGGTTACGGGGAACGGTGTTCTCGACGGACAAGCTGGGCCAGATCATTGGTGGAATTGGGCCGGCAAAGAGCTGCTGGGCTGGAAGAAAGGTACGCCGACTCAGGAAAACGATCGGAATACCCTAACTGCTATGGGAGACAAAGACATATCGGTGGTGCAGCGCGTCTTCGCTGATGGGCGCCTGTTGCGTCCCAATTTCATTCAGCCTTACCGCTGCGCGAACGTGCTGTTCGAGGGGTTCCGGATGATCAATTCGCCAATGTGGGAAATCAATCCAGTACTCTGCCGCAACGTGACCGTGCGTGAAATTGATATCGATACCCATGGACCCAACAACGATGGCTGCGACCCGGAGAGCTGCGACGGCGTGTTAATTACCGGGTGTACGTTCAGTACCGGCGACGATTGTATTGCCGTAAAGTCCGGAAGAAACAGAGACGGCCGCCGGGTGAACGTGCCTTGCCAGAATGTATTGATTCGCGATTGTGTGATGAAAGACGGGCATGGCGGAGTTTCGATTGGTAGCGAAGTATCGGGCGGCATTCGCAATGTGTTGATCCAGAATAGCCAGATGAGCAGTCCGAACCTGGAGCGAGCTTTGCGCATCAAAACGAATTCCTACCGCGGCGGTGTCATTGAGGACATTGGTTTTCGTAACGTAACGGTCGGCGAAGTCAAAGAGACTGTGATCGAAGTGGATTACTTTTACCAGGAAGGCGAAGGAGGTCCGTTCTTGCCGTCGGTTCGGGGCATTGAGGTGGCAAATGTGAGTTGCCAGAAGTGCAAGCACGCCATTTTTGTGCGCGGCTACAAGAATTCGCGCGTTCGAGGCGTGACCGTCTCAAACTGCACGTTTCAGAACTCGGCGGAGGGAACATATTTTGAAAATGCGGAAGGTGTAATCTTGCGCAACGTTACAGTGAATGGGAAGGTACTCGAAGAGCAACACTGATGTATGGATATCCGGCAACTTGAATTGTTAGTCGCAGTGGTTGATTTGTCGAGTGTGACTAAGGCGGCGGAGAGAATGCATATCTCGCCGGGCGCCATCAGTTTGCAGCTTCAGCATCTCGCAGCCCAATTGAATACCGAGCTTTTTGTCAGACAAGGCCGGCAGCTGGTGCCAACCCCGGCGGGGCTTCGTCTGGTGGCACACGCCCGTTCTTTGATTCGTCAGATGCGCGAAATTCGGCAGGAATTTGCCAACGATCCAGCTACCGATAACCAGCCGTTTCAATTCGCCACCGGCGCGTCAACCCTGATTAACCGGCTGGGCAAACCGCTGCGAGCGCTGCGAAAACAGTATCCGAACACTCACGTGGAAGTCACGGTTTTGCCAACGGAAGAGATTGTGGCTGGGTTGCTCGACCGCAGTTTTGACTTGGGCTTGATTTCGCTGCCGTACCCGGAGGAACAGCTCACGCTCATTCCGCTGTTTGAAGAAGAATTGTTGATTCTGAAGCCATCGCCACGTAGTCAATCGTCGTTACGGATAGGCTCGATCTCGGCGGAGGAAGTGGCGGCGGCGCAGTTTTTGCTGTATCCCAAGCGCAGCAATATGCGCACGATGATCGACGGGTTCTTCAAAAGTCTGAACGCTTCGCCGGAAGTAGTGATGGAAGCGGACGATACGGAGGCGATCAAGCGTCTAGTGGAATCGGGTTTCGGCTATTCAATGCTGCCCGAGTTCGCGCTGCGCAATACGCCTCGTTTTTTTGAGACCTTTCGCCTGGCGGGAAAGCGCTTGGCCCGCACACAAGCGCTGGCAATGGCGAAGACGGAATACCCGCGGGCGTTGACTCGCTCCATCGCTGGTTTCTTAGAGGCGCAAATCCGCGCCTAATTGACAAGGGTAGGAAACGAAAAGTTTAAACATGGCTAACTCATTGATACTCAGCAAGAATTCAATCGGCGTAGGCGACCGGTTTGCTCATCAAGCAAGGGCACAATTGCAAGCGTGCATCATGGCCGCTAACAACGCTGTGACCGTGGTGCCCGTCTGGAATAAATCGAATCGCGAGCACAACATCATCGGCTCAGAACCTGGCAGCGTAAGGGTTGCGGCCGACCGCGCCGTGCGTGAAGCCGGTTGGACGCAGCCCTATCACGTAGATGCCGATCACATCAACTTCGAAACGGTAGACCGATTTCTCGAAGCTAGCGATTTCTACACGATTGATGTCGCGGATTGGATCGGCAAACCGGCCGATCAAGAGGCTATCGCCGCCCTTGCAAAGCGCCACGCGGAATTGGTGGGTGAGTTGCAAATTCCCGGCATTGCGAACGCACCACGAATTGACGCTGCGTTTGTGGAACGAACCGCGGCCAAATATCTGGCCGCTGTCACGGAGGCCGGGCGGATTTATCGCAAGATTGAAGAGCGCAAGGGGAAGGGAGGGTTCATTCCCGAAGTCTCCATGGATGAAACCGACAGCCCGCAAACTCCGGCGGAATTGCTCATCATCCTGGTAGCGATTGCCGATGAAGGCATCCCCATCCAAACCATCGCGCCCAAGTTTACAGGAAGGTTTAACAAGGGCGTAGATTACCAGGGCGACCTGGCAAAGTTTAGCGAAGAGTTTTCTGACGATCTCGCAACCATTGCGTACGCCGTGAAGAAATACAATCTCCCGGTGAACCTGAAACTCAGCGTGCATTCGGGCAGCGACAAATTCTCAATCTATAGGCCGATGCGCGAAGCCCTTAAGAAATTCGACTCCGGGGTGCATTTAAAAACCGCGGGCACGACATGGTTGGAAGAGTTGATCGGTTTGGCGGAAGCCGGCGGCGAAGGCTTACAATTGGCCAAAGATGTCTACGCCCAGGCGTACGAACAACGCGACGCCTTGTGCGCGCCCTACGCGGCAGTGATCAGTATCGACGTAAAAAAACTGCCACTTCCCGAAATTGTCCGCGGCTGGAGTTCGGAGCAATTTCAAAACGCGCTGCGGCACGTGCAGACGAACCCGGAATTCAATAATGACTTGCGGCAGCTTTTGCACGTCGGCTTCAAAGTCGCGGCAAAACTCGGACCAAAATACCTGGCATTCCTGGACCAGTTCGCGCCTACGATCGGAAAAAACGTGACCGAGAATCTGTATGAGCGGCATATCAAGCCCGTATTCATTGGCTGAGGTAAGTCTTTTCATTGGGAACACACGGCGCAGTAGCATAGACTAGGTGAGTATCGCTGGGCAACATAGGTAAACCTTGCAGATTTCACTCTTCATCACTTGCTACAACGACACATTTTTTCCTCAAACCGGCAAAGCGGTGGTTGCTGTATTGGAAAAGCTGGGGCACACGGTTGAATTCCGCCAGGCGCAAACCTGTTGCGGGCAGATGCACTACAACACGGGTTACCAGCAGGAGGCGTTGCCGATGATGCAGAATTTTCTGGAAGTCTTCCGCGGGGCGGAAGTGATTTGCGTTCCTTCGTCTTCCTGTATTGCCATGATTCGCGACCACTACCCGAAGATGGCGTCCGCAAGTGGCGACGCTTCCCTGAAGCGGGCAGTGAACAACATGCTGCCGCGTCTTTTCGAATTTACGGAGCTATTGGTGGATAAGTTAGGCGTTACCGATGTGGGCGCGTTTTTTCCACACACTGTGGCCCTGCATCCATCGTGTCATTCGCTCCGGTCTCTCAAACTGGGTGATCGTCCGGCGCGATTACTGAACAGTGTGCGCGGGCTAACCTTAGTGGATCTGCCGGAAGCCGAAGAATGTTGCGGTTTCGGCGGCACGTTTGCGGTGAAGAATGCAGATGTATCAGCCGCAATGCTGTCGGACAAGATTCGCTGCTTGCTGAATTCAGGGGCGGAGATCTGCGCGGCGGTGGACAATTCATGCCTGATGCATATAGGCGGCGCGTTGAGCCGGCAGAGGACGGGAATGCGAGTGCTGCATTTGGCGGAGATTCTGGCGTCCCAAGACAGCAGAGAGACAATCTGATGAGCGCTTATGTAGGGGATGCGGCCAACGCGCCGAAGTTTCAAGTTTCCGCGAAAGCGCTGGTTGGCAATACGCAAGTGCGCCACAATGTGCGGCACGCAACCGACGTGATTCGCATGAAGCGCGCCAAAGTTGTGGGCGAAATGCCAGATTGGGAGCAGTTGCGCGAGAGCGGGCACGAGATTAAACAGCATGTCATGCGCCATCTGGATTTCTATTTGGAGCAATTTGAGGAGACTTGCACGGCGGCCGGCGGAACAGTGCATTGGGCGCGCGATGCCGACGAAGCGAACAGCATTATTGTTGGCTTGGTGATGGCACAGCAGGCCAAAGAAGTCATCAAAGTGAAGACGATGACTTCTGATGAGATTCGCTTGAACAAAGCGCTGGAGGCGGCCGGCATTATCCCCTATGAGACGGATCTTGCGGACTTAATTGTGCAGCTCGGGGAAGACAAGCCGTCGCATATCGTGGTTCCGGCATTGCACAGGAATCGCATGGAGATCCGGCGGATTTTTCTCGACAAAATGAATTTGAGCGAGTTAAGCGACAAGCCGGAAGATCTAGCGGCGGCGGCGCGGGTGTATTTGCGGGAGAAGTTCTTACGCGTGCCGGTGGCCATCAGCGGCGCAAACTTCGCGATTGCCGATACGGGGTCAGTGTGCGTGGTTGAATCGGAAGGTAACGGGCGCATGTGTGTGTCGTTGCCGCGCGTGTTGATCAGTCTCGTCGGTATCGAAAAGATTATCCCGACGTTTCAGGATCTGGAAGTTTATCTGCAGACTTTGCCGCGCTCGGCGACGGGCGAGCGCATGAACCCGTACAATTCAATCTGGACAGGAGTGACGCTAGACGACGGTCCACAAGAGTTTCATGTGGTGCTGCTGGATAACGGCCGCACGAAAGTGCTGGCAGACAGCGAGGCGCGTGAAACGCTCGATTGCATTCGCTGCGGAGCATGTTTGAATGCTTGTCCTGTCTACCGGCAGACGGGAGGGCACGCGTACGGATCCGTTTATGGCGGTCCGATTGGCGCGATTCTGACGCCACAACTGCAATCCATGGAGCATTCGCAGACATTGCCATATGCTTCATCGCTGTGCGGGGCTTGTTATGAAGTGTGCCCGGTGAAGATCAACATTCCGGAAATCTTAATCCATCTGCGCGGCAAGATTGTGGAGCGGGGCGATGCACCGTTTGAAGAAAGAATGGCGATGAAAGCGGCGGCATATGCGTTGGAATCGCCGGAACATCTGGAGCGTGCGCGAAACCTCGGGCGGATAGCGCAAAAGCCTTTTGTACGGAATGGGGTTATTAGCCATCTGCCTTTCGGTTTGGATGCGTGGACAGCGACACGGGACCTGCCGGCGATCCCCAATGAATCTTTTCGCGAATGGTGGGTGAAGCGGGAGACCGATTCATGAGTGCGGCGCGTGACGAGATTCTGGAGCGGATTCGCAGAGCTATGGGGGGCACGACACCGGAAAGGGAAGCGGAGTATGCCGCCATTCCAAGAAATTACGTACGGGGGGGCTCGCTAGACACCGACGCAAAGCTCGACCTGTTAGTGGACCGGTTGCAGGATTATGGCGCAACCGTGTTTCATTCGCGCGATGGCGAGATAGCCTCGGCTGTGACTTCAGCATTAAAGGCGCGGGGGAAAGGATCGCTACTTATTCCGCGCGATTTACCGCGTGCCTGGTTGCCGGATGGGTTTCACTTCTTTCGCGAAGGACCTAGTTATCAGGAAGTGGACGCGAGTGAGGGTGTGTTGACGGATTGCGCGCTGGCGATTGCCTCTACGGGATCAATCGTGCTTCGTCACAGCGCAGGTGAGGCGAGACGCGCACTGAGCTTGATTCCGGATTACCACTTGTGTGTTGTTCTGGCGAGCCAGGTAGTAGAGACGGTTCCGGAGGGCGTTCAGCAAATGAAGGCCTTTGCGAACATCCCGATCACCACCATCGCTGGACCCTCTGCAACAGCTGATATCGAAATGATTCGCGTGAAGGGTGTTCACGGGCCGCGGACCTTAGATGTGATTCTGGTTGCTTAAGCCACATTTGGCATAACATAGAGGCTGGTTAAAGCACATGGAATCGGAACTCACTGGAAAAGTATTTAAAGCGCTGGACAGTTTTCGAATTGAAATTCCCTCTTGGGGGTTCGCGAATACGGGAACGCGTTTTGGGAAGTTTCTGCAACCTGCGGCAGCGGGGACGATTGAGGAGAAGTTTAGCGATGCAGGGCAGGTTCATTCGCTAACCGGCGTTTGCCCGACCATAGCGCTGCATGTGCTGTGGGATTTTCCGCGTGGACTGGATAGCGTTCACGAGGTGGCCGCGCTAGCAAACAAATACGGCGTGCGGCCCGGTTCGATCAATCCAAATCTTTTTCAGGATCAGATCTATAAGCATGGATCGTTCGGTAATCCTGATGCGAAAGCGCGCTCGGAAGCGGTGGAGCATTCCAAAGACAGCATTGCGATTGCGCACGGATTGAAGAGCCGCGATATTTCGTTCTGGTTTGCCGATGGATCAAACTATCCGGGCAGCGCGAATATCCGGCAGTGCAAAAAATGGTTTGAGGAGTGCTTGAAAGAGTCGCACGAGGCCATGTCGCCGGAACAACGCATGCTGGTGGAGTACAAGCCGTTTGAGCCGGCTTTTTATCACACAGATATTGCCGACTGGGGCATGGCTTTGCTGATGGCGCGGAAAGCGGGGCCACAAGCGAAAGTTCTGGTGGATACCGGGCATCATTATCTTTCGCAAAATATCGAGCAGATTGTGGCTTGGCTGCTGGCGGAGGATATGTTAGGCGGATTTCACTTTAACGACCGGCGATATGCGGATGATGATCTGACGCTCGGGTCGATTGATCCGTTTCAGGTGTTTCGCATTTTTCACGAAATACTGTTCTTCGAATGGGAAGCGGGAAAGCGCGCCGATATTGCCTACATGATCGATCAAAGCCACAATCTGAAAGGCAAGATCGAAGCGATGATTCAAACGGTGATGATGGCACAGGAATTGTTTGCCAAGGCATCGCTGGTTGACTATGAGCAACTTGTTTCCGCACAGCAAAGCGCTGATATTGTGAAGGCGGAAGGTTGCCTGCAGGATGCGTTTTCGAGCGATGTGCGGCCGGCTATCCGCGCCTGGCGCGCATCAAAGGGATTGCCGGAGAATCCGCAAGATGCGTTCCGGCAAAGTGGGTATTTGGAGCGCGTTGCGCAGGAGCGCGGAGCGCGGAATATGTCGAATGCTAGTTCCTACGCGTAGGAAAAGATAATCTATTACTTATGCCTGTCACATCCTCACTTCGCCACCTGCAAGATCTTTGGGTGGATGCCACTGCAGCCGGCCTTGAAAAAGATCAACTCGCGCTCTTGCGCTACCGCTCGAATCTGCTGGGCGCGGATCTGCGCATTACGAACTTCGGTGGCGGAAATACCAGTTCGAAAATCGATTTGCCCGATCCGTTCACAGGCAAGACCGTGAAGGTGCTCGCGGTGAAAGGCAGTGGTGGAGATCTCGGGTCAATCAAAGAATCCGGATTTGCGCTGCTGTATCTCGATCGTTTGGAAAGCCTGAAGTCCCTGTATAAGGGTGAAGCACACGAAGACGATATGGTGCGGTTTTATCCAATATCGGCCTTCGGCGAGAATAAGGTGGCTGCTTCGATTGACACTCCGCTGCACGCGTTCCTGCCTTTTCCGCACGTAGACCATTTACATCCGGATTGGTCTATCGCCTTGGCGGCGAGTGCGAATGGTAAGCAGAAACTCGAAGAATTTAACAAACAGTATGGCCGTAAGATAGCTTGGCTTCCGTGGCAGCGGCCCGGGTTCGAACTCGGGTTGATGCTGGCAAAAGCGGTGAATGACAATCCTGGGTGTGAGGGTGTACTGCTGGGCAGTCATGGTCTGTTTACTTGGGGCAATACGCAGCGTGAATGTTATCTGAACAGTGTGCAGACGATTGACCAGATGGGTGAATTCATTCTTGCGGGCCAATCGAAAGGCGCGGCGTTGTTCGGCGGATTGGAACGCGCTCCGCTGGCTGATCGCAAGGCGATCGCCGTGGCGATTTTGCCGGCACTTCGTGGGATTGTTTCTTCAAACAAACGCGTAATTGCGCACTATACGGATCATGAAGACGCGCTTGCTTTTGCCGGATCAAAATGGGCGCAGCCGCTGGGAATTTTGGGGACCAGTTGCCCTGACCACTTCTTGCGAACACGCATCTGCCCGATGTTTGTGGATTGGAAACCAGGGGAAGAGAGCATCGAGGTTCTTAAAAAGAAAATCGCGGACGAAGCGGTGGTGTATCGCGCGGAATACGGCAAGTATTATCAAGCCTACGCGACACCCCAATCGCCGAAGCTGCGGGATTCGAATCCATCGGTGGTGATTATTCCGGGGCTCGGATTGTTCGGCTTCGGCAAGAACAAAAAGGAAGCGCGCATCACGACTGAGTTCTTTATCAACGCGATTCACGTGATGTCGGGCGCCAATGCGCTGGCTTCGGGAGAGGTGGCGCATCCGTATCCGCAAGCGCGACGGCCGGAACAATCGGAAGAGTTCGAGAGCTTTCAGAATTATGTGGCGCTGCCGCGTTCGGAAGCGTTCCGGATTGAATACTGGGCGTTAGAAGAGGCGAAGTTGCAACGCATGCCGCCAGAGGCAGAATTTAGCCGCAAGATTGTGATGGTGGTGGGCGGCGGCAGCGGTATTGGCCGCGAAGTTGTGCTGCTGCTGGTGGGGAAAGGCGCGCACGTGGTGGTGGCTGATATGAACGAGCAGGCCATCAAAGACGTTGCGGCCGAAGCCGCGAAGATATCTTCGGCCGATGCGGTGACGACGACCACGGTAGATATCTCGTCAGCGGAAAGTGTGGCGGCTGCGGCGAAGGCGGCGGTGCTCGAATTCGGAGGAATCGACGCCATTGTGAACACGGCTGCGATTTTCCCGGTGGCGGGCGCCGATGGGCAGTTGACGGAAGCGCAATGGAGCAAAACGTTCCTGGTGAACGTCACTGGAAACTTTCTGCTGGCACGCGAGTGCGGCTGGGTGCTGAAGGATCAAAAGCTGCCGGCGTCGATTGTGCTGACGAGTTCAGCGAACGCAGTGGTTTCGAAGCATGGCAGCGAGGCGTATGACGTTAGCAAAACGGCGCTGAATCATCTAATTCACGAATTGGCGGTGGGGCTCTCGCCATTGGTACGGGTGAATGGGATTGCTCCTGCGACGGTGGTGGCCGGGTCAACGATGTTCCCGCGCGACCGCGTGATCAGTTCGCTGCAGAAGTATAAGATCTCGTTTGAGGAAAGCGAATCGACCGAAGAACTGCGGAACAAACTGGCGGATTTCTATGCGCAGCGCACATTGACGCGACGGCCCATTTTGCCGCAAGATTGCGCGGCAGCGATTGTATGGCTGGCGAGCGAGGAAAGCGCGAAGACCACAGGCCATATTATTCCAGTGGACGGCGGTTTGCACGAAGCGTTCCTGCGTTAGGCTATGCAACGCGTCTGCTTCGTTCTGCAGGTTCGGCCGGAGAGATTGGCCGAGTATAAAGAACGGCACAAAACGGTTTGGCCCGAAATGCAGCAAGCGTTGCGCGAAACGGGGTGGGGCAACTATTCGTTGTTCCTCCGGCCCGACGGAATGCTTGTCGGCTATGTGGAGACGGCAGATTTCCAAAAGGCGTTGGCGGGTATGGCGGGGCGTGAGGTGAATGCGCGCTGGCAGAAAGAGATGGCGGAGTTCTTTATGAACCCTCCTGGCATCAGGCCCGATCAAGCGATGACGCCGTTAGAGGAAGTATTTCACCTGGATGCCTAAAAGGTTTCCTGTTTAAAGCGCGGCAGGATCAGGTGGACGATTAGCAGGGCGCATAAGTACATAGAGCCGGCGATGAAGAATAGCGGCGCATAGGTTTCGTGAGAGATGACGAGCCATTTACCGATGGCCTTCGAGACAATCATTCCGCCGAGTGCACCACCCATTCCGCAAAGACCGACAACGGAACCTACAGCTTTGCGGGGGAAGCAGTCAGAGACCCCGGTGTAAACGTTGGCCGACCAGCCTTGATGAGCGCCGGCGGCAATACCAATGAGGGTAACGGTGAGCCAGAGATTACCACCGGTGAAAGGGACGAAGGCGACAGCCAGCGCGCAACATGCAAAGATGAGCATTGTGGTTTTGCGAGCACGCGTCAACTCCCAGCCCCGCTTCAAGAGCGCGGACGACAACCACCCTCCTGCAACAGAGCCTACATCCGCCGCTAAATAGATGGCGATTAAAGGCGGCCCGGTGTGGATCAAATCAATCTGATATTTGGTTTGAAGAAAGCCCGGAATCCAAAATAGATAAAACCACCAAACGGGGTCTGTCAGGAATTTGGCGATGAGAAATGCCCAAGACGGGCGCTTGGTGAGCAGGGTGGCCCAGGGGATTTTGACGGCTGATTCTTCAGGGACGTCGGAGCGGATGAAAGCGAGTTCGCTCGTCTTCGGCTCGCGATAGAACAGAAGCCAAAAGACAATCCATGAAAGGCTGAACGAACCGGTGACGAGGAAGGCTGAATGCCACCCGAAGCGGGCAACGATGCGGGGAACAATTAGCGGGGCGATGAGCGCTCCAACGTTGGTGCCGCTATTGAAGATACCCGTGGCCAACGCACGCTCTTTGCGAGGAAACCAATCGGCAACTGTTTTTATCGCGGCCGGAAAATTCGCAGCTTCGCCGAGGCCAAGACCAAGGCGGGCCACACCGAACTGAAATACATTGCCGGCGAATGAGTGAGCAATCGATGAAATTCCCCAAACCAGGACTGCGAGCGTGTAGCCGATGCGGATGCCAAGCCAGTCGATCATTCGTCCGGCAATTGGAAGCATCAACGCATAGCCAAACTGAAAGACGGCGGTGATGGTGCCGTAGTCGTCGTCGGTCCAATGAAGGTCTTTAGAAATGGTCGTCTTCAGAATCCCCATGACCACGCGGTCCATATAATTGACCGTGGTGGCATAGAACAATAAGCCGCAGATGAACCAGCGAAAATTGCTGGCTTTGGTTTGTTGGTTGTTGCCGACGGGCGATGCGACCGGGTCGCCGGTAATCATGCAGCTATTCTATCCATCAAGGTGAATTATGCTTCTGCTTACAAATGCAACTGTCTTTGACGGAACTGGCGCTGCGCCGAACAGCGCGTCTATATTGCTGGACGGAAAATGGATTGAGGCGATCGGGCCGGACGTTATGGCCACAGATTGTCAGACGATCGATTGCCGCGGGTTAGCGGTGGCGCCGGGATTTATTGATATTCATAGCCACTCCGATTTGCAGGTGCTGGAAGGGCGCAAAGAGAAGTTGAAGCAAGGAGTGACGCTCGAGGTTGTGGGCAATTGTGGCTTTTCGCCATTTCCGCATTCGGGTGACGTGGCGGCGTTGCGTGAGTTTGGAGCCGGCATCTTGGGGCGCACGGATGGATGGGGATGGCCGAACGCGGCGGGATATCTGAAGGCGCTGGCAGACAGCGCTTCGAAGGACAGTGCGCTTTCCCTGGTTGGACATGGGGCCTTACGCATCGCGGTTTGCGGTCCGGGACAGGGAACACCTTCGCAGGGTGAGTTAGATCAGATGGCGGGCATTCTGGATGAGTCGTTAGCGGCGGGTTGTGCGGGATTTTCGACAGGCCTGATGTATGCGCCTGGTTCGAGTGCGCAAGAGCCGGAGCTGGAACATTTGTGCAAGGTGGTGGCGCGGCGCGGTAAGTTTTATGCCACACACATGCGGAGCTATGCGAGCACTTTGCTAGAAGCGACGCGCGAGCAAATAAATTTGGCGGAGAAGACGAATTGCCGTTTGCAGATTTCGCATTTGCAGGCGTCAGGGCGGGGCAATTGGGGTTTGCTTCAGCCCGCGTTGGATGAAATTGAGGCGGCGCATGCGCGGGGCATAGATGTTGAGTTTGATATTTATCCATATCAATGCGGAAGTACCGTGCTGACGCAGTGTTTGCCGCAATGGACGTTGGATGGAGGTAATGCTGCACTATTGAAACGCCTGAGCGATGATGCGATTCGAAAAACGATTTTGGAAGAGATGAGAGCGGCACCGCGCTACTGGAAGGACGTAACGATTTCGTCGGTGGTTACCGCGGCTAACGAGCCGGTAGTGGGAAAGACTGTTGCGGAGATTGCTGAACTGCGCGGCGTGGATGCTGAGAATTGTGTGATGGATCTATTGGTGGAGGAGGAAGCGGCGGTTAATATTGTTTCGTTCAATCAGAGCGAGGACAATTTGCGGCAGTTGATTACGCATCCACTTTGTTCGGTGATTACGGATGGTTTCTATGTCAGGGGAAAGGCGCATCCAAGACTGTATGGGACGTATCCGGAGTTGCTGGGAAAGCTCGTGCGCGAACAGGGGTGGCTTTCGCTGGGTGATGCGATACACAAGAGCACAGGCAAACCGGCAGCGCGGTTGAATCTGGCGGACCGTGGTGTTTTGCGTGCGGGGAATGTAGCGGATCTGGTGATTTTCGATCCCGATCAAATCAGCAGTCCGGCGACCTATGAGGAGCCCAATCAGGAACCGCGCGGTATCTTACATGTGATTAAGAATGGCGCTGTGGCATGAATGGACGGCGCTGGCTCGTTCTGGCTTTTGTCTTTCTTGGGATTCTGGTTAGCTATATTGACCGCGGCAATTTGAGCATTGCGAACGAGAGCATTGCGCGGGATTTGCATTTGGCACCGAAGACAATGGGGATCCTGCTCTCGGCGTTCTTTTGGACATATGCGATATTCCAGATTCCTTCCGGGTTGCTGGTTGACCGATTCGGGGTGCGCGGGGCGTATGCGACGGCATTCGTAGTTTGGTCTTTAGCCTCGGCGAGCATTGCGCTGAGCCATGGACCGGCCGAGATCATTGCGTCGCGGCTGGTGCTTGGGTGCGCAGAGACGGTTGGTCCGATTGCAAGCCTGGCGGTGATTCGCGCGAGCTTCTCTCCGCGAGAGAACGGATTGCCAACGGCGATCTATATTGGCGGGCAAACGTTGGGGCCAGCGGTAGGTTTACTTTTGGGTACGGCGCTGGTGGTGAATTTCGGCTGGCGGACGATGTTTGCCGTGACAGGATTGGTGGCGCTGTTGTGGGTGCCGGGGTGGTTGGCGGTTGCGCCAGTGGTTGAAAAGAAAGCGAGCGGTATGGCACTCGACTGGAGAGTGATTCTAGAGAGCTCCACGATGTGGGCTATGGCGAGTTTCATCTTGTTGTCATCGTACTACTGGTATTTCCTTTTGACTTGGGTGCCGGCGTATCTGACTTCGTCGCGCGGCTTTTCAACGATGGCGATGGGACGAATTCTCGCTGCCCCCATGGCGTGCATGGCGATTACGAACGTGGTGACGGGATTTGCGGCGGACTACTTGTTGAAGAAGGCGAAGTCACTGTTTCGTGTGAGGCTGTGGTTCGCGGCCGCAGGATCTGTGGGCGCCGCGGCGTTGCTGGCGTTGAATTTTCTGCGGGCTAATGATTTGGTGATGGCGGTTTTGTTTGTCTCAGTTTGCTCGTTCGGAGTCGTGAGTTCGAATTTTTGGACGTTGGCGCAGAACGTTGCGCCGCCGGCGAAAGTGGGACGGGTGATCGGATTTTTGAATAGTGCGTCCCAGTTGGGAGGCGTGGCTGCACCGCTCATTACAGGTTACATACTGGGGCCGACGAAGTACTTTCCGCCCGCTGTGGCGATTGCGGGTCTTTGTCCGCTTGCTTCGTTGGTTCCCTTGTTTATTGCTGGGCGGGGGCTTGAGAACTTACGGAGTTCGTTGCACCGGGATTGAGTGCGAGCTTTGCGGCTTGCAGTCCACCGGCCCGTTGGATGCCGGGGACGTTTAGGACGCGGAGGAAGGCTTCATCGGTGCCGTTGAAGTTTGAGATGTCGGCGTGAAGGGTGACGGGTATGGGCGCAACGGCGGCGGCGAAGTATGCCCAGACCCCGGCGTTGCCGAGACCGATCAGTTCGACTGGTCCTGATGATTGATGGAGGAAGGCTAGCGCGGTGAGGATGTCTTGAACGCGGCAAGCGTCGTCGCTGAAGTTGAAGGTCAGGAAGTGCTCATGTGAGCGGTTGCGTGGGGCGATGGCGCTGCCGGTTTGAAAAGTGTCGATCAAGAGAACGCGCCGATGTTCTTTCATGAGTGCTGCGACTTCAGGGCTTTGCTTGGCGGAGGCTGCGCCTTTGGGGTCGATCACTAAGGCGGCTGGGCCGCGGCCCTCGACCAAAATTCCGGGAACGCGGTCTCCAACCGATGGACGGCTGAGCACGGTGCCGCCGGCGGTATTTTCGCTGACGACCTTCTCAGGCCATGCAATGCCGAGGGCGAGTTGGAGGCGCTCTTTCGCGGAGGTTAAATCTGTATTGAGCGCTTGCCATTGCTTATAGACGCCATCGTACGAAACGGCGCCGCTGGGCAAAGTGCGGCCTTGGAGAGCGAGCATGTCCTGCAACATTTCTACCTCGACATGTTTTTCGGGCATTGGCTGGCCGGGTTGGTCGAGAATCTGTTCGGCAAAGAAACGGTAGACTCCTTCGCGGCTCTTTTGGTTGAAGTTATGCGGGGCCTCGATCTGAATGACCTCGAGGTTGTCGTGTTTGCCGTAGAGATCGTAGATGCGTTGGATGGCGGGGAACTCTTCATGGGGAACGTTCTTGGTCCAATCGCCGGTTGCAGAGACGAGCAGCATTGGTTTGGGTGCGAACATGGCGGCGATTTCGACGTTGTTGGTGCCGATGCGGAGGCCGGGAGCGTTCTCGCAAAAATCGCCACCCTGCATGATGGCGGAGACCATGTTGACGGGGGCGGCGAAGGTGAGGCGGTCGTCTATGGCAGCGAGTAAGAATGCTTGTGTGCCGCCGCCGGAGGCTCCGGTGACGGCGAGTTTCGAGGGATCGACATCGGGCAGGGAAGCGACGAAATCTGTCGCGTTGAGGGAGTTCCAGAGTTGGAGTTGTAAGGGGCCGAACGACCACAATTGTTCAGCGGGCGTGCCGAATTTGTGGGGTGTTTGGATGGTGTCGTTGTAACCGACCATGTCGTAGGCGAAAACGACGTAGCCTTGTTTGGCGAGATTGATGCCGAGGGCTTGGCCGGAGAAGAGGTCTTCGTTTTCGAGGCGGCCGTAGGTCCAATGGCCGTGCGGATTGACGATGCCGGGATGCTTTGCGGTGGTATTGAGCGGACGATAGAGATTGCCGCCGAGATAGTAGCCGGGCAAGGTTTCCAAGAGAACTTTTTCGATGGTGTAGCCTTCGCGATCGAGGCGGCCGAAGATTTCGGCGTGGGGAACGCCTCGTTTCGGCATGGGATACAAGCCTGCTGCTGACAAGATCTGCTTACGTAACTGAGCTTTGCGCTGCTCCCATTGCTGCAGGGAGTGAAATTCGGGGAGTTTGGCGTGAGTGTCGGTGTCGGGCGTGTTGGTATTGCGGCTGTCTTCCATTGGGATCTGGGCGGCTAAGACAGTGGCCACGAACAAGAGTGTAAAAGAGCGCATGTCAGAACAGCGTATCAATTTGCGGGAACATCTGCCAATGGGATGTGGGCGAAGCGAATGCGTTTGCGGTTCCAGGTGTATGTGGTATAGAGATCGCCATTGCGGGCTTGAATCATGGACGGGTATGAATACTCGCCGGGGTCGCTTTCCAAGGTTTGAAAAATGCGGAAGTGCTCGCCGTCGGTGCTTACGGCGAGATTTAGAGGAGTGCGGCCGTTAGTGGTGTTGTTGAAGATAAGAACGACGCGGCCGTCGCGCAGGGCTACGGCATCGAGGCCGGAATTGGGGTTAGGAAGATCGAGCGTGTGAACGGCGCTCCAATGCAGGCCGGCGTCGGTGGAATCGGCGACGCAGATTTTGGCGATCTGTTCGGTGGAGCGCGCGTAGAGACGGAGAGTTCCGGTTTTCAAGAAGACAACGGAAGGTTGGATGATGCCGTAGGTGCCCGTGGCGCTGGGATTTGGCGGTGCGACGATGGGTCCGATGCGGGCCCAGGTGTTTCCGTTGTCGGTGCTGCGCTCAATCCAGGCGGCCCAAGAAAGATAACTTTCTACCGAGGTACCGCTGACGATTGTTCCATTGGCGAGGACGAGCGGTTTGGCGCGGATGGGGCCATAGACGCCTGCGGGGAGATGCTCGACTGAGGACCAGGTTGCGCCGTCGTCTGTACTGAAGCGGCGGCCGGCGGACCAGCTGGAAGGGTGGGGTCCAAATTTGTAGTAGAGCCAAAGCTTTCCATCGGCACTATGGAAGAAAACGGGGTTATAACAGGCGATATTGGGTTCGCGAACGAGTTCGATGGGTGCGGACCATTTGCCGGCTGAGCGGCGGGAGCTCCAGATGGCTACGTCCGGCTTGCCTTCGGCGGAACCGCCGAACCATGCGGATAGGAGGTCGCCGTTTCTCAGTTCGACGATGGTTGAGGCGTGGGCGGAGGGAAAGGGCGCTTCGGCGTAGATGAATTCCTGGGTGGCGGCGGCGTTAGTGAGGAGGGCGGATAGGAGGGTGAGGAAAAGATGGTGCATAAGAAGACAGAATACATAAGAAGACAGAATACATAAGAAGACAGAATACGAGAGGCAGTTCCCATCTTTGCTTGCTTACGCGCGCGGCTCGATTTGGGCTTTGCGGTGGTCGGCGATGACCTGGTGGAAGTCTAAATACTCCTCGGTGAGCTTGTAGTGGGCGTTTTGGAGATCCCAATAGTGCCTGTATTCAGCGAATGAAAATTCGAACCCAAAAGCAGGTGGATCGAAGTCTTTTCTTAGCTTTTGGCAGTTATCGAAGATTTTGACCGCGCGGTGGAAGACGGCTTTGCGTTCGTCGATGGCCGCTTGTTCGGCGTGCTTCTGTTTTTCGGTGCGTTCTTGTTGGAGCTGTTTGAGGGTTTCGCTATCGGTTTTGTGTTGATTGCGGAGGCGGCGTTCCTGCAGAGCGAGATTCTTGAGGGGCTTTTCGTAAAGGAGCTGGATTTTGGCGTTCATGAGGAATTCGCGTTTTTGCTTGTCGGTTTCGGAAAAGAACCAATCGGGTTGTTCGAGATGGCCGACGGCGAAGATGCCGGCTTCGAGCGGAGCGATGCGAGCGAGACGCCATTCGGTATCGGCGATGGTTTGGGTGAGGCGGTTTTCCTCGTCAGTGGCGGGAGCCCATTGCGTGAAGAGGCTTGCGAGGAAGGTCTGGTAGACGGCGGCGTCTTCGGTGGGGAGGAGGACGGTTTGGCCGGTGAGGCCGGTTTTGAGAGCGTTCATAGAGGATTTCGCTTTACCTTCTGCTGACGTAGGTCCGCCACTTGATTGAGCGTTGGCGCGGTTAGCGTTGAGTTGGGCTTCGGAGATAGACATAATAAAATCCTTTGGAGGTGAGTTGGTGAGAAGCGGATAACACTGCTGCTCGGTGTCAGGATGGCAGGAGGGGCAAGTGGACGGGGTGAGTTGCGAAGGAGGGAATTACGGTAAGTGTTGCGGGATCAGTGGGATGGAGGGGTAGAAATTTATTTTCGAAGTTTGTGATCGCTTGACGCAGCGGCACCGCCGCCGACCTGACGAAATCAACCAATCTCGGCGCGTGACGGTTGATTGACGCGGAGCAACTCGTCGCGAAATGCGGCTTCTTTGCCGGGGATTGGCTCGAAGCGAAGAATTACGTGAACAGACAAGGTGCGCCTCCAGCTAACGAGTTTGCCACGAGCAGAAAATTGGATCTTCAGGCCATGGGAATCCGTACCTTGCCACATGGGCTATTTTGCCGGTCAGCTGAAACAGGTGCTACGCAGATTGCGACGCGCGCCGATGTTCACGTGCATTGCGATTCTGACTCTGGGGCTGGGCATTGGCGCTAACACGGCCATCTTCAGCGTGCTTGAAGGCGTGCTGCTTAAGCCGCTGGCATATCCCGACCCGGAAAAACTGATTGGCGTCTGGCTCACCGCACCGGGAGTTAACATCCCAGACCTGACGTTATCGCCATCCATTTATTTCATTTTTCGCGACGAAAACCGCGTGTTTGAGAGCTTTGGCGTCTATACGGGCGACAGTGTGAGTGTGACAGGGATGGCCGAACCGGAGCAAGTCCACGCGCTGCGCGTGACGGCCGGCGTTCTTCCCACGCTGCGAGTGGTACCTTTCGTGGGCCGAACCTTTTCGGCACGGGACGAATTGCCGGGTTCCCCTGAAACGGTGATTCTGTCTTATGGCTACTGGGCGCGCCGCTTCAGCAGCGATCGGTCAATCATAGGGCGGCGTCTGCAAATTGACGGCAAAGCGAAGGAAGTGATTGGCGTGATGCCGCGCGGCTTCCGTTTTTTGGATATGGACGCGGCGCTGCTGCAGCCGTTTCAGTTCGACCGCAACAAGACATTCCTGGGGAATTTCAGCTACCAGGGCGTAGCGAGGCTCAAACCGGGCGTGACTCTTTCACAGGCCACGGCGGATGTGGCTCGCATGTTGCCGATGGTGAATAGAGCATTTCCGGCACCGCCCGGTTTTAGCGTGAAGCTCTTCGAACAAGCGCATATTGGACCCGCTCTCCGGCCCTTCAAGCAGGTCCTGACTGGAGATATCGGTCCCATGTTATGGGTGCTGATGGGTACCATCGGCATTGTTTTGCTCATTGCTTGCGCGAATGTGGCGAATTTACTTCTGGTGCGGGTGGAATCGAGGCACATGGAACTGGCGATTCGGGCTGCTCTTGGAGCGAGCGCGCGGCGCATTGCCTATGAACTGCTGTTTGAGAGCCTAGCCTTGGCCTTGTTAGGTGGTTTGACGGGACTCGCGCTGGCTTTCGGGGCGCTGCGACTGTTGGTGGTCGTGGCACCGGCGGGCATTCCGCGAGTGGATGGGATCGGAATCGACGCGGCGGTGTTAGTGTTCGCGTTGGCGGTTTCGCTGGTGACCGGCTTGCTGTTTGGTTCAGTGCCGGTTTTGAAATACGCAGGGATCCGGCTGAATACCAGTCTGCGCGAAGGCGGTAGGACGATTAGCCAGAGCAAAGAACGGCATCGTTCGCGCGACACGTTGGTGGTCGTGCAGGTGGCGCTGGCGCTTGTGCTACTGATTAGCTCGGGTCTGATGATTCGCACCTTTCGCGCGCTGACCCAGGTGCAGCCTGGCTTCACGGACCCGGCCAGTGTTCAAACTTTCTCGATCTCGATCTCCGAAGCCCAGGTGCCCGAGTCCGACAAGGTCCTGCGCATGGAGAACGACATTGCGGATCGATTGCAGCAGCTTCCGGGAGTTTCCTCCGTTGCCTTGACTTCTTCCGTTCCCATGGGAGGCGACACGAGCAGCGATCTGCTTTTCGCGCGCGATCGCGCGTATCGCGAGGGACAGCTTCCACCGCTTCGCCGTTTTATCTTTGTTTCACCCGGGCTGCCTCGAACCATGGGGACTCCGCTTATTGCGGGGCGCGACTTGACCTGGAACGATTTGGATAAAAAATCGTTAGCGATGCTCATCTCCGAGAGCTTTGCGCGTGACTATTGGGGGAGTGCCCAGGCCGCGCTCCATAAGGAACTGCGGGAGGGGGCGGCTGACCCGTGGCGGGAGATTGTGGGAGTGGTGGGAGATGTGCATAGCGACGGAGTGAATCAAAAGGCATTCGACACGGCTTACTTTCCACTGCGCATGAACGGTTTCTACGGTGTCAAGGAATTTGTCCGGCACGATGTCTCAGTGGTGATCAGAAGCTCACGGACCGGTTCGGAGAGTTTCTTGAATGAGATCCGGAAAACTATCTGGTCTGTGAATCCGGACCTTCCGCTGGCGGAGGTGAAAACGCTCGATGAGATCTATAGAAAGTCGATGGCACGGACTTCGTTTACGCTTGTCCTGCTCATGATTGCAGCGGGGATGGCGCTTTTGCTGGGTGGGATCGGCATTTACGGCGTTATTGCTTATTCAGTCTCACAGCGGACGCGGGAGATCGGGATTCGCATGGCGCTGGGAGCATCGAGAGGAGAAGTGGCGGGCATGTTCGTGCGGCACGGGATTCTGCTGGCGGGTATTGGCGCGGTGTTTGGACTGATAGCGGCGTCTGGCGTGATGCGTCTGCTTTCGACGCTGCTGTTCGGTGTGCGGTCGGTGGATGGGCTGACTTATGGGGCGATGCTGCTGCTGATGCTGGCTATTGCGGCGGTGGCGAGTTATTTGCCTTCGCGGCGAGCGGCGGCGATTGATCCTGCTACGGCGCTGCGACTGGAATAAAAGCCAAACTAGGTCGCTAATGCTCCCGGCTCGGTTTCGGTAGTAGTTCGGTTTCGGTAAGTGGGAACGGAAGAGAACGTGAGAAGATTCAGTGATGGATGCTCTGCTGAACGATTTTCGCTATGCGTGGCGCATGCTGCGGAAGAACATGGGCATGACGCTCGTGATTGTGCTCTCGCTCGGTATCGGGATTGGCGCAAATAGCGCGATCTTTAGCGTAGTGGATGCGTTGCTGCTGCGGCCTCTGCCGTATCCGCAGCCAGCCCGGTTAGTGGCTATTTGGCTACGCTCACCCGGTATCGGCATTTTTCGCGATTGGCCTTCTCCGGGCCAATATATCGATATCCAAAACGAAAACCATTCGTTCGATGAAGTGGCTATTTCACAAAGTCGCAGCTCGACGCTGACGGGATTTGAGAAGCCAGAGCGGATCGATATCTTGCGAACGTCATCCAACCTGCTTCGGATGCTGGGTGCGAAGCCGGCACTGGGCCGTTTGTTGCTGCCAGAAGAAGACAAACCGGGGAAGGCGCCGGTGGCATTGCTGAGTACCCGGCTTTGGCATCGCCGTTTTAGCTCCGACTCACGCATTGTGGGCAAGAGCCTCACACTGGATGGAAAGCAAGTTACGGTGGCTGGTGTTCTGGTTCCAGAGTTTCGGGTCGACTCGGAGGTCATGCCCTCTGAAGTGGCAGCTATGGACAAAATAGACATTTTTATGCCGCTGCCGCTGGGAGCTGACGCCGCGCAACGGCGAGGGGATGAGAACTACAACTTGGTGGGCCGGCTGAAATTGGGCGTTTCGGTGGAGCGGGCGCAGGCGGATGTAAACGGCATTGCTAACCGAATCCGGTTGAAGGATAAACGCGATCGCACTTTCGGAATGACAGTGATCGGTCTGCAAGAGCAAATAGTGGGAGATGTGCGGCGCGCGCTGCTGGTGTTGTTGGGATCGGTGGGTTTGGTTTTGTTGATCGCTTGCGCGAATGTGGCGAACCTTTTGCTGACGCGTGCCGCAGGACGGCAAAAGGAAATGGCCCTTCGTTTAGCTGTGGGAGCTGATGCGGCACGAATTGTACGGCAATTGTTGACAGAAAGCCTGCTTCTCTCATTGATTGGAGGCGCGGTTGGGCTTCTGATCGCCAGGCTGAGTCTTTATGTGGTGCGAGCGATGAACCCAGGGAACATCCCGAGACTGGAAGACATAGAAATCAGCGGGACTGTTTTGGCTTTTACGTTCGGCCTTTCGGTAGTGACTGGGATTCTGTTTGGCATTGTGCCGGCGTGGCGCGCGCGGGGAATCGATCTGAATACTGCGTTGAAGGCGGGAGGGCGAGCCGGCGAGACTGACGGCGGTTTGCGGCTGGCACGACACCGCATGCGAGGCCTGCTGGTGGCTTGTGAATTAGCGCTATCTGTGATGCTCTTAGCGGGCGCGGGATTGTTGATTCGTAGTTTCGTGCGTCTGCAGAGCGTGCCTCCGGGATTTTCCACTGACCATGTGCTGTCTTTGAACGTTGACGCAAGCGGGCCTAAGTACAAAGAGGATAAGGACACTTTTCAGTTTTATCAAGAGCTGCTTGATCGAGTGGCCCACTTGCGCGGTGTGAGAGCCGCGGGATTAGTATCGTCCCTCCCACTGACAGGGGCGGTTGGCTGGGGAGGAATTAACGTGGAAGGTTACACACCTCCGCCTGGGCAAGAGCTGGAAGTGGATATCCGAGGCGCGAGTAGCGACTATTTCCGAGCAATGGAGATTCCTCTGGTGAGTGGCCGATTCTTTTCCGATGACGATAGGAACGGGACACAGCCAGTTGCGATCATCGACGAGAAATTCGCACAGCGCTTTTGGCCGCATGATAGCGCAGTGGGAAAGCGTGTTTGGTTCAATCCGAAGAAACCGATTGTCATTGCCGGGGTGGTGAAGGTGGTGAAGCAGTACGGGCTCGATAACGAGGGGAAGATTGCGGTGTACTTCCCTCACAGCCAGAATACGGATCAACAGATGTATCTGGTTGTGCGCACGTCGTCTGACCCGGCGATGATTGCGCGGCCCGTTGTGGAAGTGATTCGTGCGATCGATCCGAACGTGGTTGTTTCGGAGATTCAAACGATGCGTGAGCTTTTGTATCACTCGCTGGCGCGGCAAAGGTTTGCGACGAGTATGCTGTTTGCGTTTGCGGCGTTCGCGCTGCTATTGGCGACGGTGGGAGTTTATGGCGTGCTTGCCTATCTAGTGTCCCAAAATAGACGCGAGATCGGCATACGCGTGGCTTTGGGCGCCAATCCGGGGAATGTGGTTGGGTTGATTGTCCGCTATGGCATGGGATTAGCTGCCATTGGGATACTTTTCGGTTTGGTTGGCGCGATTTTGTTAACGCGGGTGATGACGAGTTTGTTATTTGGGGTGACGCCAACTGATCCGCTCACTTTTGGGGCGGTGGTTGTGATTCTAGGCGTGGTAGCGTTTGGAGCTACGACTTTGCCGGCATGGAGAGCGACGAGAGTGGACCCGATGGTGGCTTTGCGGCAGGAATAGAGGCGGGGGTCTTTTTTATGAATAAACCAAATGCCGATGAGGGCATGCTTGAGTTTTTCATCCTCTCGACACTGAGCGTTGAGCCGATGGATAGTTTTCTCATTGAGCATAGCGTTGAACGAAGGGTGGGGCGCTGGTTCGAGGTACGACCAGACACGGTGAGTGCGGCTTTGCAGCGGATGGAGAGAGTCGCGTGGATCGACGCGGAGTTTTGTCAGATGGACAAGTTGCATCGGGAGAAGGTCTATTCGCTTGCCGTTGCGGGGAAGGACAGGCTCGAGGCGGAACGGGCGCGCCGGACATCGGAACTGGCGCAGTTTGTTGAGGACGGCAAAGGGTTTGTGAGGGTGTTTGGGAAAGTAATGTCTCCCAGTTGGAATTTGAAGAGCGCAATGGGGACAGACAGCACGCGCCTTTAAGAAGTGTGCGAGGACAACTCAGATTGGCGTCGGGCGCTATGTCAGTCCCCATTGCTTGTGGCGATGAAATGACATTGGGGATCCAAAGCTTTCCGGTGTTTGCGGTTTTGTCGAGAGAGGGAAAGGGCTATTTACCGCGCAGGAATCGGCAACGCAAAAAAACGTCATCCAACCTGATGCGGCAAACTAGGTGGCGCGGAGGGCGGCCATGGGTTCGATTTTTGATACGCGCAGGGCGGGCAAGTAACTGGCGAGACAGGCGACCACTGTGAGAATGCCCATCGCGCCTAGGAATGTGGATGGGTCGCTTGACGTTATGCCGAAGAGGAGACCTCCCAATGCTCGTGAGAGGAACCAAGCAGCACAGCTGCCAAGAATCATTCCCGTTGCGGCGAGACTGAGAGTCTGAAGGAGGATTCGCGACTGTAGATTTTGCACGGTGGCGCCTAACGCCATGCGAATCCCGAGCTCGGTGGTTCGCTGGCTGACGGAGTAGGAGATGACGGCATAGATCCCTAGCGCGGCGAGAATGAGCGCGAACGTGGAGAATCCTCCGAGGAGGCCTACGATGAAGCGACGCGGCGAAACGGATTTGTCGACCAGTTCCTGTATTGTTGTGAATTCATTATTGGATAGGCCGGGCGCGATGGAGCGTAGAGCCGCTCTGACGGATGAGGCGAGCGCAGCAGGTGGGAGTGCCGTTCGAACAATCAAGTAGATGGTGGACTCACCTCTTTGGAGAATTGGCATGTACAACTCGCAGCCGGAATCCTGTTCCGGAGCGCGGTGGCGCACATCGCCGACCACACCCACAACGCGGCGGCCCGGAGGTTGGCTGCCCTCGGCCATAAGGATTTGGCCAATGGCATCCTGGCCCGGCCATAGCGTGCGGGCGAGTGTTTCGTTTACCAAGGCAACGGGTTCGCCAGTGCGATTGTCCCGTTCCGTGAAACCGCGTCCCCTCCGCAAAGGGATTCCCATGGCTTTGAGGTAACCGTCGCTGACAATGCGAATAAAGCCCTCCGGAAACTGGCCGCGAGGGAAAAATTTGCCTTGCGCGGTAACGGCCCAGCTGCGATCTCCCGCTAGCGGCAATACATCTGTCAAACCTGCCGCACGGATTCCCGACAAGGATCTGACACGATCGAGAACTTGACTGTAATAGGTGTCGCGTTGAGACTGAGACGCGAAGTCGGTGGCCGGATCGACGCGCAGCGCGGCGGCACGTTCGGGTTGAAAGCCAAGATCGATGCTCAAAACGTTCAGGAAGCTTCGCGAGAGCAGCCCTGCGCCGACGAGCAGCACACAGGCGAAGACGATTTCAGAAACAACCAAGGTGCTTCTGATCCAGACGTGGCGTATGGTTCCGGTGGCTGCGCGGCTGCTGTCCTTCAGAGAATTGTGAACGGAAGTAAAAGGAATCTGCAGCGCGGGCGCCAAACCGAAAAGCAGACCCGTGATAAGCGCAACCAGCAAGGAGAAGGCGAGTGAAGCGGCGTCCATCTGAACTGTTGAGAGCAGCGGGATTTTGAAGGTGTTCAGGCCTGCCAGCAGCCGGGTGCCTGCGATGGCGAGGAAGATACCGAGCAGGGCGCCGCAACAGGACAGCGCGATGCTCTCAGTCAACATTTGACGAATCAAGCGACGTCGCCCGGCTCCGATGGCAACGCGGATTGGCATTTCCTTTTGCCGGGTGGCGCTGCGGGCCAATTGGAGGTTGGCCACGTTCGCACAGACAATCAGCATCACGATAGCTACGGCCCAAGCCAGGACAATGAGAGCGTCGCAGACGCCCCGTCACGTGTTCATCGAGCGTTGTCAAGATGGGCCGAAGCGAGTTTCGCTCGGGATGTTGCCTTTGGATCTGATCTGCGAGTGCTCTGAACTCGGCACGGGCGCCTTGAATGGTGACGCCTGGCTTCAAACGTCCGATCACAGCGAGCGTGTTACCAAAGCGGTCCGTCTCGGCGGTTAGCGGGAATGGGAGGTACAGATCAATTCTATTGCCGGGCGCGAAAACGCTGCCGAAGTCGAATGATTCGGGAGTGACACCGACGATGGTGACGGATCTGTCGTTCAGGGTTATAGTTCCGCCGACAATGTTCGGATCGGACGCATAGCGCCGTTTCCACAACCCATAACTGAGCAAGGCTGTCGGCGGAGCGTTCCATTTACACTCGTCTGCGGTGAAGGTTCGGCCCACCAGCGGGTGGACGCCGAGAAAAGGAAAGAAGTTTTGAGAGACTTGGAGACTGTTGAAGCGCTCGGTTACGCCGTCTCCGGTGATCTTGGCGTCGCCCGGCTGAAAGTGTTTGTAGTAGGCCGCGAGATCGGAGAAAGACCTGTTCTGTTCGCGCAGATCGAGATAGTGACTTACCTGGGTACTCCATTCTGAGATGCGGTCGTCCGCGAGATTGTAGATCCAAACCGAGCGCCGGGAATCCGTGAAGGGCACGGGGCGAATCAGAAGCCTATTGACAACGCTGAAGATGGTTGAACTAGCGCCAACACCCAAGCCGATGATAAGAATGGTAAACGCTGTGAAGCCTGGATTGTGGCGGAGTGTTCGAAAGGTGTAGCGAAGATCGTGACGGAGGGTATCGAAGAAGGGGAGAGCCCGCGCTTCATGAGTTGGCATCAGCCCTTTCGACGCGATCCGGGTCAAGCGGTTAGCCGCCCGGGCGAGTTTCCGAGTCGGCAGAACGGGCGGTGAAAATGCGAAAGGCGACTACTCCCACGACGACGAGCGCCAGTGAACTCACAATGTATTGCCAGCCGCTCATGGCGAAAATGAAAATCCAGCCGGCGAGTGCGATGAGCACGGGCAAGGGGTACAAGGGCATGGAAAATGGTCTGTCTTTGTGCACACGCCGCAGGAGCACGACACCGACGCATTGCGCGGCGAACCAGGTCACGATCTGGATCATGAGTAGTCCCTGGATCAGCACGTCGAGTGGGAAGAAGCACATTGCCACTGAAGCCACGCCGAAGAACAGAACCGAAAACGAAGGGAAATTGCGGGTGGGATGCAACCTTCCAAAGGGCGCGAAAAAATGCCCTTCGACAGCGGCGGCATAGGGCACGCGCGTATAACCCAACAAGACGCAAAATACGGATGCGAAGCCGACCCATAGAATAAGGACGGTCATGAGCGCGGCCGCATGTTTGCCGTACAGATGCTCGATGTAATCGGACACGATGGCGTTAGAGTGCATGGCCTGCTGCCAGGGCACGACGCCAATGATGGAAAAGCTCATGGCGAGATAGAGGACAGCTAGAATCACGATGGAAAGAACCACGACGCGCGGGATGTTGCGCACTGGTTTTTCAATTTCTCCGCCGATCAGGCAGACGTTGAAATAGCCGCTGTAATCGTACATGGCTAGCAGCGCCGCGCCTCCTAAACCGCTAGCGAATGCCCAGGAGGGTTTGAAAGCATGCGCCGGGAAACTGAACGCTATTTTGGGATTGAAATGCCAAGCTCCACCCCACAGAATGATGCCCATGGCCACAATGAGGCCAACCCACAAGACGTTGGAAATGGTTCCAATGGATTTGATGTCGCGATACAGGAGAAAGGTAGCCGCCGCGCACACACCCATCGCGACGAATGTTCCACCAATAGGGCTGAGGGAAGGGAACAGGTAATGCGCGTAGTTGGCGAAGCCCACGCCGCCTGAAGCCGCCGTCAACGGGGCTCCGAGCATCACCTGCCAGAGAAAAAGAAAGCCCATGAGACGGCCGAAGCCAGCGGGGCCAAAGGCTTTCTGCAAATATTCGTAGGAGCCGCCGGTATCGGGCATGGCTGCGCCGAGCTCGGCCCAGACCAAGCCATCGGCCAGCGCGATGACCGCGCCGCAGATCCAGCCTAGTAAGGCTTGCGGTCCTCCCATTGCCGTTAAGATGAGGGGGATTGTAGTGAACACGCCGATCCCCACCATGTTCAACATGTTGGAGGTGAGGGCGGGGAAGAACCCCATGCCGCGCTTGAGGCCGGCGCTGGAAGAGGAAACCGCGGGGGGCGCGTTCACTTGGAAGCGGCGGAGCGCAGCGGTCTCACAGAGACTTCCTTAAAAAAAACGATGTCGTTATCGCTATGGTTCTGCAAGCCGATGTAGCCGTAATTGGGGCGCGGGCCGCGTTGCGGCTCGAAATCGAATTTCTTGTCGGGTACCGGTTCGCCTTCGGTGTAATCGGTGACTTTCACGTCGTTCAGCTTGATAATGGTGCGCGGCCCATCGAGCGTAATCTCCATGGTGTTCCACTGAGGGCCGGGTTTGCCGGGTTTGGCGAGGGGTTTGGTCAATGAGTAAAGAGTACCGGTGACGTGATATTCGTCTTCGTTGCTGGTTTCCGGATGATTGTCGATTTGCACTTCATAGCCGTAGTTCACAGGCATCCAAGGTTCAGTGGGGGCGATGGGGATGCGGACAAAGACGCCGGAATTGTCATTTTCGTCGCGCATTTTGTAGACGACACGGATTACGCAATCGCCGAGCTTGGTGTCGGCCCAATAGAGAAGGCCCATGCCGCCGTGGGTTTGAATGAGTCCGTTTTCGACGGTCATGCCGCCGGGGCCAACATGTTTCCAGCCGTTGAGATTTTTGCCGTTAAAAAGCTGCTTCCATTCCGAGGCGCTGTGGGCGGCTGGGGCGATAGCGCTCGCAAGCAGAAGAAGAGCCAAAGCTTTTGTCATATTCGTAAGGTACAACAGGCGTATGGTGTGGAGGATTTTCGGGTGTTCGCGGAGCGCAAAGGGACAGACAGCACGCGCCTTAAGAAGCGTGAGAGGGCAAGTCAGATTGACGTTGTGGCGCTATGTCAGTCCCCATTTGCTTGTGGCGATGAAGTGACGTGGGGGATTCAAAGCGCAAAGGGGACGGACAGCACGCGCCTTAAGAAGTGTGAGAGGGCAACTCAGATTGATGTCGTGGCGCTATGTCAGTCCCCTTTGCTTGGGATTCAAAAGGCGAAGCGCAATTGCAGATCAATGCGGCGCTGATTGCTCGAGGTGCTTTCGGCGCCGTAGCCACCTTGAATTCCGGTCGCTTCCATGAAGTAAGGGGACGTCATGACGCCGATGGGCGGACTGACATTCTCGTGGTTGAGAATATTGCGTGCGTTGACCGAAAGGGTCAGGTTATAGCGATGTTCAGTGGATTCGCCACCGCCCATGCCGCGCGGTCCGCCGCCGAAGCCGCCACCACCGAAGCCGCCGCCTCCACGGCCACCGCCACCTCCGCCGCGCGAACCGCCAGACGGGCCGGCGAATTTAGTGGTGCCGAAACCCCAGGTCTTGCTGACGCGCAGATTGACGCCGAGGAAGCCGGGTCCGGTGAGAAAGTTGCGCGGAACCTCCGGGCTGCCTACGGTGGGAGTAGGATTCAAGAAAGTCAGGTATTCCTTCGCCGGCAGATTAGAGGGCGGCGTGGTGATGTAGAAACTCGGCCGGGAGAATTCTGCGTTGTCCAAATAAAGGTCGGTTCCCGTGGTTAGGTTGTAGGGACTGCCGCTGTGCGCCACGATGAACGGCGAAAAGCGCAGACCCCACTTAGCGGTGATCGAACCGCCGAGGAAGAAGTTGCTCGCGATATCCAACGATGAACGTCCCCAGTCTTGCGCGAAATTATTGGGATCGGAAGGCAAGGTACCCAAACCGTCTGTGTCGCTATGCGCGTTGTTGTACGAATAGCGGCTAAAGAGCGTGAGCCAGCGGCCAGCCTGCGTGTTCACGTTGAACATTAACTGAGTCTGCTTAAACGTACCGGTCGATTGGTAATCGTAAATGTCGCCGTTGTAAGCGTATGGCCGTACTACCGGAGCCGTTGGGTTCAGCAAAGGTGGCAGTTCGCCGTCGGCGGCAATAGGGGCGTTGATATCGACTGTGCGCAGTTCGTGATTGCCGCGCGAGTTGACGAAATTGACCGCTAGCGTTGTGTGGCTGAATAGTTGGCGTTCTATGCCGACAGCAGTTTGCATCAGGCTGTCCGGTTGCAAGTTGCCATCGATTTGATATTTTTGTAACGCCCCAGAATTCGCGCCGGTGAGATCGGCAAGCGGTAGCGGCGTATTGAAGAAATTCTGTCCCTGCGCCGCGAAAAAACTTGGGTCGAGCAGCGCCGGGTTATCGACGTTAAAGGTTTGAATAGGATTCTTGCTGGAATAGCGATAGGCGTTTTCGACGTTGGCGATGGCAAAACGGTCGTAGAAAATGCCCCAGCCTCCGCGGATAACCGTTTTCGCTCTGCTGGCGCTGTTTGGTTTCGCGCCGGGAGACCAGGCAAAGCCAAAGCGCGGGGCCCAACTGCTGTGGTCGGGAATGTTCGTTTGCGATTCCCAACGCAGGCCAAAGCTCATGGTGAGGTTGGGCCGCACGCGCCAATCGTCTTGAATGAAAGGACCGAAGTCCATTTGATAAAAGCTGATGTAGGGATTCCCGGCGCCTAACGAATATTTCGATGGGCCATAACCTTGAAGGTTGTTCGGGTTCAGCGTGAGCAATTGCTCGGTGAAGAGGAGTTGCTGGATTGAGGACAACGTGACTTGGCCGTTATTTACGGTTAGCCCCGCCGCTCCTGGGAGACCAGCGATTGGGGCGTAATTGAAAGTCCCGCCTAAGAATGAATACGTTCCGTTGAAATTATTCGGACTCGAATTCGCCAGCACATCGGTCCGCACGCGGACGCCGAACTTCACGGTATGCGGGCCGAGCGTGAGCGAGGTATAGTTCTGCAATTCGGCTTGGTCTTCATGGTCGTACGTATTGGCGTAACCGGAGGCACTAAAGCCAGACCCGCCAGCGGTGAACGACTGAGCCACCATGAGGCTGGGGGCAGTGCTCTGGCTAGCTTCGTTGATGTAGTCGCGTTCGACATTGACGTGCGTTTCGTTCACGGCCTCGGGACTCAGGACCGACGTTTCGACAACTTGAAAGCTGTGTTGGGTAGTCGTCGAGGTGTACCCAGTGCTGGAAAAATCTAAGCCGCCTATTGTGCTTGGGGGCAGGCTGTAGCCGCCAATACCAGTGACCACTCTTTCGTTATCCAAGTAGCTGTAGCGGAAGCTGAGCGTGTGATTTGCACCAAGCGCGTAATCCACACGGGGACTAATGGTGGTGCGGCGTTGCGGAGTGGAGTAATAGCTGTGATCGAGCGAAGTACCGGTGAAGCCGGCAACGGGAATGGTGGCGTTGACAATGCCGTTGTCGTCAATCAGACGCCGTTCTACATCTACGAAGAAGCTGGCTTTTTTGGTGATGGGGCCGCTGACGTTGCCGCCAAACAGTTGGGTGCGGAAGGGCGGCGCGACAGGGAGAAAGGGATTGCGGGAGTTCCAAATACCGTCGCTGATGTTGTAGTAACCCTGGCCGTGGAATTTATCGGAGCCGGGTTTGGTGAAAATTTGAATGCGGCCGTAGCCGAGTTTGTCGAATTCAGCGGAGAACGGGTTGGAGTTGATACGGATCTCGCGAATGGACTCCTTGGGAGGTAAGCGGCCACCGGTGAAACCATCAATGTAGATCTGGCTGCCGCCGGGGCCCGCCGCAGGTCCAGCGAGGGCTTGCAAGTCGGCTTGCAGGTCGTCAGGATCGTCGGGCAGAGCGTCTATATCTTCCTTGCTCAGCACGATTGCGCTTTGATTGTTGGCAGGGTCGGTGTTGACGGTGTTGGCGACGGTGTCATTTACGTTGACCACTTCTTTTTGTTGGGCTGGAACGAGTATGAGGTTCGCTGAAGCTGTTTGTAAGGCCGTGACGCTGACAATGGTGGCGTTGGCTTGCTGCAGGCCCTTTGAGGTTGCGCTGATGGTGTAATTTCCTGGCGCGACGTTGCGGAAGACGTACGTTCCGTCCGCTCCCGATGCTGCTGTTTGCACAGTGCCGGCATCGTTAGCGAGCGTGACGCTTGCTCCGCGAATAATGCCTCCAGTGGCATCTTTGACAGTGCCTTGTACCGTGCCGCGGCCAGCCTGGCCCAACAGCATAACGGCAGTGACAGAAATGACGATCAGAAAACGGATCAAATTAGAACCTCGAAGGGTAAGAATCACTGAGGGGCCGCCAGTTCGCCGCCCAAACCCCAATCGCCGCCGACAGTGCCTTGCCGTTGTGGAGCGGATTGAAGAATCGGCTCAACGCCGGCAATCACTCCGGTGGCGAGAAGCTTGGAATTGTCAGGGCGTAGTGCGACGCCCGAGACAACCAGGGCATCGCCGGGCTTAAGGTCGGACGTCGGAATTTTCGGAACACGTTCGAGCATCTGCGAGATATCGCCACTTCGCATGCCACCACCGCCACCGCCGCCTGGGCCGCCTGCGCCGCGCTGCCAATTGCCGCCACCGCCGTTCCCGCCTGCTGCGCCGTTACCGCTGGCAGAAGCTCCGCCGCCCGGAGTTCCTCCGCCGCCGGGAGTAGCCGCACCGTCCGGCGGTTTGTAGTTGGGATTAAAGCGCCGAGCCAGCATGGTGGCCATGGGGGGCGGAAGTTTGCGAACGGCCGAATCATCGTTTAAAGAAATTTCAACGGGCTTCTTGGTGGCCAGATCTTTCACAATGAGACTCTTGCCGTCCGGGCCGATGGAGGTAATTGTGGCGGACAGAGTGCGGAAGGCGCCGGAGTAAACACGTTGCGCCTTTATGGTTGCGCCATCTTCGCTTTTATCGCCGATGACACGTACTTGGTCGCCCACTTGGATCAGTGTCAATTGCGACGGAGCCGGTGTTTTGGGAGTATCGGGAGAGTAGCGGGTAAATTCGGTAATTTTAGACGTTTCAATGGTCACAGGCTTTGGGCCATCTGGCGTGCGCGTGTTCAACGTGATGGCGCCGGCCGCGGCATCCAATGCCGAAACCGTTCCGGCGGTAGCTTTCTGCCAAGCGGCAGCTTGCTCTTGATGAGCCTTTTGTAAATCGCGAGCGGACATTAGAACTAAACCGCGGGCAACAAGTGTGTTCGGATCGGTTTTCTTGCCGCGGACATCCACGCGGTCGCCGATCTGCAGATCGTCGGCCGTGATGCGTTGGGCGGTGGTCAAATCTTTTGCCCCAGGTTCAACTTTGAGCAGGCTTTTCGTGTCGGCCAGCTGGATGGTGTAGCTTGCGGCGGTTTTGTCTTCAAGGACGGTGACTGTATGGGCACTGGCATCCACAGCTGTAATCGCGCCGAGTACATGGTCGAGAGGTTGTTTAGCAGGCGCCGGCGTATCCTGCGCGAAAGCGCAAAATGCGGAAGCCAAGATAACAGTAAGCGAACCTAACGTTCTTAGAAGATTTTTGGACATAAAACGGGAGGGTGGCAAACTTAGGCAACCCCATTTACATAAGGGCGATTCGAAGGGCGGGGGGGTTACCAGGTAATAACAGCGAAAGTCTGGAGAAGAAGGGCGGTCCGTTGGCTTGGGACCACCGCCGGCATTTGGTTGGAAGGAAAACTCTGTGAGGCGAATTAGGCGGCGTTGCTCACAACATCATCGTCGAAAGCTTCGTTGCCTTCTTGCTTGTTGCGGTCGGCCAATTCCTGGCATTGGATGCAATTGGCGGCCCACGGTACTGCGGCAATCCGTTTAGGGCTGATTTCTTCGTCGCAGTGGAGGCACGTTCCGAACGAGCCATCGTCAATGCGGCGAAGCGCTAACCTAACGTTGCGCAAGAGGTTGGATTCGCGGTCAAGGTTGCGAATGGCCAATTCACGTTCGGAGGCGTGCTGAACTTCGTCGAGCGCATCGGCGCTTTTTTCGATAGCGATAGCATCGCGATTGCGGACGATCTTTTCAAGCTCAGTCTGCTTCGTCTCCAGTATTTTCTTAAATTTGTTGATTTCACTCTTAGTCATCTAATTTTTCTCCTTCCCAAACTACCGACTGGCCGCTTCACTAAAAACGATTACGAGGCGGCCAAGGTCTGTCCGACCTGTCAATGACTGGCAGTGCTATAGAAGGATCCCTCAGACGGTATGAACTTTTGGTACAGGTGACTATACTAGAGAGCTACTACCGTGGAGCGAGAATCCACGCTTCAACACCACACGTGCCGCGGGACATCCTTTTGTAAGACGGCCTGACGGCAATCCTAACGGGACACCCGGTCAACAGAGCTTCTGCTTTTCGGATTTCAGAATCATAACACAAAACTCCAGATTTGCAACTAGTATGGAAAAATAATCGGCTTAACAGATCCCATTTCGTTTTCCATGAGTACCCTATCGGCAAAAGGCCGAAAAGACCTTAGGTACATTGACTTTTCAGGTCAAGTTTCTTGATTGTTAGTGATCACTAATGCCAAATCGCTTCACAGCGGAAGTACTCATAGGACTAGTAAGGGGTTACTTCGACCAGGCAACTATAGAAGGTTGGGCCGCCGCCCATATCCGTTAGGCGGTCGGATGTCAGGTGATTGATGCTGCTGGCACCCGGCGAGGTTTTCGCCCAGCCAAGGCTGCGCGCCCGGACGACGCCAGGCTGCACCTCGCCGTTCACCTTGGCAAGCAAACGGCATTCTCCGCGCTCATTCCAAACGCGCACCCAAGTTCCGTCCGAGATGTTGCGGCGCGCCGCGTCAGACGGGTGAATGGAAATGAGCGAAGTTTGGCGATCGACTTCGGCGCGATAGCCGAAGGTAGAATTCATGCTGTCGTCGTTCTTGCCGGAAATCAGTTCCAACGGAAATTTCTGATGGAGGGTGCGATCGCCGTAGCGTGATTCCACAGGCGGGGTATACGCCAGCGTATCTGCGCCAAATTCAAACTTGCCGGAAGGCGTGCGGAAGCTACCCTTGGCAAACGGCAAGAATGGCTCGCCAGTGGGAGAAAGATTGAGGCGAATGGATCGCTCGCGTTCGAGGCGCGCCAAAGTGATCCCTTCCAAAAACGGCGACCCGGAGGAGAGCAGCGATTCCATCATCTGATCTTCCGTGTCGTCGAAGCAGGCGTCGGTGAAACCCAGGCGTTTGGCCAGGAGGCGGAAAATCTCAACATTGGTCTTTGTCTCGCCAGGCGCGGCCAAGGCAGGCCTCGCGAGTTGCACGTAGTAGTGCCCGTAAGTGCGGTAAAGGTCGGTATGCTCGAGAAACGTTGTGACCGGCAAAACGATGTCGGCATAGTCGGCGGTGTCGGTTTGGAATTGCTCGAGAACGACAGTGAAAAGATCGTCGCGTTTGAGACCCAACTTTATTTTGCTTTGGTTGGGCGCAATGGCGGCGGGGTTGGAGTTATACACCACGAGTGCGCGCACCCTGGGTTTGTCGAGATCGAGCAGGGCGTGGCCCAAGCTTGACATGTTGACCAGGCGCGCTTCGCGGCCAAGTGGCGAGACCTGTTGCAGATCAGGCCGTTCGAGCGCAGCGCTATTGAATTCGAACGCGCCCGAGGTGGTGAGCTGCAATCCGCCGCCGGCATGACGCCATGCGCCGGTCAAAACAGGCAAAGCAGCAATGGCGCGCACGGCTGCACCGCCGCGGTCACTGCGCTGCACGCCGTAATTGAGCCGGATGGCTGACGGTTGTACGGTGGCATATTCGCGAGCGAGCGTTTCGATGTCACTTTCCAAAAGGCCTGTCAGTTGAGAGACACGCGCAGGTGTATAGTCGGCGGTGAGTGCGGCCAGTTCGGCGAAACCATTTGAATAAGAATCGATATAGGCGCGGTCTTCCAGGTGATCGCGGATGATTACGTGGGTCAGGCAGAGCGCGAGAGCGAGATCGGAACCGGGGTTCACCGCGAAGTGTTTGTCGGCGGCGTGACCTGTGCGGTTCTTGACGGGATCAATTACGTAGAACTTTGCGCCTTTGCGGCGCGCCTCTACGATGAACGGCCACAAGTGACAATTGGTGCCGAGCACGTTGGCGCCCCAGGCAATGATCAACTTGGCGTGCGCGAATTGTTCGGGTTCGATTCCAACGCGCGTGCCTTGAGATTTCATAAGCGCGACGCCGCCAGTATTAGAGCAGATTGTGCGGTCAAGCCGCGAGGCTCCGAGCCGATGGAAGAAGCGCCGGTCCATGCCGCCGTAATTCAGAAGCCCCATAGTGCCGGCGTAGCTGTAGGGAAGGATCGCTTCTGGGCCGTCTTCGCGCGAGATCGCGGTTAGGCGGTGAGCGATTTCAAAGAGCGCTTCGTCCCACGTGATCTGCGCAAACTCTCCATTGCCTTTGGCGCCTGTGCGGCGCATTGGATGGAGCAGGCGATTGGGATGATATTCGCGTTCCAGATATTTGGCAACTTTGCCGCACAGAAAACCGCGAGTGATGGGGTGATGCGGGTCGCCTGCAATTTTGGTGGCGCGACCGGCTGAGTCGATATTCAGGACAAGGGCGCAAGTGTCTGGGCAATCCAGCGCGCAGACGGAATGTTTTTGCTCGGGCACGGTTCTCTCTATTGTCGCTGATCGGGAAAGTAGAAGGAGGGTTTTTATTGCATCCCAGTGAGGCCTAGCGAGCATCAACTGGAATGAACGACTCATGAGTACAGTACAAGTGCAAGCCAAACACCCGCAACCTACGCTGCACAATGCCGCCGGCCTTTTTGAGCCGCTGCAGATTCGCGAAATCAAGTTTCGAAATCGCATCTTCGTTTCGCCGATGTGTCAGTATTCCTGCGTCGACGGATTTGCCAATGACTGGCACCTTGTTCATCTGGGCAGCCGTGCGGTAGGCGGGGCAGGTGCGGTGATTGTGGAAGCAACCGCCGTAGAAGACATCGGGCGCATTTCGCCGGCCGATATGGGCATCTGGAAAGATCAGCAAATTGAGCCGCTGGCGCGGATTGCGCGTTTCGCGAAACAGCAAGGCGCGGTTGCGGGCATTCAGATTGCGCACGCGGGCCGCAAAGCGAGCACTGATGCGCCATGGCGTGGCGGGCGTCCGCTGCTCACGGCTGAGCAAGACGGCTGGCAGCCTGTTGCGCCTAGCGCTCTTGCCTTTGATACAGGCTACGCAGTGCCGCGCGAGTTGACGATTACCGAAATTCGCAAGATTGTGCGTGCTTTTGCCGATGCCGCCAAACGCGCCCTTGATGGCGGCTTTGAATTGTTGGAATTGCACAACGCGCACGGATACCTGGCGAGCGAATTTCTTTCTCCCCTGTCCAACAAGCGCACAGATGAATACGGCGGCTCACTCGAAAACCGCATGCGCTTCTCGTTGGAAGTGGCCGAGGCCGTCCGCGAAGTTTGGCCCGAACGTCTGCCGCTCTTTTTGCGGATTTCCGCGTCAGACTGGACAGAAGGTGGTTGGACCGCGGACGATTCCGTTGTGCTCGCGAAAGCCGTGAAACAACTCGGCGTGGATTTGATTGACTGTTCCTCCGGCGGTAACGTTCCGCGCGCGGCGATTCCGGTGAAGCCTGGTTATCAGGTTGCCTTCGCTGCCAAAATCAGGAAGGAAGCGGACATACTGACGGGCGCAGTGGGCATGATTACCGAGGCAGAGCAAGCGAACGAAATTATTCGCGGCGGGGAAGCGGACGTGGTGTTGCTGGCACGCGAGTTTCTGCGCGAACCTTACTGGGCGTTGAAGGCTGAGAAGGAACTCGGCGCGACGGTGAGGGTACCGGAGCAGTATTTGCGCGCTTTTTAGGGTGGCTCAGCGCCTGGCGTGCCGGCGGCACGATAGTGTCTTGGAGATGACTTTCACGCGCCGGGATTTTGCAGCCAGCATGGGTGTTGCCCTCGCTTTCCAGGCAAATGCCGCCTCAGCGGCGACCAGCGGAGTTTTCGTTCGCGCGGAAGGGAAGCGCCTGATCGATCCGAGTGGCAGGAGGTTGCTGCTGCGCGGCATCAATCTGGGCAATTGGCTCGAGCCTGAAGGCTATATGTTTCTGTTCGACGGAGGACCGCAATCCGCGCGCGAGATCGAAAGCTTCTTCAACGAGTTGGTTGGCCCCAGCGAGGCGGCGAAGTTTTGGAAAGAATACCGCCGCCAATACATCACAAGAGCGGACATCCAATTCATTAAGCAGTGCGGTATGAACTCCGTTCGCATTCCGTTTCACTACAAACTCTTTCTGAGTGGAGAGGACGAAGGCTTTCGGCTGGTGGATGAGGCCGTCGAGCGGTGCCGACTGTTCGGACTTTGGGTGATTCTCGACATGCACTGTGCGCCCGGCGGGCAAACCGGCACGAATATAGACGACAGCTGGGGGTATCCCTGGCTCTATGAGAGCCCAGAAGCGCAAGATCTGACCTGTCAGGTGTGGAGACGCATTGCCCAGCACTATCGCGACGAGCCTACTGTGATCGGCTATGATCTTTTGAACGAGCCCGTCCCGCACTTTCCGGAATTGCACAAATACAATGCCCAGTTGGAACCTCTATACCGCCGCCTCACACGCGTGATCCGCGAAGTGGACCAGCAACACTTGATCATCTTGGAAGGCGCTCAGTGGGATAGCAATTT
Source organism: Bryobacterales bacterium (assembly GCA_003167495.1). GTDB lineage: Bacteria > Acidobacteriota > Terriglobia > Bryobacterales > Bryobacteraceae > Bog-105. The sequence continues at coordinate 1,606 of PMSX01000082.1, read as the reverse complement.
CGAAGTGTTCGGGCCACCTTTCGATTCAAAACTCGTCTACCAGTTTCATAAATACTGGACACCTCCCACGCAAGAAGTCATTCAAGACTACCTGGCTTACCGCGACCGCTACAACGTGCCGATCTGGCTTGGCGAATCGGGCGAAAATACCGACGAGTGGATTCAACAATTCACCGCCGTGCTTGAAAAGAATGAAGTCGGCTGGTGTTATTGGCCTTACAAGAAGATGGAAAAGACATCTTGCCCGGTTTCCATCGCCAAGCCTGCGCACTGGGATGAGATTATTGCGTTTGCGAGAATGCCGACCGGGACGGGCATGGCGGAGAAACGGATTGCTGAAAGGCCTTCGCTTGAACATTCGCGTGAAGCCCTGAACGATTTTCTGGACAAGATTCAATTCAGCGCGTGCACAATTAATAAGGGTTATTTGCACGCCTTAGGGCTATAACTCGATCATTCGCCTCCTCGCCAACAAGAGACTCCAAAAAAGGGGCCTGAGGGATCCCAAACGGCCTTGAGGGAAGTTGCAGCAAAACGCAGCTGAATCGCAGCCGGGTCATTTTGGCCGTCCTGCCGTCTTGTGATTCCGCTGACTCGTTAATCTGACATAAACTGAGGAGCGTAGTCTTCGAAGGAGGAACCACTATGAAAAGGATTACCTTGCTGCTGGTTGCCGTTTTAATGCTGGCAGGTATTATCACGTTTACGGCGCCGGCGTCTCTACACGCCGATGACTCGGCGACTCCGATCTTTGTCACAAAAATCCCCCCCGGATATCGAGACTGGAGGTTAATCTCCGTCTCCCACGAAGCAGGCAACCTGAACAGTATTGGCGCCGTTTTGGGTAACGATGTGGCGATCCAGGCCTACCGTGAGGGGAAGCTTCCATACCCGGACGGCGCGATCATTGCCGCTCTGCACTACGGTCACGTTCCGTCGGCGGAAAACAACAAGGTCTTTGGCCAAGCCCAATCTTTCGTCGCTGGCCCCCCGACGAACATTCAGTTTATGGTCAAAGACTCCACGAAGTACGCCGCGACGGGCGGCTGGGGGTTTGCTACCTTCATAGACGGCAAACCCGCCACTGCGGCGTCCATGAAATCCTGCTTCCCCTGCCATAATCAGGTCAAGGCTAGCGACCTCGTCTTCACGCATTACGCACCATAGATACGGACGACGCCTTGCCGGCAGCAACAATCGGACATTTACGCTTGGGCGAGAGCACGGGAGGGGGCATGACTGGGAGGAACCGAACCTATTCGAGTACAAAACGTACTAACCTGGGATGTCCGTCGGCCGAGGCGGGCTGGAAAGGAGCACAGCATGAGATTTCAGAGCGAGCTGCAAAACGCGAAACAGACCATTCGTGACTGGGTTCGCGCCAACTTTTCCGATCAGAAACTGGCGAGCGTCGCTGCTTTCAACGCGGATGGAAGAATGAGCTTCCGGAACCCGTGTGGCTGCCTGATGGGTGTCACGTACAGCGACCCACTCCACACCGGCAACGGCAGCGGTAACGACTGCAACCGCGAACATTACTGGTTGGCTCGCCGGCAAGATCTAGTGTCCTGTCCTAGATAATAGTTTACAATCGATCCAAAACGGT
>PMSX01000101.1 GCA_003167495.1 Bryobacterales bacterium | reverse complement strand
TGGCGCGGTTAGCGTTGAGTTGGGCTTCGGAGATAGACATGAGATGGAATTCCTTTCGGTGTCAGGATGGCAGGAGGGGCGGCTGGACGGGATGAGTTGCGAGGGGAGGGAATTCGAGTAAGTATTGTTGGATCAAAGGGATAGATAAGACGGAATTTATTTGCAAGGTTTGTGACCGTACGAGGGATACAGTAATTAGACCTAACCAAAAGCGCTGACAACTTTTGGAATGCCGGCCGCGTCTCACAGTTGAATGTTCTTAAAGATGGCCGTCATTTTGGGAATTGCCGCGGCGACCGGGGTCGCGCGCGCCGACGTGGCACTTCTTTTGGAGGAGCCGTTCGGAACGTTTGGCGGCATGAATCCCACGGGTCACGCTTCCATTTACCTCTCACGAGTTTGTGCAGCGTCTCCGGTTTCCTTGCGGCCTTGTGAGGTTGGCGAACAGGGCGTTATTATCAGCCGTTACCATCGCGTGGGCGGATACGATTGGCTGGCGATTCCTCTGATTCCGTATCTATATGCGGTCGACGAAGCGGGTCAAGTTCCGAGCCGGGTTAACGCGGAACAGGTCGCGTCGTTGAGAGACGAGTACCGGCGGCAGCACCTGGAGCAATTCGTGCCCGACGGTCCCGACGGGAGTGTACCGAAGGGAGATTGGATCCAACTGGCCGGCGCGGCTTATGATCGGACGATTTATATTTTCGAAATTGCAACCACAAAAGAGCAGGACGATGAGCTTGTGAGGCTGTTCAATACGCGCCCGAATAAGAATCACTTCAATCTGGTGTTTCACAACTGCGCAGATTTCTCGCGGCAGCTCATCGACTTTTACTATCCGAAATCCGTTCATCGCAACTTCATCGCCGATGTTGGCATTATGACTCCGAAAGAGGCGGCGAAGTGTTTGGTGGGCTATGCCAAGCGGCATCCGGAGCTGCGGTTTTCTAGTTTCGCTCTGGCACAGGTTCCAGGGACTTTGCCACGCAGCGCAGCAGTCCGAGGTGTTCTGGAATCGCTTGTGAAATCGAAGAGATATGTCCTGCCACTCACTTCTTTGGCCGCCCTGCAACCGTACGTTGGCGGAGGATTGGCCTTTGCCTGGGTGGGAAGCGGGCGCTTCAATCCGCGCCGAATGACTGAGGACTCAGATCCGAAGGTGCCGCCGGAGACGCTGGCTGAAGAGTTCGAATGGAACCGTGTTGCCCCCGCGGCCGATATACCCGTTGACGGCGCAGATCTCCGATAAGCGATACCATTGTGCTAGAAGCACATGCAGCACTCCCTTTCGCGGCGTTTCCATTGGCTTGCCGTTTTAGCTGTTCTCGGCTGCAGTCATCCCGCCTTCCCGGCTTCCAGCGCAATTGTGATCGGCTTCGTCGGCGGGTTCGTGCATTCGAATAATTCGATTCATTCCGAGGTCCAACTCGCCACCCGTCTGCAGACCGATTATGTGTCGGGGGTGCAGGTCAGGATGTTTAAGAATCATCAGGGAGCGCGAGCCTACCGGGAGATTCTCCAACTCCTCGACTCAGACAATGATGGGAGTCTGTCGGCCCAGGAGAAAAGCGCGGCGCGCATCGCGATTTACGGGCATAGCTGGGGCGCTTCCGAAACGGTCTCGTTGGCGCGAGCGCTAGGAGAACAGGGAATTCCGGTGTTGCTCACGGTGCTGGTGGACAGCGTAAGGAAACCAGGCGAGAACAACGAATCGATTCCGCCTAACGTGGCCCAAGCGGTCAATTTTTATCAGCGGAACGGCCTGCTTCATGGGCTGAAGCAAATTCGCGCCGCCGACGCCTCGCGGACCCAGATTCTCGGGAATTTTCAGATGGACTACAAAGCCAGTGTGATCGACTGCGAAGGATACCCGTGGTACGCGCGATTGTTCATGAAGCCTCACATTGAGATTGAGTCTGACCCGAGCGTCTGGCGGCGGGTGGAATTTCTGATCCGGTCTAAACTGCCGCCGTTAGCCGGGCACTGACCGATTACGCAGTCCAAAGGTTGAAAGCGAACAGATCTTTACTCAATCCTCAAAGCCTGCTGTGGTGCAGTCCTCTGTGCGCGCCTGATAGGTGCAACTGATGCCAAACTAATTGTGATTACTATGCATACGACGCATCCGACCAGGATCCTGGGATCGTGCGGCTCGACGGCGAATAGTTGAGACTGGAGCAGCGTGACCGCAGCCAGCGCGCCCTGCACACCGATGAGAGTACCAAGTCCGATCATCGCTGCCGCTTCCGCTACAAATAACCCGGCAATATCTTTCGGCGAAGCTCCGAGGGCGATTCGGATTCCCATTTCACGCGTACGGCGCGTGAGGGCGTAGGAAAGAACTCCATAAATTCCTGTGGCCACGAGGAGCATGGCGAGCGCCGCAAACAAGGTAGAAAGAAACCCGAGCACTTCCTGGGTAGAGAATGCGCCTTCCATTTCGGCCTGCAAGGTGCGTATGGAAAGGATAGGAGTGTTGTTGTCCATATCTCGAATGGCCGTTCGCAACGTAGGTAACAGCGGCGTGCATGCGCCATTACAGCGCACAAACACCGTCAAACTGGACGAGAGTAATTGACCAGCGTTCGAATAAACAGTGTCAATGCTCGTTTCGCGCGGGCCTTGGTCGCGAATGTCAGATACGACCCCGATCACTGGCAGCTTTCTGCCGTTTTCCAACAGGTAGCGGCCGATCGGATTTTCGCCGTGGAAATACGTTTTAGCCAGATGCTCGCTAATGATGTAAATCTGCGGTTTGTCCGCAGTGTCGGCGGCGTTGAAATCGCGGCCGGCCAGAATGTGCGCGCCAAAAGTATCGAAATAACCCGAATTGACGCCAAAAATAGTCGCCTCGCTCGCTGCCCCGCCTGATAGCAGCGAGTCAAGCTTCATATTGAACCCGTGCGCGAAGTCGATTCCGAATGCGGTAGCGGCGGCCTTCACGCCCGGTAGATTGCGCACACGGTCAAGAACGCGCTTATAGAACTGATCGGCCTGCGCCCCGGCGTAGCCGCCGGCAGCGGGCCGGATTTCAATCGTCGCGATTTCGTCGGGACGGAAACCAAGATCGACTGCCGTCAAGTTGCGTAGCGTTCCTGCTAGCAGTCCGGCTGAAAGCACGACGGTGAACGATAGCGCGATCTGTACGATGACGAAAGCCTTACGTAGGCCTGCTCCTGCGCGCGTGTTTCCGGCAGACGAGCCGAGTGCCGCTGTCCGGGCCGCCTGCAGGGCAGGTGCTGCTCCAAACAGCAATACGCAAATCGTGGACGTAACAGCGACGAACACCAGCATGGTCCCGTCCAGCGCAACGTGCAATTGATGGATTTGCGGAGTCGTACGGTTTAAGAACGAAAGCAGGATTCGCTGGATCGCGTAAGCAACTGCGATACCGGCCGCCGTGCCGAATACCGCCAGCAGCGCACTCTCTACCAACACCTGCGCCAGGATTCGGCTTCGCGACCCGCCTATAGCGAGTCGCAGCGCGAACTCGGAAGACCGTGCGGACGTACGCGAGAGGAGCAGTGTCGCCAGGTTCGCACACGCAATGAGGAGCACAACGAGAGATACTGGCAGCAAGATGGACGCAGGTTTTCCGAGCTTTGACGATTGAAATCCGGCATCCCCGTCCGTCAGCTGGACGTCCGTCGCGTACCTGTCCAACTTCGCCGCCTTCAGATACATCCGGTTGAGACGAGTCAGCTGGCCTGCCGCGCTGGCCCTTGTTGCCTCAGGCTTCAGCCGCGCTATCGCAGAAAAAAGGGGAAGCCGGGACTTCCAATCGTAATGTGGAAGGCCTACAAAAGCCGGCATGTAGTCGATGAGACGCGTTGCGGGAATCTGCAGATCGGCTGGTCGTTGTAAATCTGGACCCGTAAATCCGCGTTCGCTGACTCCTACAATCTTGTACGGTCGTGTATTGACCAGAATCGTCCGTCCGACCACATCGTCGGCGCCGCGAAACTCGCTCTTCCACAACCGGTAACTGATGACGCAAGTCGGATTGCCCTCCGCTGTGTCAAGCTCACTTTGTGTAAGGAGTCTGCCCCGCTCCGGCTTGATCTGCAGCGTATGGAAGTATTCTCCCGTTACTAGCTCGGCCGAAACCCACTGTGGATGATCTCCGAACATGACGCTGACATCGATTGGGTGCGTCCCCAATAACCCGTCAATCTCCGTTGCCTCCGGATTCAGATCGTTCAGCTGGTTGTAGCGCAGAGTGAGCGCTTCACCCGCGTTCTTGAGAACCACCAGTCGCTTCGGCTGCGGTACCGGCAACTGCTGCAGCAAGGTAGCGTTCACAAACGAGAACAAAGCGGCATTTGCTCCAATTCCCAGCGCGAGCGATAACACTGCGGCTGTGGTAAAGCCCGGATTCTTGCGGCATTGCCGAAGTGCGAAGCGCAGATCGCGCCCAATGTTTTCAATGCTTCGAAAACGAACCTGGTCGCGGTACCGTTCTTTTGCTGGTTCGATCGGTCCGAACTCCCGGCGCGCCGCTAGCAGCGCTTCGTCTGGCCCGAAGCCCCGTTCCGATTGCCGTTCCGCCAGCGCCCGGAGATGTTCCCCGAATTCTTCATTCAATTGACGTTCGCTCTTGCCGCGCCGTAGTGTAGCGAACAAACGTAGGAAAAATGAGTGAAGCATCATTTAGTCCGCGGGTGTCAGCACCCTGTGCATCACAGTCGCAAGCGTTTTAAGCACGATGAGCTCGAGCGTGCCTTGAAAGATGTTAGATCTGCCGGCGGACATAAAGCGTCTGTTGACTGCCAACAGGAGTATGCCATAACTCTTGTTGGTTGTCAACAGGTCGTACAGTAGGCGATGGAGTGATGAGGCGGTGAGGCAGGCGATGGTTGGGCATGCGGCTTCGTATCGGACTGATGTCGGGCGCTGTGGCAGCCCCGACTTTTGCTTGGTTGCGGCGCGAATGATGCTGTTGGCGATTTTCAAACGAGTAAAGCGGCGTAAGCCAGCAGCCAAGAGAAGGCCTGGAGTGCAGGGTGACGGTCGCGCTTTGTACCTTCGCGCACGGACCGTAGAGCGACGACTATGGTTGCCACGTCGCGCAGACGTCCGTAGGCTGTTTGGATTACTTCGCTGTCCACCACAAGGGCGATGGCCGCTCGACGTCCGAATTGTGCGCCGGTGAACAAGGACGCACCCACCAGAGTGAAAGGCATGGTGGCGCCGTCGCCCTCTTTGGAGTACAGGGTTGCGCCAGCGATCAAAAGGCATCCAATGCCACATAAGGCTTGGTGGAGATGCGTTATTTTGAGAATCTTGACAGCCGTGATGCTGTCGATTAAAACCACCACCTGAGACTGCGATTGGGCGCTTCGCACGACGATCCAGTTATCGGTGATCGTCGCCAAAGAGTTGCTGTGCAGGATCGGCTCGCCCAACGAGGACAGGATCGTGGAGGGCATTCCGAATAGGAGTGGGCGCAGGAGCGGTAAATCTCATGGAAAAATCCAGTGTTTTTTTGCGTACTACAATGCAACTTATGCGCTTAATGTGGTTCATCGTCGCGGGATTCTCCTTGCTAGTGGCCGGCGGGTTTGCCAGCAATGACGAACCGTTGCGCTTTAACGCGAGGGGTGAGATGCTGTTTCCCGAGCATTATCGGGAATGGGTGTGGCTGAGCTCGGGGCTTGGAATGTCTTACTTCCCCTCGACGCATGAAAACCAGAATCCGAATTTTGATAACGTTTTTGTTTCGCCCGCCGCGTATCGAGCCTTTATGAGCACAGGCACGTGGCCGAATGCGACGGTGTTCATGCTGGAGATTCGCGCTTCACGCAACCGCGGCTCGATTAACCTAGCGGGCCATTACCAAGGTGATTTGCAAGATGTAGAAGCGCACGTGAAGAAAGCGGACGGCCATTGGGCGTTTTACCCTTTTGGAAATGGGAACAAGCCCGCGGCGGCGATTCCACATGGCGCGGACTGTTACTCTTGCCACGAACAGCACGGCGCAGTGGACACCACGTTTGTGCAGTTTTATCCCACGCTTCTGAATGTGGCGCGCGAGAAGAAAACACTGACTGAAAAATAGGTGGTAGACAATAGCAGGTAAATGGCTACTGCATTTAATCCTTACGCTCAATATCTGGCCGGCCGGGATGCGCTCGAAGTTCTGGGCGAAACGCCGGTACGTTTGCAATCGCTGGCTGAAACCTTGGGCCCGGCTCGCATGAACGAAAGCTACGCGCCGGGCAAGTGGAGTTTGAACATAGTGGTGTGCCACCTGGCTGACTGTGAGTTGGCTTTTGGCTATCGCTGGCGGCAAGTAGTGGCGCAAACGCATCACGTGATTCAGCCCTTCGATCAGGAGGCTTGGTCGACTCATTATGCCGAGCTGGGTGGAAGAGCGGCACTGGCGGCGTTTTGTGCGAATCGCGCATGGAACGTAAACTGGATTAAGTCTCTGACGCCCGCAGAGCTCGCCAAACCGGCATCGCATCCGGAGCGCGGCGAACTCACCTTGCATATGCTTTTGCAACTGACCGCAGGGCATGATTTGAATCACTTAGCGCAATTCGAACGGGTTGCCGCGGCAGCTAAGGCAGGCCACTAGCCCTGAACGATCTTTCACGAATGGCTCGGCTGGCTGCGCCTGTAGCGCTGGCTGAGTTGGGTTGGATGGCGATGACCACCGTCGATACGATCATGATCGGCGGACTGGGTCCGGCGGCGATTGGCGCGATCGGCGTTGGCAGCTCGGTTTACTATTCCATTGCGATTTTCGGCATGGGGCTGTTGCTGGGGCTGGACACGCTGGTATCGCAAGCGCACGGCGCAGGCGACAAAGCCGATACGCATCATTCGCTCGCACAAGGTGTTTACTCGGCGATCTTTATTGCAGTGCCGATGACGGTGTTGTTTTTGTTCATGGGTCCGGTGTTCCACTGGCTGGGCATCAACGAAGAGGTGAGCAGGCTGGCTGGGCCCTTTGTGACAACGTTGGGGCTGGGGACGCTGCCGCTGCTTTTGTATGGCGCGTTTCGGCGGTATTTGCAAGGGATTGGCCATGTGCGCCCCGTGATGTTTGCGCTGGTGAGCGCGAACCTCATTAATTGGCTGTTCAACTGGCTGCTGATTTACGGTAACTGGCATCTGCCGCGGTTGGGCGTGGTGGGTTCGGCGCTTTCCACTTGTCTGGCGCGCGTTTACATGGCGGGCGCTTTACTTGCTTTTATTTGGTGGTTCGAACGCGGCAATGAGCAAGGGTTTCGCAGCATTCTGCGGCGGCCGGACCCGCGGCGATTATTCAGGCTGATGGGGCTGGGTCTGCCGGCGGCGACACAGATCCTAATGGAGATTGGCGCTTTCGGGGCGGCGGCCGTGCTGGCCGGGCGGTTATCGGCGGTGGCGATGGCCGCGCACCAAATCGCCTTGAATTGCGCGGCGGTGAGTTTCATGGTGCCACTAGGGATTTCGTCGGCTGCGGCGGTAGCAGTGGGACAAGCGATTGGCGGACGCGATCTGGCACGAGCGCGGAGGATGGGTTACATCGCGGTGGGTTTAGGCTGCTCTTTTATGGCCTGTTCCGCCGTAACGTTCCTGTTGATTCCGCGCCAGATCTTGAGCATCTACACGAGCGATGCCGGCGTGCTGGCTACGGGTGTTAGCTTGCTGGCGATTGCGGCGGTCTTTCAGCTGTTCGATGGTTTGCAAACAGTTTTGACAGGAGCGTTGCGCGGGGCAGGGAACACGCGGATTGCGATGTGGGTGAATTTTGCGGGGTATTGGTTGTTCGGTTTACCGGTGGGATATTTTTTGTGCTTTTACAGAGGGTATGGCGTGGTGGGTTTGTGGTGGGGGTTGACCATCGCGCTGATTTTGATTTCGTTGACGTTGTTGGGTGCGTGGAGGAGGCATTGGAGCGTGGTGTGAGTCAGCGCGACGAATCCCAATAGATATCAGGAGAAATAGGTCATGTGCGTGCGACTTTCTTGATAGCGCGGTCCGTCAACGCAATATGATTTCTGCGATCGTCAATCCCCGAACCGCATTCGAATCCCTTCAACTTGAGACCTTGCTGCTGCAGTGGATGGACGGGCCGTTTCGGGACCAACCGGCGATCGTGACCTCGTGCGAGTCGATCAGCTACAGGGAGATGGCTTCGGATGCCATGCGTTTCGGACGGCGCCTTCAGGAGTGTACCGGATCACTTGAGAATCCGCGCGTCGCTCTGATGCTGGACTCCACGGTGGCTTCGCTGGTGGCTCTCTGGGGAGTGCTGCTGGCACCGGAAAACTATACCATCGGCTTATTCAACGCCGATATGGCGACCCCGAGGCGGGAACAGCTGTTCCGTCTATTCAACCCTAATGCGGTATGCGCGCCGAATGAGTTGCTGTTGTGCGAGGGCAGATCGGGATCGATTGACGCCGGCCCCGCGGTTCGGGATAAACTTCTGGTGCTCTTCACCTCAGGCTCGGAGGGCGAGCCGAAAGGAGTGCGGCATTCACTGCGGACACTGTTTCCCGCGCTTCGGAACCAGGCTGCGGCGATGGGGCTGGGCAGCCGACAAAAGCAACTATTGAGCACTTCCCCTGCCCATGTGATCGGTCTGCTGGGCGTGTTGCGGGCTCACTTGCTCGAGGCGACACTTTGCATCGGCGGGCCTGACCTAGCTGCCACCGTGCAGTTGGTTCGCCAGGAAGGCATCGATCATTTGCACACCGTGCCGACGTGGCTGCGGGCGTTCCTTCGCGAGTGGGGCCGGGCCGGCGGCGGACCACTACCTTTCCGTTCCGTTCTGCTGAGCGGCGAGACTGTCCACCAAAGCGACTACGCGCCGGCCGTCAAGTTCCTCGCTCCTGAGTGCCGGTTCGTTGTCGGACTGGGCGCAACCGAGGTCCCGACGTTTTGCTTTCAAGAGTGGACCGGGCAACGATCCGAGGGCGAGCGCATCATTCCGGTCGGCCAAGCCGCTGCGGGCCGAATAGTCCGCTTGGTCGATGCTTGCGGCGAGACCGTGGCGCACGGGGAAGCGGGGATTGTCGTCGTCTCGGGCGAGGACCTCTGGCTAGGCTACTGGGACAAGCCCGCTGGTATGCCGGCCGAATTCCACACTGGCGACATCGGGCGGTTCGACGAGGATGGCCTTCTGCACCTGTTGGGGCGGGCAGACTCGCTGGTGAAAGTCTCGGGCTTTCGCGTGAACCCGGCGGAGCTGGAAGCAGCGCTTTACGCTCACCCGGGAATCGAAGACGTATGCTGCGTTCTGAACCGCCACAGTCCTTCGCCGCGGCTATTGGCGGGCTACACCTCTTCGGTGGGAAGAACGGAACCCCATCCCGATCGGCTCCGGGAGTTTCTGGCCGAGCGTCTCGAGCCGCATCTGCTTCCCGAGGCTCTCATCCGGCTTGACGAGATGCCCCGAACGGACAGCGGCAAACCTGACCGGCAGCGGGTCGAGGCACTGTTGCTCGATGGAGTCGCCGCACTTACAGGCGGCGAACCGGACTCCGGAATCTACTGCGCCGTGCGCACCATCTGGAAGGATCTCCTGCCCAATGCACGAGGATTTCCTGACGAGAACTTCTATCAGCTGGGTGGCGATTCTTTGCTCGCTACGCAAGTGTGTTTCGCTATTGAGAGCGAGCTCGGTTTCCGTCTGCCTCTGACTTTGCTGCTGCAATACCCTAGGCTGCGGGAGTTGGCGGCGTTTCTCGATCGTCAGGCAGAGCGTTCTGCAGACTGCACCGCTGACACGAGGCCTAGCCGCACACGAACTGCGGCCGGAACGGGCACGGCTCTGACACCAGGTCAGCGATCCATCTGGCTCGACCACCAGCGCGTGGGCGGAGGGCCTCTCTACCATCTCATCGCCGACTACGAGATCCATGGCACGCTCGACGCCGAGGCGTTGCAGCAGGCGCTCGACTCTGTTGTCGACCGTCACGAAGCGTTTCGGCGGTGGTTCGGCGTCGCCGATGCCCGGCCCTTCCAGACGGTGGCAGCAACGGCCCGCCTACAACTGCAACGCTTTGATCCGAGCGAGACCGACGGCTCCACGGAGGGGATCCGAACACTCCTCGAAAAATTCGGACGTGAGCCGTTCGATCTGGAGAGGCCGCCACTGGCGCGGGCGGCACTCCTCTCGATAGCACCAGACCGTCATTACTTGGTGCTTGTGTTCCATCATCTGATCATCGATGGAAACGCGTTCGCCACCCTGTATCAGGACCTTGAATTGGCCTACGACAGGGCGCGGGCCGGCGATGCACCGAGACCGCTTCAGGTTGGCACAGGCTTTGACTATTTGGAATATGTGGGGCGGGCTGCCGAACGAGCCGGCCTGACGCGCGACCGGGCGCTGGCGTTCTGGCGAGAACATCTGCGGACCGGGCCCATTGAGGAACCTAGGGAAGGACAGAATGATGTTCCGCGCTGGGGTGCGGGCGGGGACGACAGCGATTATCGCGGCGAAGATGTTTGGTTCCGGCTTCCCGCGAGCCTGGTGCGCCGGTTGGATGCCACGGCGCGCTCTCTCGAAACGACGCGATTCGTCGTGCTGCTGGCCTCCTATCAGACGATCTGGATGCGGCTGACCGGCCAAACTGACGGCGTGGTGGGAGTACCTTTTTCAGGCCGGATTGATGCCGATTTGCAGGACCCCATCGGTTTCTTCGTGAACACGCTGCCGATACGCTCCCGGTTGAGCCGCGAGATGCGCTTCGACACGCTGGTTGCGAACCTCAAAAGCACGGTCAGCGCGATCTTTGAACTCCAAGCCTACCCAGGCGCGGACCTAGCGAGCGATCTCGGGCAACATGTCGGGCAAACCGGGCAACCTCTGTTCCGACAACTCTTCGCCCTCCAGCCGGATCGGCGCGGTCTGTGCCTGAGCGGCACTGACTGCCAGCGCTTCGGGGTCGGCACGGGCACCGCGAAAGTTGACATTGCCTTTCTCGTTTTTCCCGTAGGGGAGGAACTCGAGGTGCTGGTGGAGTACCGTACGGCGGCCGTTACCTCGGCGCAGATCAATATATTGCTGAACAGCTGGCAGGTGTTGCTGGAGCAGGCACTCGATGCCCCGGCTACGCCACTGGGCGAAGTTCCTCTGCTGACTGCGCACATGCGCGACCGACTGGGGCAATGGAGCGGACGCGAACAGGCACGGCCAGGTTTTAGGGAGATTCTACCGGACCTCGTGGAGCGCTGGGTTCGTGAAACTCCGGGCGGGGTCGCCGCGCGCGATACCACGGGCCGAACGGTTACTTATAGCGAGCTCTGGGCGGCGTCCGGCCGGGTAGCGTGCGCGCTGCAAACACGAGGCATCCGGCGCGGGCACAGGGTGGGCTGCAATGTTGCGCGATCGGCTGAGACCCCGGCGTTACTGCTTTGCATCCTGCGGGCCGGGGCCAGTTACGTGTCGCTTGGAACTGGTGAGCTCGCGGCCGACGGCGCGATACTGGACTTTTTGATTACAGTGGGTGGGCCTACCCTGGAAGGCGGCGCGGCTGTTACGTCAACTGTTACGCCACGCGAATTGTTACAACCGTGCGAGGCGGTCCCGCAACCCGTGGCGCTGTTACCTGACGACACGGCCTGTTTGTTTTTCACCTCCGGTACCACGGGTCAGCCGAAGGCGTGCCTCATCCCCCACCGGGCGATCGTCCGTCTCGTGAAGGAGCCTGAGTTTGCTCGCTTCGACACGGGAACCATCCAACTCCAACTCGCGCCAGCCGCCTTTGATGCCTCCACCCTCGAGATCTGGGGACCGCTCGCAAACGGGGGCACTGTTGTATTCGCTCCAGAACGTGCGCTGTCGCTGAGCGAGACAGGACGCTTGATTGAGAGCGGGCGGATCAACACGCTCTGGTTGACCGCCGGATTGTTCCACCTCTTCGCGGACATTGAGGAGCCGTGGCTGGAGGGCGTGCATACCCTCATAACTGGCGGCGACGTGATCTCCCCGGTCAAGGCCCGGAAAGTTCTGCGGCGCTTTCCACATCTCAAGCTCATCAACGGTTACGGCCCTACGGAGAACGCGACCTTCAGTTGCTGCCACCCTATTTCGCTTGCCGATCCCGAGGGAACGCCGATCCCTCTAGGGACTCCGATTCGCGGCACCGAAGTGCGGGTGCTCGGACCCAATGGCGACCAGCTCCCTCCGGGCTGTATCGGCGAAATCTGTCTTGGAGGCGACGGGCTCTTTCTCGGTTACCTTGCGGACGGCGAAAACCGGGCAAGCTGGGCTGTAAATCACCCGGAGGGGCAGGTGGTCCTTTATCGCACTGGCGACTACGGCTTCTGGAACGAAGAGGGCGCGTTGGCCTTTTGTGGACGTCGCGACCGCCAGGTCAAGATCCGCGGTTTTCGTATCGAGCTGGACGCGATTGAGCGACAGCTCGCCACTTTGCCAAGCGTCTCGCAGCTTGTTGTCGAGGTTGATCGCTCGGAGCCCTTACACCCCTGCGTCATCGCCCATTACGTGGCGGAGCCAGGCACGTTCACCGATGAAAGCGCATTGCTTCAGGCGTCTCGGGGCGTCTTGCCTGAATATCAGGTCCCGACCCGCTGGGTAAGGCACTCCGCTTTGCCCCTAACAGTTCAAGGCAAGATCGACCGGGTGGCCCTCGTCCGGAATTCTCGCCAAGTGATGCCGGCAGCGCGGGCAGAGTCTGCGCTCGATGCACACATTGAAGGAACGATTGTGGCTATATGGGAGAACCTGCTGGGGGGAGTGCCGGTCACGGCGCAAAGCGACTTCTTTGCCATCGGCGGCGACTCGCTTCTGGCACTGCGCGTGGTTATAGAGATGGAGGCCGGCTTCGGAATCGCGATTCCGCTCCGTTTGCTGTTTCAGGCACGCACCCCACGGGCGTTGGCGGAGTGTCTCAGCCGCCGCGAGACGGTACCCAATTTCCGCCACCTGGTTCCCCTCCGGGGCGCAAACGATGGCGACGCAATCCCGCTATTTCTCGTTCATGGAGTGGCGGGCGGACTCTTCCATTGGTTGCCGCTCGTCCGCCAACTGCCAGCCCGCATTCCCGTGTACGGTTTGCAAGGCGACACTGAAACCGCTGGCGGCAGGACTTTCGACCAGATCCTGGCCGACTACGTGAGGGAGATTCGGACGTTCCGACCGCGAGGACCGTATTTCGTTGCAGGATATTCTCGTGGCGGAGTGCTCGCCCATGAGATGGCCTGTCAATTGAATGAGCAGAGTGACGAGGCCGTACGGCTGTTTCTCATCGACAGCTATCCCCAGAACCTTCCCGCACCCCAGAGGTGGGTTATGGAAATCTGCGGTGCCGCACTGCGTAACAGAAAACGCCTCGGCTTGGTGGTCAGATGCACGCTCGCGGGCCGGCGACACCCTCAGGCTCGGGCAGAGTTGGCCCAGGCTATTCTGCGCGGGCTCCGGTGGTTCACTCTGACCAACGTGAGTGCTCCGAACTCTTTCGACGAATCGATGGCACGGCTTGTGCCCCGGCCTTTTTCGGGCGACGCCACTCTCTTTTTAGCCACGGGTCCGGCGCCTCCGCTGAAGTTCGGCTGGAAATATCTGTTGCGCAAGCCGATTGACGTTCACTCTTTGCAGGGGACACACGTCTCTATCTTCAGCGAAGGTCTCGCAGCGCTCGCAACGGCGCTGGCCGGTCGCTATGATCGTTACTCGCGGAAGGCGCACACGGGAACAGACGGGTTGGATGGGTAAGGATGCGTGACATAGAAGTGGACCCTCGTTGCGGACCTGCCGTTACCGTCGCGGCTCAGCTCGAGGCGGGGAGCATCTGATCGGGACTATACTCGATACATGGATATCCGGCTCAGATGTGAGGCACTGTGGGCTCGCGCAGTGGAGGTTTTTGGTTCGGAAATCAAGGCGGATAGATGGTTCCATACCAGGCTTTCAGAGTTGGCTGATCGAACCCCTGAGGAAGTCTTGGAAGAAGATACCCACACCGAGGCGGTTGCGGCCGTCCTCGATCGAATCGACTACGGCGTTTTTAGTTGATTACAGTCTTTGGTCTTTTCTCTCCGCGGCACGATCGATGGGATGCGACTGGCGCACTTAGGCGGGGAGGGCGGTGGAATAACCCTGGTACTGCGGTTCTGTATGCAGCGTCTTCCCTATCGCTGGCTTGCCTTGAAATACTGGTACATATTCGGAACCCGAGTAACTTTCCGGTCTACTCATATTCTCAAATAGCGATCCCGGAGCACCAGATTGAACAGTGGGAAATCAATGATCCGCGTTCGCCCGAGAGAAGAAAAGCCATCTTTGAATCTGAAGTCTTGTCCCGAGAAGAAGGCGATATTTGGATTCGCAATCGACGGTGCAAACCAGCTCCACACAAGGCCTATAGGCCGGAAGAAACTCCAGAGATTGAGAAATCCTATTGGGTTCCGCCACTTCCTGTTCGGCAGATATCCTCCGCCGTTGTTCCTCAAGAATGGAACTACTTAATAGATCCCGACGACGACACTCTTCGGGGAGGATGGTCAGCGCCAAGAGAGTTCCGTATAGATCCGCGATTGCTCGATCCCAGCCTCAGGTAGTTGTCTCTGAATTGTCGGCCGTCCGGCAGTTGGCCTGACTTAACTGGCGGTAAATCCCTTCGGCTGAGGAATCCGGTACTTATCCACCCTTGTTACTAAACGCATCCCAGCTAATGCCGCTTAAGTTAGCGCCCATGAGGCCGCAGGCCCTTGCATCGTGACGTATATTTCGGGCTCAGCGCCGGCGCCAGAGCGTGGCGTGGCTAATAATGTATTCGAACTTGCGCGAGTGTTCACGGATGAGAAGCGGCTCATCGCTCTGCCGCAGCAGCTGAAACTCCGCGTCGAGGATAGACTGTAGAGCACTGGCCGAGTCCGCTCCCAGCCACGCCGGTCGTGGCGTGTAGTCGGTCATCCAGGAGTAGGGAGAGGCAATGAGCACCAATCCACCGGGTGCGACGAGGCCGAGCGGCCCACCGAGCCGCGCGAGACACGCCTTGGGATCCGGGAGCCGGCAAAGCAGGTTGGCCATGAGCACCACATTGAACAGGCCTAACCCCTGAGGCAGCGCGCAGGCGTCGGCAATCCCGAATCGGACGCGGCTTCGGTCGATGCTCGGATCGACGACCGCCACCAGAGGCGACCGCACATCACCTTCCTCTCGGACGGCATAATCGACTCGCCCACGCTCGCGCAGGACGTTTGCCGTGGCTATGAACTGCGCACTTAAGTCGATCCCATGCACATCTCGGAAGTCACGGGCAAGTTCGAATGTCGCGCCGCCAACCGCGCAACCGAGGTCGAGTGCGCGCTCAGCCGGAACGCTATACCGCTGCGCCGCTTCGCGAAGCAAGGTTGCGCAGCGCCGCGGAAAGTCGAGACAGTTGTGGGACGGCAACGGATAGCGGGAAGTCTCATCACGGGTTCCGAAGTGCAGCAGTAAGTACTGATTTAGACTGTCCTGCGATTCATATCGATTGGGCTCCGGGGCGCGCTTTTCCCACGAGCAACATGGGCCGGATCCGACGTGTGGCGGAGGCGCGTCCTGGCAGGTGGTTTCCGGTTTGTCCATGGAACCCACAGACTGCACCAGACGGAACCCGGCGTGTTGAAAGAAATGACGGCGGAAGTGGAATCGCGCCCAGGGGCTGGTCTCACCGCCGGTACTGGCAAAAGAACCACCCATGATCAGGTTGTGCTTCCCGTCAAAGCACGGAACGCTGAAGTCTTCGTAAAGAGGATCAATGGCGAAGCCGGGGAGTGCAGCGAAATGATCTTCGCACCACTGCCAGGCGTTGCCGAACACGTCACAGAATCCGTCCGGCCCGGATGAGGACGCATCGACCGGGCCTTCCGATCCGTAAACAAGGCTTCGATTCGGAGCGTCCACCGGCCAATCGCGCAGCCGGTGATGCTCCGCCTCCGTCAGAAGACGGTAGGGAGCGGAAGCCGGCTCACGCTCACTCCTCCACGAACAGAAGGCCTTCGCCTCATGAAAGTTCACGATTGCGGGCCATGACCATTGCATCGGAACGGTCTCGAAGCAGAGGCGGAGCCTGTAATGATGAATGCCCACCGGGCTGTCCGGCACCCAGAATGCGGGCCACCTGGCGTTTCGGAAAGTCCGCCACTGCCAACCTTCGGTAGACCAATAGCGGCGTTCGCTGTATCCGCCCGCGACGATGAACGACCAATATTCCCCGTTCGAAATCAGTGAGCGGCTGGCGAGAAAGCGGGGCACGGTGATGGTGCGGGCGCCGTACTCGTTGTCCCAGCCGAACGACGGGTAGTCCGTCGGCTTTCCTATCCGCACCTCACCTGGTGGCACCTCAAGCAAAAGGTTGGCCGGGAAGGAAGCGCCGGTAGCCGGCGTGGCCAGAGGCTCGTTGACAAGTGGAGGATATCCGGGCCACTCCGGTGGCACATCAACCAGCTCTTCCGGCAGTTCTCGAATCAGGACTGACGACGTCTCGAGGTGAATCCGTTCGTGTTCGATCGCGAGGAGGAGCGCCCATGCGGGCCCGGACTGCGGCAGGGCTGGGGGTCGATCGAGATCCGGAGAAGACTCGATGATCCCGCGAACCAGCGCGTAGACGCGGGCCCGGTATTGCGTGACTGCCTCAACCGACGGCCAATCGCTCCTTTGCTGGGAAAGATCATCCCATGACATCTCGTCAACGCCAACCTCGAAGAGGCGTTCGTGTTCGAAGTGGAGTGGAGTCGAAAGAAGCCCGGCCAACCGGAGCTTGTTTACATATAACAGCGCTGTATGCCCGTAATAAAAAATGATGGGATGGCGTAGACGGTGGGAAGGCTGCCGGTAGAACGCCTCATCGTTACGCAGAGCGCTGAAGAGAACCTCGGTCAGCGTCCACGCGTTGTCGAAGTAATCGAGAAGAACCTTGCGCAAGCCGACTTGCAGATTGGGGGGCGAAAGCGCATGGATGTGGCCGACCGAATCCACGCCCGGACAGGCACCCCGCAACGGAGGCCGACCGGTCCACGAAATGGGGTGGAGTATGTTCATGCGCGCATCGTTGCCATCCAACTGTAAGTCGTATTCTTTCAACGAATGTCTCTACGGAAATTGTCGGTGAGCCTTAAGCGCTCATTGTGATAACGTCAGAACGATCAAGCAGATTCATGCGATGACGCAGGCGTACGGCATTTATCTACGGAAGAAGGGAATCGCGAACCGGTTGACGTTTGTGATCGACAAAGAGGGAAAAATCGATAGTAGCAGCGCATGAAACGGTTTCTGCGAGGTGCGGCGCTTTGTACGGTGATTTTTTGTTCACTGGCGCTGGGCCGCCAACAGCCACAGCAACGCGAGGCGGCAGCGATCCAGCAGGCCAACCTGGGTGTCACTCTCGCGCAAAGTGGCAAATATCGGGAGGCCGTGCAAGCTTACAAACGCGCGGCGGCGATCGATCCGACTCTGCCGAACCTCAACTTGAATATTGGTCTCGCTTGGTTTAAATTGGGCGACTTCCGGCAGGCCCTTGCCGCGTTTGAAAAAGAAGCGCCGAGCGACCGCGTGACAACGCTCGTCGGTATGAGCTATTTCGGGCTGGGGAAATATAAAGAAGCAGCGGTGCGGCTCAAGCCCCTGGCCGACGCACAGCCTGAAAAGTCCGAGCTGGTGTACTTGCTGGCCAAGTGCTATGTCTGGTCGGGCGACGCCGATGCTGGGATGGCCCTTTTTCGGGAATTGTTGCAGCGAGACCCGGATTCGCCGGCAGTGCATCGGCTCATGGGCGAGGCGCTCGATTCGCAGAACCACACAGATGAGGCGATCAAAGAGTACGAGATCGCGGCAAAAAACGCTCCCGCTCAACCCGATGTGCATTTCGGTTTGGGATATCTGTACTGGAAGCAAAAGCGCTATGACGAGGCCGGACGCGAATTCAATCTCGAACTGAAGACCAATCCTAAACAAGCGCTGGCGCTCGCGTACTTGGGTGATGTGCAAATGAAGGCGGGCAACGTGGCGGAGGCGATGGCTTCGTTGAAGCGCTCGCTGGAGGAACAGAAGAATTCGCATCTGGCGCATCTAGATTTGGCGATTCTGTATCAGCAAAACAAGCGCAATGCAGAGGCGATTTCGGAGTTTCGGGAGGCGATTCGCGTTGACGCAAGCAGTTATGATGCGCACTACCGGCTGGCGCGGCTGTTGAAGGAATTAGGACGGAACGCGGAAGCCGACAAAGAGTTTGCGATTGTGCAGAAGCTGCATGAGAAGAAGACGGAGGAGCCGCTGATGCGGATTAGCGGGCCGAGCCAGTAACGATGCGCCGGTTCAATCCAAGTCGGGCTGTTGAAAAAGGCGAATGCCGGCGATTCCGGTAGCGCCCGCTTTCATGCAATCGGCCGCGTTTTCCCAGGTGATGCCGCCGAGCGCGAAAACGGACTTGCCCCAGCGGCAGGCTTCGGTGAGCAAATCCAAACCGGTAACTGGGCCCTTGCCGGGAGAAGGGAACACGGGGCCGAAGGTGACGAAGTCGGCTTTGGCGGTGCGTACTTCGTCGATGGTGTGGCAGGAACGTCCCACTAACAGCCCAGGCAAAGTTTCGCGCGGTGCAGTGGAGGGAAAGTGCACGCCGTCGGCACCGGTGGCCTTGGCCACATCGGCGCGGGTGTTGATCAGGATTTTCGGATGCGCATGCATGTTGCTCTCTCGCGCTCTGGCTTCGATCACGGCCAAGGTGAATTGAAAGAGTTCGCGGGCGGCTAAATCCTTCTCGCGAATTTGAATAAAATCAACGCCGAGTTGCATTTGATCGCGAATGACGTCGAGCAAGGGACGGAAGCCGCCAACGGCCTTGCGGTCAGTTATGTAATAGCGTTTCACTTGGCAATGAAGTATACAGCAGAAGACGGAATCTCGAGCTTAAGTATCTCTTCGCCGCGAAGATGCGCGTACTCGGTTTCGCTAACAATGACGGCGGCGCCGTGTTCGAGCAGAACCCTGGCGCCTTGCGCCGAAGGGCTGACGCCCACGGTTCGCAATAGAATTTGGTTTGGTTCGCGGCGTCCAATATTCGGTAAGAGACGCGTCTCGGTTTGCCGGACGCAGAGGTGGCCCTGGTCGCCAATGAGCCGTCCTTTCAGATAGCGACCTTGCACTTCGCAACCGGCCACATCAAGCGAGCAAGTGTCGCGGCTTGGATCGAGCGCGGTTACTTTGGCAGGCAAGAGGTTGTAAATTCCGAGCGCGCGGGCGACTTCAGCATTGGCAGGCCGCGCAAAGACTTGTTCCCTAGGGCCGCTCTGCACAAAGCGGCCGGCTTCCATGAGACACACATAGTCCCCCAGTTGCATGCATTCTTCGAGATCATGCGTCACCAACACAATGGGCGCTTGGGAACGTTCGCGCGTGGTGCGCAGGACTTCGTAAAACGCTTGCCGGAGGCGTGCGTCCAAACCGCGCGTAGGTTCATCGAGCAGGAGCACGCGCGGATCGCCTACGAGCATGCGGGCCAGGGCTGCGCGCTGCTTTTCGCCGCCTGAGAGTTGCGCTGGTTTACGGGCGGCCAAATCAGTCAACTCAAAAGCTTCGAGAAGATCGTTCATTCTGCGGTGCTTGTCGAGGCGCGAATTATTGCGGGCCGCAGCGGCGGCGAATTTTAGATTTTCGCGAACGGTCATGTGCGGAAACAGCGCGTGATCTTGGAACATGTAACCGCAGCGCCGGTCGCGAGGGGGGAGATTGACTTGGGTTGCGCCGTCAAAATACAATTCGTCATTTACCAGAATGCGCCCTTCGTTGGGCGTTGAGAATCCACCAAGACAGTTGAGGGCGAGCGTCTTTCCGGCGCCGCTGGCGCCCCAAAGAACGGTGGTGGCAGCATCGCTTTGGAGATGGATGTTTAATTCAAACGCTTCGGTTTCTCCCACGGCAGGGAGGCGTTTGAGCAACTTTGCGTCAATTTTGATGGGCGCGCTCATCCTTCGTGACTCGCGCGCGCAGTGGGGCGGGATAGCCGGGCGGCGGCCCACAAAAGAACTAGCGCGGTGACGGACATGACGATCACTAGTATGCGCGCCATCTGCCCGTTGCCGGATTCAACCGCGTCGAAGATGGCTACAGAGAGTGTCTGTGTACGTCCGGGAATGTTGCCCGCCACCATCATGGTGATGCCGAAATCTCCCAATGAACGGGCGAAGCATAGGGACGCGAGCGAACTTAGTCCACGCCAGGCGAGTGGAAGCGTGACGCGCCGAAATGTGCGCCATTCCGATGCGCCGAGGCTGTGCGCGACCCACTCGAAGCGATAGTCAACGCCCTCGAGTACGGTTCGCGCGCCTTTGATGTAAATGGGCGCGGAATGGAGAACGGCGGCGACGACGGCCGCTTGCCAGGTGAATACGAGTGGTTGGCCGAAGAGAGATTCGTATATGTGACCGAGGCCGGAGCTGCGTCCTAAGAGGACCAGGAGATAGTAGCCAAGCACGGTTGGCGGTAGAACCAGCGGGAGGGTGATGAGCGAGTCGGCGGCTTCCTTGCCGCGAAAAGTTTTGTGGGAGAGCAGGTAAGCGATGGCGGTACCAATCGTCAGGACGAAGAGCGTGGCTAATGCAGCGACTCGGAGGCTGAGCCACAAGGGAAACCAGTCAATCGAGGGCGCGCTCGGCATCTGAAGGAAATCTCGATTATAGCGGGAGGTGATTTCTATATAGAAAGATAGAGGCACAGCCTGAAATCGCTGCGCCGAAGAATACCGACAGTGGGAAACGAAAAAAAGGGGACACCCCTCACACCCGGTTCCGGTCGAGGATTGACCGGTGCTGCGGAATGTCCCCCTTTTCTCTTCGGATCAAAGGAGTTTAGTGGGCCTTTAACAGCGGCTCTAGTTTTTGCAAGGTTTCCTGGTAGGCGGAAATGACCTGCGAAGGCGGCGTACGGTCTGCGCTTTCGAGGGCGGTCAATATACCGTTCAGTGATCTCGCGAGTGGCTGTAAGGCATCAAGCAATTGTTTTTGAGGCGGTTTCAACTTTGTTATTGCGCTGTTGACTTCGGTCATGGAGGCGTAGACTTTTTGTGCCCAAGAGAACTGTTGGTTCAGTTCGGCAGGCGTGGCAACGGAGCGGGGATCCATCTGCACGGTCAATGTTTGACTGAGTTCCTTGCCGTCGGTGACGAGCTTCACTTGATAGGTTCCCGGCAGCACCAGCGGTCCTGGAGCAGGTGGGCTGTCGTCGTCGTCACTATCGGCGGTCACTTCCGCGCCACGGCCGTAACGAAGATCCCAAATCCAGCGATGCGCGCCGGCCTTAACGCTTAATTCCGGCGAGGGCTTGAGCCATCTAGGAGCGATCGGCAAGTTTGCCGGCAGGGGTGTTGGCTTGTCTTTGCTGCTAAAGCGGCGAATCACCTTTCCCTGTGCATTGAGAATCGTAATACTGACGTCTTGCGCTTCGTGTGCTAGGTAGTAATCGATATAGGCGCCGGTGGCGGGGTTCTGGGCTTGCGGTTCGTCGGGTGGGACAGGCGTTCCGGAAAACGAATCGTTGTTGATGCGAACGGCGCGCGCCGGGTGGAAAAGATAAGAATCGGCGGTCGTCACTTTTCCGGTTATTTCCCGCAGCGGTGAAATGTTGTCGAGCACCCAAAAGGCACGGCCGTGGGTTGCAACCACAAGATCGTTATCGTGAATAACCAGATCGCGCACGGAAGTGATAGGTAAGTTTAATTGCAATGGCTGCCAGTGATCGCCGTCGTCGAAGGAAACGTACATGCCAAATTCGGTGCCGGCATAAAGCAGCCCTTGCCGTTTTGGATCTTCGCGAATACAGTTGAGAAAGGCTGGTTCGGAGATGCCATCGATCACCAAGTTCCAGGTCTTGCCGTAATCGCGCGTCCGGTATATATAAGGACGGCGATCATCCAGGCGATGGCGATCTACGGCTGCGTACGCTTCGCCCGGTTTAAAGTGCGAGACCTCAATGTGCGTGACTTTGCTCCAAACGCCGATATCAGGCGTGACGTTTTGCCAGTGTTTTCCCCCGTCGCGCGTGAGATGAATGAGTCCGGTATCGGTGCCTGCCCAAATTTCGGTGGGGCTCAGAGGTGAAAGTCCGATGGAATAAACGGTTCCGTAGCCAAGTTCCTTGGCGTTTTCCACGGTGACGTTTTGGGTTTTGGGAATCTTATCCACTTTACCTGTCAAGTCCGGGCTGATGGTTTGCCAGTGCAAACCGCCGTCTAACGTCTTCATTACATATTGCGTGCCGAAGTACAAAGCGCCCCGCTCGCTGGGCGAGAAAAGAAGAACCGGAGTCCAAGTGGCTCGATATTTGCGATCGGCTATTGAGCTGCCGAATGCGCCGAATGGCGAGGGGGCAATGTTGTGACTCTGGCCGGTGCGGCGGTCAAAACGGTCGATGGTGCCGTAAGAACCGCTCGCGTAGATGACGTTTGGATCACGCGGGTCAATAGCTACCCAACCGCTTTCACTTTGGCCGAAGCTGAAGCGGTCGCGAGCGTCGAGTTGGCCGTAGTCGGATCTGATTGCCGTGGCGGCAGTGCTGCTGTCCTGCTGAGCGCCGTACACGTGATATGGAAATTGATTATCGGTAATGACGTGATAAAACTGCGCAGTGGGTTGGTTGTACCAAGTGCTCCAGGTTGCTCCCCCGTTCAGAGTGATGGTAGTTCCCTGATCTGTAGCGAGGCCCATGCGCTGGGAATTGGTGGGATCGATCCAGAGTTGGTGATAATCGTCACCGCCGGGAGCGCCGCGCACGATGCTAAGAGTTTTGCCACCATCGCTCAGTTTGTAAAGACAGACGTTTGGAACGTAAACTACATCGGGATCGTTGGGATCCGCGGTGATGGAACTGAAATACCAGGCGCGGCCAGTGAGTCGCGGGTCGGCGTTGACGTGCGCCCAGGTGTTGCCGCCATCATCGCTGCGGTAAACACCAGCTTGGTTGTCTTGGGCTTCGACTGTGGCGTAGATCCGCCGGCCTTGCATGCCGCGTGCAATGGCGACGCCGATGCGGCCAACGTGCGAATCGGGAAAACCGCCGCCTTTGATTTGCTCCCAAGTTGTGCCACCGTCGGTGGAACGGAATAAACCGCTGCCGGGTCCGGAAATGGGCGCGTAGGTGCTCCAGGGCGGCCGGTGCGCCTCCCACATCGCGGCGAAGAGAACATCGGGAGCATCCGGCGCGAGTGCAAGATCGGCCGCGCCGATTTGCGAACCCTTGAACAAAACTTTTTGCCACGTGGCGCCCCCGTCAGCGGAACGAAAGATGCCGCGTTCCTCGTTCGGTGCGTAGGCGTGACCAAAGGCCGCGACAAACACGATATTGGGATCGCGAGGATTTACGGCTACTCGAGAGATCTGGCGTGTTTCTTTCAGCCCAATGTTCTGCCAGGTCTTGCCGCCGTCGTTCGATTTATAGATACCGTCGCCTGTCGCCAGATTGGAACGAATATCCGATTCGCCCGAGCCGGCGTAAATGATGTTTGGGTTGGAGGGCGCTACTTCCAGCGCACCGATAGAAGCGACTTGCTGTTGATCGAAAAGTGGTGTCCATACTGTACCCGCGTCGTCTGTTTTCCAAACGCCGCCATCTACACCACCTGTGTAAAAAACCGCACCACTTCCAGGGTTGCCCGAAACAGCAACAGTGCGGCCGGCGCGAAACGGTCCGATCAATCGCCATTTCAATCCGTCAAACATTTCCTGTGGAACGGTTTGCGAGAGCAGAGGAAAACAAAGACTAAACGCAAGAGATACGCGCGCGAAGATTGGCATATCGATCAACAATAGCGCACGTTGCAGTTGACACATCTCGAAGTACCTTCACCTAGGTGTCTAGGTCAAGAAGTTAAGGCAGTACTTGTTGCAACTCTGTTTCGGTTAGAATGGAGGAGTATGACAATTAGCAGTACCTACGCACGATTCGATTGCCGGACTTGCGGAGAAACATTTTATTCTCCGGTCCCAACGGATAAGCAAGAAGGTGGCTTTTCCAAGAACACGACGCTTGAGCTGTCATGTTCAAGCGGGCATACGGATCAGTATTCACTTGACGAAGCTGTTCTAGTTCCGAAACGGCCGGAATATAGCATGAGAATGCGTCATGCCTTTGCGGCTGGCGGCTGATCAAATTGTTTCCCTAAAGGCGGGACCCCCGGCTCGCCTATTTCCCTCCTCATAGAATAGTCGAATGCGGATTCGAGTGTGGATTGCGGGCGCAGGTTGTGTTTCTTTGTTTGCAATTGGCATTTGGGTTTCGCGCGAGCACTCCGTAATTGCGCGCAAGACGGATGACAGCAAAGCGAATTTGCTTCCGACGGGAAAAAGAATCACGCCGCTTGCAACGCGAGGCGCACACTTCGAAACGTTGAGCCCGGAGCTGCCAGACTTTCCGCACTATGTGGCCGGCCAAGCGATGAGCACAGCCGTAGATCCAACGGGTGGCACACTGCTGATTTTGACGACGGGCTTCAATCGCATCAAAGATCAAAACGACAAACAAATTGACTACGCGTCGAACGAGTACGTTTTCGTTTATGACATTTCAGGACCGACGCCGCACAAGAAAGAAGTTCTAAAGGTGCCGAACACGTTTGCCGGCATTGCGTTCGCGCCCGGCGGCGAACACTTTTACGTTGCGGGCGGGAAGGATGACAATCTTCACGCGTTTAGAAAGAGGGCTGGCGCGTGGCGTGAAGACGGCGATGCGGTGAAGCTCGGGCACACAATGGGAGGCTTGGGGCTTGTGCCGGGAAAAGAGGCGCTGGCCAGTGCCGGTGTTGCGGTGACAGGCGATGGAAAATTCGCAGTGGTTGCCAATCTTTACAACGACTCGCTTACCGTAGTTGACTTGGGGAAGCGCTCTATCGCATCGGAGATCGAATTGCGGCCCGGAAAGATCGACCAATCGAAAGCAGGCGTTGCGGGCGGCGAGTATCCGTTCTGGGTGGTGGCCAAAGGAAACGATACGGTTTATGTTTCGAGTTTGCGCGACCGTGAAGTGATTGAAGTGAAGCTTGCGGCGCAGCCGGCGGCGCTAAAGCGAATCCGCTTGCGTGGCAATCCGAATAAAATGATTTTGAATCGCGATCAATCAAGGCTCTATGTCGCGGCGGATAACAGCGATACCGTGACGGTGATCGATACCAAGAACGACAGAATCCGCGAAGAGATTCCGACGACGGCTCCAGATTGGCTGCTTAAGAATGTCAAAGGTTATACCGGGAGCGCACCCAATGATCTGGCGCTGGCACACGATGAGAAGACGCTTTATGTGACGAACGGTGGATCGAATTCCGTCGCTGTGATCAGGCTCGGAGAAAGCTCGAAAGTGGTGGGTTTGATTCCTACTGGGTGGTCGCCAAATTCGGTGAGCGTCAGTAGCGACGATAGGCGCCTTTATATAGTGAACGGCAAGAGCGTTCCGGGGCCAAATCCAGACTTGCATCTGAAGACCGAAGATTCACACACGAAGCCAGGCATGGGGGTGCAACTCAGCGGTGCAAATCAATACATTTATCAGCTCGAAAAAGCAGGTTTCCTCACCGTGCCGGTGCCGGGCGCCGAGGAACTGGAGCATTTGACGCGCATGGTTGGGGTGAATAACGATTTTGCAATGCTTGCCAATTCGCGGGACGAAAAGACCATGGCGGAATTGCGCCAGCGGATCAAGCACGTGATTTACATCATCAAGGAGAATCGCACATACGATCAGATTCTGGGCGATTTGCCGCGCGGTAATGGTGATAAATCCCTGGTGGAATTTGGCGATCGGATTACGCCAAACTTCCACAGGATTGCGACCGAGTTTGTGGACCTGGATAATTTCTACAATTCGGGCGAGGTGAGCGGAGACGGTTGGCCATGGAGTACGTCGGGCAAAGAGTCTGATTTCGGCGTCAAAGCGAATGCGGTGAACTATGCGAGCCGCGGGCTGCAATATGAGTTTGAGGGGACGAATCGCGACATCAATATTGGCTTGAAGACTTTGCAGGAACGGAAAGAAGCAAATCCAAAAATGCCGGACGATCCGGATCTGCTGCCTGGTACCGCGAACGTCGCCGAGCCGGACGGGCCAAGCGGAGCAGAGCAGGGAAAGGGCTACATTTGGGATGCGGTTCTACGTGCGGGCTTGACGTTTCGCGAATATGGAGCGATGAGCGACATGGCGGCCGATGCGCCGCGTGAGCCATATCCGTTTAAAGCGAAGAGCAAAATGCAGCGGCCGTCGAATCCTGAGTTGTACAAATTTGGCGATCTTTACTATCGCGGTTTCGATCCAGGATATCCGGACTTCTATCGGGAAGCCGAGTGGGAGCGGGAGTTTGGTGAGTACGTCGCCAATGGCAATCTGCCGTCGTTCGAACTCGTTCAGCTTTGTACCGACCACATGGGCGACTTCGATACGGCCATCTCTGGTGTGAATACGCCGGAGCGTCAGCAAGCCGACAATGATTATGCGGTGGCGCGTTTGATTGAGCGTGTAGCGAAGAGCCGCTATGCTTCGGACACGCTGGTTTTTGTGATCGAAGACGATTCGCAAGATGGGCCCGATCATGTGGATGCGCATAGGACCACGGCGTACGTTGCCGGACCGTATGTTAAACAGGGCGCGGTGGTTTCGAATTACTACACCACGGTATCGATGATTCGGACGATGGAGGATGTTTTGGGGTTGCAGCATTTAAATTTGAATACAGCGACAACCCGGCCAATGACGGACGTCTTCGATCTGAGCCGCAAAGAGTGGAACTTCGACGCGAAACCTTCCGCTGTCCTGGCAGACACCAAGCTACCTTTGAGCGCAGATGCGCGCCGGACGGCGCTGGCGGAACCTCCGGTGAAGATTGCGCACCCGGCGAGTTATTGGGCCGCGAAGACGAAGGGTTTTGATTTTAGCGAGGAGGACCGGGTGGATGCGCAGAAGTTCAACAGGATTATTTGGGAAGGGTTGATGAATTCACCGTATCCGGGACGATAATGTCTGTGGGCGGAAAATCAACGGCAGCATCGTTCACAAACGGCAGCCGCCTCGCCGCCCGTTGTTATGCGATTTCGCACATACCAACCAGCGATTGTGAAGGCGATGGCGAAAGCTAGCGACGCGCGACGCGCCACCATGAAAATGATAGGGATGGCAAAAGGAATTACGGGCGTAATGCTGTGACGCAGATGAAGGCACGGTTTTCGCGGAACGAAGGTCTTACGACTGACGGCGCAAGACGAATGCCGCAGCGGTACCCGCGATCGCGAAACCGATAATTTCCACGGCCATGTAGGTGGCGGTGTAACTGCCTGGGAAACCGTACCAGTTCCAATACGAAATATTTGTAGGCAGTGACGCAAGGAAACCTGCGGTGGCCACAAAGCCGATGCGCCCGGCGAGGCTCGTGATTTCCGTTTTGCTCAGAAGCCAAATGGCGAGGATTGCCTCGAGCAACTCAACCAGGAATTCGGTGACCAATTGTCCCGGTGTCAGCGATTTCGCTCCAGGCGGATGATAAATCAAAATGCCCGATGGGTTGCTGACAAGTTTGGCATCATACGCCTTCATTGCGTCGGCTTGATTGCTGTTTAGATCGAACCCAGGAAAGAAGTACATGCCCGATCTATCCCCTATGGTGGTTCGAAGCGAATCGAGCACCGCAGACTCGTTGCCAGTAATTTGGCTGATTCCGACCCTGCCTAAGGGCAACGCCATGTGCGCTATCGACGCCCAGAAAAACATCGCAATTCCGCCGGCGAGTCCAGCCACTAGAATTCGGCCCGTTGTCATTTCCGCCTCCTCGAACCGGACTAGCTTATCACGCGGAAATACCAGGGGCACCTTTTCTCGTGTCGAACATCCGCTTCCGCCACCGCATGACATGATTGGTTCGCACATGTGCTGCAAACAGGCTCCAGCCACGCTGCAAACAGACCTCGTGGAGAGCATCGAGTACCGTCGCACGGCGGTGCCGATCGAGTAAATAGGGCGACGCGTTCTGGATTGGCTACCTCAAAGCGAGCCTGTCGTTACCGCTCTTTACAGTCGCATCTCGGCCCCGGATTTCATCGTTTGGCCAATGCTCCCGTGATAGCTACTCGGAACCGGATTTCGCCAACTCTGGATGGTACTGAACCGTATATTCGCGCAAGATCACAGCATAGGCAGAGAGTTTATCGTCGGAACTGGTACATTGATCGGCGACTAACCGAGCGCGACGGTAAGAGTGAAGTTTAGCGTACGCCATCGCAATCGCCGAAAGCGCTTGTGACTTTTCTTGATCATCGGCAATGGCTCGTGCAGTATCCTGAGCGTCGGTAGCCACTGCGGCGGACTCTTTCGAGATTCCGGCGTTACCCAAGACTTCCATTAGAACGGAAAGACTCTCGACATGCGAGCGGAGAGCGCGATCACCTGAAACTTTAGGGCTATGTCGAACATTTGCGAGCGCCTCCTCTGCCACCTTGCCGGCCTCAAGTGACTTACCGGCTCGCCTGAATGTTTCCGCAACACTCGCCAGGGCATCCGCCCTCTGCTTTGGGTCGTCAATCTGGCGGGCAATCGCAAGAGCGTCCTCCGGTTTCGCGTTGCTGTCGACCAGCCACCCTACCACGGTGCCCAGTCCTACTGGACGTTCGAAAACTTCTGTACCGACGTAACCTTGCCGTTTGAGGAGTAGAACAGCGTCTGCTGCCTGTTGTGCCCTTCCCGATTGAGCTAAAGCACTGACGACGGACCCGAGAGCGAAGCTTTTTAAGGCGTCTCGTACTTGTTTCGCAACGTCAATGGCTTCGGTTACCTTTCCAGACCTTGCCAGCCTTTCCGCAATATCAACCAGCCCTTGGTCGCGTGACGTTTCGTCCTGAATAGCGTGAGCGACAGTCAACGCTTGTGATGTCTTTCCCGCTTCGGCCAATGCTCTGACGACCCAACCCAAAGAGTAGCTTCGATCCGGTTCATTCTTGACGTCTTGCGCCAGCCGAAACGCTTCTTCGGCGATGGCAGCGGCCTCCTCTGTCTTTCCCGACGCTACCAAACCATACCCCACACCGGCCTTCGCGTATGAGCCCCAAATAGGATCTTTGATGTCGTTTGCAAGCTGTACCGAATCCGCTATTTGTCCACTGCTCGCCAAGGCACGCGAGGCTTCGGCTAAGCCCCTGTCGTTGACCAGTGAATTACCAGGGCGGCGGCAAAATTCCATCAGCGATTTCATATTGCCCGTGTCCGCAAGCTCTTTCGCTACCCGACCGAATGCGTTTGCCCTCGCCGGTATGTCGTTAATAGCGCCGAGTGCTTCGAGTGCCTCTGGCGAGTGCCCGGCTTTTGCCAGTGCGGCCGCAGCGTAGGACACAGCGGCCGATTTCGCATTCGGAGCTGACGCCGACGCAGCTATTGCGGTTTGCGCCAGCCCGACAGCCTCTGCGGCATGACCGGACTTTGCCAGCGTCAACGCGAAGCTGCCGAGAGCTTCCGCCCGGTGGTCGGGATTACCGATTGTCTTACCCTCGGCTAATGCTTCAGAGGTCCTCCCACTGAAGTGTAAGGCCCGCAACCACTCCTCTGCTTCCGATTCGCTCGCCGACACGATTGCTTCTCGCGCCTTTTGCGCTGTCGCCTGAATTTGATAGGCGTCTCGGTTGATGAACCACAACCAACCGACAGCCGCCAAAACAGCAACGAGGGCTGTGCAAGCGGCGACCTGTTTCCGCCGTTTGGCGTGTACAGTAGGCCTTTCGCTGTCGAGAATGAATTGCCGTTCTTCTTGGCTCAAATCCTTGGGACGCTCCCGCAGCCATTGACGGGCCTCGACAAGGTAGATCCCCGTTAGGAGCGCCGAGTTTTTGTCGTCCCCAAGGCGTCGCCACTTTTCAAGGAAAGGACGCAATTGCTGACGCCATAAGAGGAATTTACGGTCCTGATCAATCCATTGTTTGAGGGCGCTCCAGCCACGAATTAGAGCTTCATGAGCCACCTCGATAGTCTCTTCGCCGGTGGTTTCTTCGCGGCCCGCGACGATCAAGCGGGCGTCGCTTTCGGCAAAAATCCGCATAACCGACTGTGCATCCGGGCTCAGTTCGCTGAGCCGCACCAACTGCCGCGTGTCGGTTCCCTCTTCACCCGGGGAGGAAGCGCGAACAAGGCGGGAAAGCGCGGGCAGCGCGATCTCCTTTTGAGCAGGCGTGAGTTTTTCAAACTGCGCCTGGGCACGCTTGCTGATAGCGCCGTCTACGCCGCCGATGGCGTCGTAAGCCTGGTGCGTCAACTGACTGCCCTGACGCCGTTGCCAAAGTTCGGTGAGCGCGTATTCAAGCAGCGGCAGACTGCCGGGCTGCTTTTCGACGTGATCGAGGATGCGATCCACCAGGCCGGCTTCGAAGCGCACTCCGGTAAGCTCAGCAGGTCGCCCGATGGCTCGCCTCAGCTCATCTCGCGTCATCTCTCCGATATTCAATACTCCCGCAGCGATCAGGTCGCTGAACTCACGGTCGAGTCCTATGGCTTGACCGTAAAAGTCGGCGCGCAAAGTCAGGACGACGGTTAACTTCGACTCTCGGTTCGCCGAAATCAGTTCTCCAACAAAACGTCTGTGCTGCTCCTGTTGAGAAGCTTGCGTGAAGAGTTCCTCGAACTGATCCACAATAGCAATCAAGCGGCTAGTGTCGGGTAAGTGCTTGAGCGCCAAATCAACGAAGCTGGCGAGCGTCACTTCTCCAGCGGCCAGCCGGTTTCCAAGCTTCTCCGACTCGGTACTGATGTCGGTCTGATCCCGGCCAGAAGCAGACCAAAGTGGAACTAACTGGGCAGCGAAACGATGAAAAGGTCTGCTGCCGGGAGAGAACGCTACTACTTCCCAAGTGTCCGCCGGAGGCTTTTGACGCCGGAGAAGAGGCACAAGGCCTGCCTTCGCGATGGACGACTTTCCGCTTCCTGAACGGCCTACCATGACCACGAAGCTTTGTCTGATGATCTGCTCAAACAACCGATTTGAGAGATCCTCGCGGCCAAAGAATAAGAACGAATCCTCTTCGCGAAAGGCAGTCAGACCGCGATAAGGACAGATGGCTGATGGTGATTCCTCTTTCTGTGACTCTGGCTGCTCATGAACGGCTTTCACGAAAGAATCGAAAGCCAGAGAATTTTCGAGACCGCGACGCAGATCGATCCAAGTGTTGAGAGCGAGAAAGCCAGAAATGGCGTCCGGATCCGCGCCTTCGAGCAAGACGGGAATTACGGGAAACGATGCGCCGGCTTTCTCCTCGATGGCCTGGCGAGCAATTGCGAACTGCATCTCGCGCCTCTGAACGGTCCCGAGACCGTCTTTGCCGATGAAGACAACGGCACCGCGAACTCTACGCAAAGCCGCTTCGAGTTCATCGAACCAGGGTCGGCCGGGAGTTAGGTCGACGCGATCGTAAAAAGTGGAGATTTTCCGGTCCGACAGTTCTCGGCGCACTCTTGAGACGGCGTCCCGGTCGGTGCTGTTGTAGCTCAGAAAGAGATCGCGAGGTCCGCTGACCTCCGAGGAGCGCAAAGTCGACGTGAAACTCCCCATGGTTTTTGAAATTATATCGCGAAAAGGGAGAAGTTATGCGGATACCGAGGCCTGCGCCGGGCCTGCCGAAATCGAGCCACATCACGCTGAGAATTTCGGATCGCCTTCGAGAATCTGCATTTGGAGTTGTGGTGTTTGACCGTTTTCCCAGCGGCGGGTTCGAAATCTAACTCGATAACTGAGATCCCCTCCATCGGGGTGGTTGCTGCGTTCGAGGGGGCGAGGAATACAGACGAATTCAGTCTCGATAAATTCGCTCGTCGTGTGAACAACGGAGTAGCCGTGACCTCCCATGTCGACAAATGATAGATGCGGCGACAAATCGGGATTGGACAGCGCTCGTGCCCGCGCCATGTCACCGCTCTGCGCGTACTCGAGACAAGAGCGGACTCCGTGCCGAATAAGTAGGTTAACGGTTGGCTGTGGAGCGTGATCCTGTGGCCCTTGGCCAACATAGAGTGCTCGCAGAGGATGGTCTTTCGGCAAGATGTGCTCGAGTGCTTCCACTAGTCCGGGAGCAGAAATTGAACCTGTTACAAAAGCAATGCCGACAGGCACGAACGGCTTCGGCGGCAGTGACTTTGCAGCCCACCCTGCCCAAAAGCTATGACGGTCCCCCGCAACCGTTGTGAACCCGGTGATTCCGTTGGCCTGAACAAAGTCATAGATCTCGCCGCGCTCTACATAGGCTGTGCCGTGATCTCCTCCCGGGGAAGTCGCGTAGCCGGTGCCTGGCCAGGGTTTTGTGCCGTTCGGCACGTTTTGCAGATCGGCACGCATGTCGAGAGTGGCGGTGGTGTTGGCCCAAATCTTCCATGTCGCTTTCGAGTTACGCAAGCGCCCGAGAAACCATGCCTTCTGCTCTGCGCCGAGAATCGTATGCGCAGGCTGGTCTTTCCGAAAATTGGGTATCTCGACACCACCGAATCGGATGAATGCCGGCGGATGACCGCCATTGTAGGCTCGCCCCGCATCCAGGATTTCCATAGCTTCTTCCGGGATGAACTCCGGAAAATCATCGCTCGAAAGTGGCTTTGCCTCGGGCTGTTCGGTTGGTTCCTCGGAACGATAGCTTCGCTGGTCAGTAACGATTAGCTCAACATTCCTGCCCCACCGCAATGCGCGGTAACCCTTGAGGCTGCCGATAGCGGCAAGATTGTTCGGTTCTTGACCGAGGCCGTGCTCGTCGAAACGGGTAACCGGCGTGTCGATTACCTGGGGCGGCTGGAAGCGATCAAGAGATGGTCCGCTCGGTTTAATGATCCGCGCGGGTTGATATTCGAAAAACGCTTGATTCGCCGCCACCTTGCGAGTCTGTGCGGGTCGCGTTTTTCCTTCGAATCTTTGCAAGGATTGCCAGCCAAGCCAACTAAACTCGTGGTTGTCCCACATGTTCACGAACGGCCAGCGAGCGCGTGCATCCTGCAGGTCGGGATCGCTGAGATAGGCGCGATAAACGGCGCGATAGTCTTCGACGGTCGTAGGAATGTGAAAGTCGCGGATCTTCTCGCCATGCGGGTAGCGCACCACGTCTCGCAGGCGACGGTCGTACATGCCTTGCGGACGGTCTTCCGGATACCAAACAATTTCGTAGATGAAGTCACCGAGATGAAGTACAAAGCCGATTCTTTCCGCTTCGGGTGCTCGCTCATCTTCGTAAATCATTCTGCGGTAGGCGTTCTGCGCGCCTTGGTTCACGTTTTGGCAACTTACGAAAACAAAACGAGCGGGTCTGGCGTCGTCCACTGCCGGCGCTGTGATCGTTCTGCCTACACGGCTACCCAGACCCTCGAAGTCGGTAAAGCGGTACCAATATACGTGGCTGGGCTTCAAGCCTCCCACCAGAACACGACAAGTCCAGTCAGATTCCGCCGAAATCGGAGCTACGGCGGTTGCTACAACATGAGTGAATTCCTCATCTTCGGCAATTTCGGCGTTCAACTTTGTGGGCCCTTGTTCACCCTTCGGCGCTCGGCGCGTCCACAATAAAACACTATTGTCGTCCGGGTCCCCCGATGCAACCCCTTCGGGGAACAGATCACGCCGTTCATGCCATGCGATGCGCGACTCGGTTATAAGTCGATTGCCCCAAGCAGCCGTGGCACTTAGGGCAGTGGCGGTTTTTAGGAAAGAGCGTCTGCTGGGTAAGGACATCCGTCGCCAATCCTTGTTATCCAAGGTACACCGGGTTTATCGAAAGTACACCGCTGGGCGAACGCTTTTTTCCATTGAGCGTGTGACCGCTACTCGGTGCGTAGCGCAACCATAGGCTCGACCGTTGCAGCGCGTGCAGCTGGAATCCAGGATGCCAGGAGCGCGGCGGCGCAGAGTAATAGTGTAGCGATGGTGAGCATGCGCGGATCCCACGGAGAGACGCCGAAGAGTTGAGTCGTCATGAGATGGCCAGCTCCGATGGCGAGCGGGATACCGAGTCCGAGTCCGACCCCAATCTGGAAGAACGCGCCGCGAAGGACCATGTGGACCACGTGAGTGCGATTGGCGCCGAGCGCCATACGCACGCCGATCTCGCTTGTACGCTGTTCTACGGTATAGGCCATCACGCCGTACAATCCCACCGCGGCGAGAACAAGGCCGAGCGCGCCGAAGAGCATGGTGAGGGTAGCGATCATGTTCGCCTGTTGAAAATCGCCGGCCAGAATTTTCGAGTACGGATCCACCCCATAGACCACCAGGTTGGGATCGACGCTGGCGAGCGCTTTGCGCACTTCGGCTTCGATACCGCGCGGATTGCCGGGAGCCCAAAGGACGATGTTGTAGAGGAAGTGAGAAAAGAGGTCGAAGGTGTTGAATTGCGGATCGTCGTATTTGACGCTTTGCGTTTCGGGCAACCAGAACATGGGGCGGATAGGATCCTTGTAATCCCAGGTCATGTAGCGGATGTCGCGCACAACGCCGACGATTTCCAATTTGCCCGCGTACTGAATGCGGTTCATGCCGAAGTGCTGGCCGATCGGGTTCTGGTGCTTGAAGAAGCGTCGAACGAAAGCTTCGTTGACGACGGCGATCGGGCGAGTGGTGGTAGTGTCCTGCTCTTCGATGGAGCGGCCCTGCACAATTTTTGCATCTAGAGTTTCAAAGAAGCCGGGCATGACGCGTGCCCAGCCGGCGCCAGTGTCTTCCTTGGGTCCCGGTTCGGGGCGGCCGGCGATGCGAATGCCCTCGTTCCAGCTATCGCCGCTCATGGGCGCGTAGAGAGCGGGAGCGGCCATGCGGACTCCGGGTACGCCCAGGAGGCGCTCGTCGATACGGCGAAAGAACAGCTCCATTTGCTCGGGCTTGTAGTTGCCGAGCGTTGGGTTAATGGAGACGAGATAGCGATCCTTCGTTTCGAAGCCAAAATTCTGGTGCTCGAGATTGCGCAGGCTCTGGCCGAGCAGAGCAGCGGCAGAGAGCAGAACAAGCGACATCGCGGCTTGCGCGATAACCAGTGATTTTTGCGCGATGGAGCCGCCGCCGCGCACGGAACGGTTGCTGCCGCGCAGAGCTTCGACCGGATCGACATGCGAAGTCATCCAGGCGGGTGCGAGGCCGAAAACGATTCCGGTGAGCACCGAGACCGCGAGCGTAAAGAGCAGAACCGGCCAGGAGGGAGATGCATCGACCGGGACATAATTCGCCGGACCGGCGCCGTTCTGGAACGCGAGATAGAGAATCAGCTGGCTGCCTCCATAGGCGATTCCGATTCCGAGAATGCCTCCCAAGACAGCGAGCAAAGTGGACTCGACGAGCGCTTTGCGCACCAGCCGGCCGCGCGAGGCACCGAGAGCCACACGCAGAGACGTTTGCGAGCGCTCTTTCAAACCGCGGGCCAACATGAGATTGGCAA
The DNA here is from genome assembly GCA_003167495.1 of Bryobacterales bacterium. Lineage (GTDB taxonomy): Bacteria > Acidobacteriota > Terriglobia > Bryobacterales > Bryobacteraceae > Bog-105. Next base: position 1,540 of record PMSX01000101.1, on the reverse strand, counting down.
GATTGCCGCAGGCGACCAGCAGCACACAGCCGGCTGCAATGAGCAGCAGCTTTAATCCAGCCTCGTACTGATCGCGCATGGCTGCGACACCGGCGCCGCCGGGAACGAGATGCAGGGTCTGCTGATGCCAGGTCTGTTTTTCGCCTGGCTCCATATCCGGCACGTGGCTTGCAAGCCAGTCATGGAACTCAACGCGGAGCTTGGCTTCGAGCGACCTGGCATTCACGCCGGGGCGCACACGGCCGACGATGTCCAGCCAGTTCGTATTGGGACGTTTGAGGCGCTGGGCTTCGCCATCGAGCAGCGGTTCGGTGTTGACCGGGATCCAGAGATCGGGCATACCCCAGCCCTCGAGCTTGGCGCCGTAGAAGCCGGGCGGAGCGACGCCGATCACCGTAAAGGGATGGCCGTTGATCTGATAACTTCCGGCCACGACAGAGGGATCGGAGCCGTATTTATCGCTCCAGCTGTGATAGCTCATGACGGCGACGGGAGGTGCGCCGGGCTGATCGTCGGCGTCGGTCATCACGCGGCCGACCCAGGGGCGGACGCCGAGGGTACGAAAGAAATTGCCCGAGACGTATTCGCCATTGCGCGTGTCGACCGGACCCTCCGATCCTGCGCGGCGGACACCGAGTGGTGCGTTGCCGGCTTGCAGCGCCGCAAGGTCGGCAAACTCTGGCGTGTGTTCACGGAAATTCTTGTAGGCTTCGTAGGAGAAAAGCGAAAAATTGCCATCGCTATCTTGCGTATACCCACCCCAGTTGCAGCAGCGGATTTTGTCGCCGACGCGCCAGAGTTCTTCGGGTTTGGTGACCGGCAGAGACTTGAGCATCACCTGATGAACAAGGGTGAAGATTGCGGTGGTGGCACCAATACCTAAGGCAAGCGTGATCACCGCGGTGGTGGTGAATCCGGGTGATTTTCTGAGTTGTCGAACCGCATCCTGCAAATCCGCCATTTCGTTTCCTTCGACTAAGATTGGTGCCGCCACCAGTTGCCCACGCTCTAGGTCCCGTTTGAAATACGGATGAGCCAGCGTGTGGTTAGCAAATCGCTCGTAGCGTCTTCAGTTGCAATACTGCGCGAAATCGATTTGGTTACAAACCGACCTCATTTTTTGTGACTCATAGGCAAATACGCGCAGACGGGTCCGAAGATTCAAAAGTGGCGCCACAAGTGAAGCTCTAATTGAAAACGATAAGTACACGTTACCCTCGCCAAGAATAGGCAGGATTTGCTGTCCAACGAAGAACGGCCTTTAGACATCTACTACCGCAACGGGGGGAAACCGGGGGCTCTCCCCGAATCATGCGAATTATGTGCGGGCCGATCACACATGTTGTTTGGCGGTGCGCTTCCGCGCCCTTTGCGTTTTACGTGGAGACACACAGGTGGCTCACTTGTGGAAGACTGATTGTGATGAGTGAGGGACTTTCGTGGTTTAGGCGGCGGCCTCCTTGGTTTGTGGCATTTCTATCGCCTCGGTGAGGGCTTCTTTCAGGAATTTTTCGTGCTGAGTGGGTGTGAGGCGGCGCAT